>CAYUOW010000027.1:0-31325 GCA_964446455.1 uncultured Desulfocurvus sp.
GAGCGGAAGCTCGCCGGGGCCTCTTTTGCGCTGGCAGGGCTGCCGTGCATTTTTGCCGCAGCCCTTGGGAGAGGTTCCGAGGGGGAATGCCGCGACCCCCATGAAAAGTCTTTGGAAGGGGGTCCGGGGGAGAACCTTTCTACAGAAAGGTTTCCCCCGGTATTCTCTTCTACGGCAGCGGCGCTGCGGCCAGCGGCATGCGCCAGCCGGAGCCGAAGCTGCGCCACGCCACCTTGATGCCCGGCGCGGCCTGGCGGCGCTTGAATTCGGCTCCTTTGACCAGGGCGCACACGCGGGCCACGGTTGCGGCCTCGAAGCCCGCGGCGATGATCTCGGCGGCGGTCTTTTCCTTTTCGATGTGCAGGGCCAGGATGGCGTCCAGGATTTCGTAGGGCGGCAGGGAGTCCTGGTCCTTCTGGTCGGGCCGCAGTTCGGCGGACGGGGCCTTGTCGATGATCGCCAGGGGGATGGCCTGGGGGATGGCGGGCGATTTCAGGGCGTTGATGTGCCGTGCCAGGGCGTACACCTGGGTCTTGGGCAGGTCGCTGATGACGGCGAAGCCGCCGCTCATGTCGCCGTAGATGGTGCAGTAGCCCACGGCCAGCTCGCTCTTGTTGCCGGTGGTCAGAAGCAGCGCGCCGGTCTTGTTCGACAGGGCCATGAGCAGGTTGCCCCGGATGCGCGACTGCACGTTTTCTTCGGTGATGCCCGGGCCGACGCCTGGGGCGAGGGCGGCGAAGCTGTCGGCCAGGGAGGCGTCGAAGGCCTGCATGAGCGGCTCGATGGCGATGGTCTGCGTGGGCATACCCAGGTTTTTGGCCAGCTCCAGGGAATCGTCGATGCTGCCCCGGCTGGACCAGGGCGAGGGCATGAGCACGCCCAGAACATTCTGCGGCCCCAGGGCCTCGGCGGCCACGGCGGCCACCACGGCGGAATCGATGCCGCCGGACAGGCCCAGCAGGGCCTTTTTGAAGCCGCACTTGGCCAGATAGTCGCGCGTGCCGAGCACCAGGGCGCGCCAGGTCTCGGAGGGCGCGGAAAGATCGTCGGCCGGAATGGCGGCTCCAGTGGAGGCGGAGATGGATGGGGCGGGCGCGAAGAGGTCCACCAGCAGCACGTCCTCGGCGAAACCCTCGGCCTTGGCCAGCAGGGAGCCGTCGGCCCCGTACAGGGCGCTGCGGCCGTCGAACACCAGCTCGTCGTTGCCGCCCGCCTGGTTGCAGTAGGCCAGGGGCAGGCCGCGTTTCTTGGCGATGGCCGAGAGCATGTCCTGGCGCAGGGCCTGCTTGCGCAAGGAAAAGGGCGAGGCGGAAAGGTTGATGAGGGCCTGGGCCCCGGCGGCGCTGGCGGCCTCAACGGGATCGACCGGGTACAGGCGGTGCGGCCAGTAGTCCTTGTCGTTCCAGAGATCCTCGCAAATGGTGATGCCGAGCTTCACGCCCCGGTACTCCACGATATTGGAGGAGTCGGGCGGCGAGGGCTGGAAGTAGCGCGCCTCGTCGAACACGTCGTAGGTGGGCAGCAGGGACTTGCGCACGCTGGCGCGGATGGTCCCGGCCTCGCACCACAGGGCGGCGTTGAACAGGGCCTTGCCCTGGCCCGTGGCGTTCAGTTCCGGGCAGCCCAGGAGCAGGGCCGGGCCGTGGGGATATTTCTTGTGCAGGCGCGCGGCGAGTCCCTCGGCCTCGGCCCGGGCGGCCTGGGCGAAGCCGGTGTAGAGCAGCATGTCGCGCGGGGGGTAGCCGGTCAGGGCCAGCTCCGGCGTGACGCAGAGCTCCGCGCCAAGGGCTGCGGCGCGCTCGTAAGCCGCTTCCACGCGCGCGGCGTTGCCGGCCAGGTCGCCCACCTTGGGGTTCAGTTGCAGCAGGCCGACGCGCATGCCTTGCCTCCTGGTGTCGGGGGACTATTGCCGGGGGGCGGCTTCGGGCGCGGGGCAGGGGCGTCCGCCGTCCCGGCTGGTGACGATCTCGCGCACCTTGTAGGGCGTGGCCCCGGAAACGGCGTCGTGGGTGTTCACCAGAAGCTCCAGGATGAGGCCCGTGCTCATGAAGCCCAGGGACGAGAGGTACAGGAGCACCGCGCCCAGAAAGGGCGGCCGGGTGCCCATGTGCTCGCCCAAAAAGAGCTTGCCGTACAACAGCCAGCACATGATGAGACTGGCCACCATGAACAGCCACAGGCTGATGCGGCCGAAGAGATACACCGGCCGCTGCTTGTAGGAGTTCTGGAACCACAGCAGCACGATGTCGAAGAGCACGTCCACGCTGCGGCCGATGCCGTAGTGGCTCTTGCCTGCAAAGCGCGGCGGCGCGCTGGTGGGCACCTCGCACACGGCGCCGCCCTGGCCGTACACCAGGGCCGGAATGAGCCTGTGCTGGCCTTCGCGCAGCTTCATGCCCCTCGCCACCTCGCCCTTGATGATGGACAGGCCGCCCATGTCGTGGATGTCGCACTTGCTTGTGGCGCGCATGAGGTAGTTGGCGATGAGGCTGGGCACGCGGCGCAGCACCAGGGATTCCTGGCGCTTCTGGCGCATGCCCTTGACGAGGTCATAGCCCTCGCGGATCTTTTCGATGAGTTTCGGCACCTCTTCGGGCGGGTGCTGCAGGTCGCCGTCCATGATGACCACGTAGCGGCCGCAGGAATGCTGTATGCCCGCAAAGATGGCCGTGCACTGGCCCCGGTTGCGCGCCAGGAACACGCCCACCAGGTTGGGGTCGCTTGCAGACAGCTCGCGGATGATCTCCGGCGTCTTGTCCGTGCTGCCGTCGTTCACCAGGATGATTTCGTGGCTCACGCCCATGCCGCGCAAAACCGCGCTCATGCGGCGGTGGAACTCGCGCACGCAGAGTTCCTCGTTGTGCATGGGGGTGACGATGGAGACTTCCACGGGGAAGTCGCCCTGGGCGCTGGTGGCGGCGGTTGCGTGCATTCGGCTTCCTTGCTTCATTGAAAATTATTCGGCCCGGGCTCAGCTCCGCAGGGTCCGCGTGGCCGGGTCCAGCTGACCGTAGTGCACAAGCTGCGCTCCGGCCTCCTTGAAGGCCGCGCCCCAGCCCTTGGCGGCCAGGGCGTCGCGCTCGTCGGTCCACTGGCCGGCGATGCGCATGGGGCCGTACTCCGGCGGCAGGGGCGGATCGCCCGGCAGCGGCGCGCCGGGGTGGCACACCACTTCCAGCACGTCGGGGCGCATCCGCTTCATATACTCGGCAAGCCGAGCAGGCAACAGGCTGGCCCCCTGGTCGGCAATGCCGAACACGCAGGCCGGATGGGCCACGCCCATGGCGCCGGGCAGCCGGTGCAGCAGGGCGAAGGTGTTCAAAATGCGCGCGCGAAGCGCCCCCTTGTCCCAGCGCGTAAGCGCCACGCGCTCCACCGGCCTGCGCACCCAGCCGATGCCGAAGCGCGCCGCCACGCGGCTGGCGGCCTCGAACAGCCCGGGCCAGACGTGGATGTGCTTCTCCGAGTCCAGGTGCGTGGGGGTAACTCCCATTTCAAGGGCCCGCTCCACCTGGCGCGTCCATTCACGCTCCACGTCGGTGGGGGTGAAGGCGCGGGCCAGGTAGCGCTTGAACAGCGCCACGTAGTCGCCCAGGAACAGGCCGTCGGCGCGGGTGAGGCCGGGGATTTCGCGCGCCGGGCTTTCGGGCCTGCCGCGCAAAATGTTCAGGTGCACGCCCACACCGATGGAGCCGCGGCTGGTGCTGGAAAGCCGGGCCGCGGCCGGGGCGTCCGGGCCATTGACCAAGAGCGTGGACGAGCTGACGCGGGAGAGCCCGGCCAAGTCCTCCACGGCGCGGCGCACCGCGGGGTGCAGGCCGAGATCATCCACGTTCACCACGACAAACATGGCCGCCATGCTACCCCCTGGAGGAAGGAAGGTAAAGCGGAGCCCGCCCGCAGCCGCGCCGAATTTCCTTCGGAGCAAGACGGGCAGGGGCTTTGCGGCATTTTTCGCTGGCAAACTCTTGCGCCCTGCGTTAGAAGTGAACAAAATGGATACCACACGCGGGGTGGCGTTGCCCGGCGGAGAACAGGAGGAATCGCATGCTCATCGAGAACTGGATGTCCAAAGAGGTCGTCACCGGCACGCCGGACATGTCCATGATGAAGGCGTCCAAGATCATGAAGGAGAAGGGCATTGGCCGTTTGCCCGTGGTCGACGAGGCTGGCGTGCTCGTCGGCGTCGTCACCGACCGCGACATCAAGGAAGCCTCTCCTTCCAAGGCCACCACGCTGGACATGCACGAGCTGTACTACCTGCTCTCCGAGGTGAAGCTCAAGGACATCATGACCAAGAAGGTCGTGACCATCAAAAAGGGCGAGACCGTCGAGCGCGCGGCCCAGCTCATGCTCGAGAACAACATCGGCGGCATGCCGGTGGTGGACGAGGGCAACAAGGTCGTGGGCGTGGTGACGGACTCCGACATCTTCAAGGTGCTGGTGAGGATCACCGGCGTCATGGAAGGCGGGGTGCAGATCGGCGTGCGCCTGCCCAACGAGCCGGGCGGGCTGGTTCCCGTGCTGGACTACCTGAAGGACAACGGCGCGCGGCTCATGAGCCTGCTCACGTCCTGCGAGCCCGCCGAAGTGGGCATGCGCGACGTGTTCCTGCGCATCCGCGACATGGACAAGGCCGCCATGAACAAGCTGAAGGCCGAGATGCACGAGAAGTTTGAGATCATCTACTGGGTGTAGACGCCCGGTAAGGATTTCGGGACAGGGGGTTTTACCCTTGGGGCCGGGGGGTTGCAGCTCCCGGCCTTTTTTATTTGGCGCGGGGCCTACTCCGCCATCAGCCCATAGCCCTTCAGCTTGCGGTACAGCGAGCTTCTGTCCAGGCCCACGGCCTCGGCCAGCTTGCTCACGTTGCCGCTGAACTCGCGCAGCTTGGCCTCCAGGAACTTGGCCTCGAAGGCCGCGCGGGCCTCCGTGAGGTCCAGCGGCCCGGCCGGGAAGCTGTCCGGCATCAGGTCGTCGGCCAGGTCCTCGTCGCCCTCCGCCCCCGGGGGCGACACCCCGGACGCGGCCAGGGGCGCGGCCGCGCCGGAAGCAAGCGTTGGGGCTGCGGCCTGCGGAACCTCGCCGTCCGTGGCGGGCACGCGGCACTGGCTCAGCACTTCCGGCGGCAGGTGAGCCGGGGTCACATCGCGGCCGTTCATGATGATGAGCATGCGCTCCACGAAATTCTTGAGTTCGCGCACGTTGCCCGGCCAGGGGTAGGTGGCCAGAAGCTCCAGGGTCTGCAGGCTGAAGCGCGCGCGCTTGCACCCGCCGCGCTTCACCAGCTGGTCCACGAAGTCCTCGATCAAAAGCGGAATGTCGCTGGCGCGCTCGCGCAGGGGCGGCACGGTGAGCGGGAACACCTTGAGGCGGTAGTACAAGTCCTCGCGGAAGGTGCCCGCCTTGATCTCGGCCACCAGGTCCTTGTTGGTGGCGGCGATGACCCGCACGTCCACGCTGATGGTCTTGCGGCCGCCCACGTGCTCGAAGCGCTGCTCCTGCAGGATGCGCAGAATCTTCGCCTGGGTCTTCAGGCTCATGTCGCCGATCTCGTCGAGGAAGAGCGTGCCCTTGTGCGCCAGCTCGAACTTGCCCATCTGGGCCTTGTCCGCGCCGGTGAAGGCGCCCTTCTCGTGGCCGAAGAGTTCGCTCTCGATGAGTTCCTCGGGGATCGCGGCGCAGTTGACCGCCACCAGGGGCTGGCTGGCGCGGCGGCTTTGGGCGTGCAGCAGCCGGGCGGCTATCTCCTTGCCCGTGCCGTTCTCGCCAGTGATGAGCACCCAGGCGTCGGTGGGGGCCACCTGGCTGATCATCTCCTTCAGGTCGCGCATGGCCGGGCTTTCGCCGGTCAGGTTCACCTTCTGGTCGCCCAGGCTTTGGCGCAGGGCCAAGTTCTCCTGCTTGAGCAGCGAGAACTCCAGGGCCTTGCCCGCCGCCAGCAGCACCTTTTCCAGGGAAAGCGGCTTTTCGATGAAGTCGAAGGCCCCGTTCTTGAGGGCCGTGACCGCGGTCTCGATGGTGCCGTGGCCGGAGATCATGACCACGGGCAGATCGGGCCGCTCTTCCTTGATGCGCGCCAGCACGGACAGGCCGTCCTGCCCGGGCAGCCAGATGTCCAGGAACACCAGGTCCACGGCCTCGCCGGATTCCAGCAGCTCCAGCCCGGCCTCGCCGGTCTCGGCCTCGGCCACGGTGAAGCCTTCGTCCTCCAGAATGCCCTTGAGCGAAAAGCGGATGCCGGACTCGTCGTCCACCACCAGCACGCGTCCTTGCGCGGTCATGCGTTCTCCTCAGCTTGCGTATCCGTCTGTGGCGGCGGCCCGCCGGTGGCGGCGGCGTCCTCGAAGTCGAAGCCGTCCCGCATGAGGGCCAGGCAGGCGTCCACGGCCTTGGCATCATAGATGCGGCCCCGGCCGGAGCGTATCTCGTCCAGGGCCAGGGTCAAGCCCAGGGCCGCGCGGTAGGGCCGGTGGGAGCTCATGGCCTCCACCACGTCGGCCACGGCCAGGATGCGCGCCTCCTGGCAGATGTCCGCCGCGTGCAGGCCGCCGGGGTAGCCAGAGCCGTCCAGGCGCTCGTGGTGCTCCAGCACGGCGCGGGCCACGGGCCAGGGGAAATTCACCTCGCGCAGGATCTCGAAGCCCACCTCCGGGTGGCCCTTCATGATGGCCATCTCCAGGTGCGACAGGCGCGCGGGCTTGGAAAGGATCTCCGCGGGCACGTAGACCTTGCCCACGTCATGCAGGATGCCCGCCATCTCCAGGCCTTCCAGGGCGTCGTCCGAAAGGCCGAGGCGCTTGCCGATGGCCCGGGCCAGCCGCGCCACGCGCTGCTGGTGGCCGGCGGTGTATGGGTCGCGCTTTTCGGCCATGCTGGCCAGGGCGTGCACGGTTTGGCGGAAGGTGGCCCGCAGTTCGGCCATGCTGGTGCGCAGATCGGCCTCGGCCTGCTTGCGCAGGGCCACGTTGCGCACAACCAGCACCCGGCCCTGCAGGTCCTCGCGGGCAGCGCCCTTGTCGGGCGCGAACAGCGGCGAAACGGAAATGGCCACGGGAATCTCGCGCCCGGCGCGGGTGACGAGCAGCATGTCCTCGCACAGGGGATGGCCGCCGCGCGGCAGGCACAGCTCCTCCAGCCCGACCACGGGCTCGCGGGTGGCCTCGTCCAGGATGCCGAACAGCGTGCTCCAGTCGAAGCCCACGGCCTCGGACACGCGCACGCCGAGCATCTGCTCGGCCGAGGCGTTCATGTAGGTCACGTGTCCGTTCTTGTCGGTGGAGACCACGGCCTCGGCCAGGCTGCCCAGGGTGGTGGAAAGCAGGCGTTCGCTCTGCTTGAGCCGCGCGTCGGCCTCGAACTTCACCAGGGCCATCTCAATGGCCACGGCCAGTTCGTGGTCCTCGAAGGGCTTGGCCAGATAGCCCAGGGGGCCGGATTCCTTGGCACGGTCCAGGGTGGCCTCGTCGCTGGCGGCGGTGAGGTAGACCACTGGCAGGCGGTGGCACAAAATTAGTTTCCGCGCGGTGTCGATGCCGTCCAGCGGGCCTTTGAGCATGACATCCATGAGCACCAGGTCCGGGCGGCTGTTTTCGGCCAGAAGCAGGGCCTCGGCCCCGGTGGCGGCGTGCCCGGCCACCTCGAAGCCCAGGCGCGTGAGCCGGGCCTGGATGTCCAGGGCCACGATGGTCTCGTCCTCGACGACGAGAATCCTGCCTTTGCTCATGCGCGCCTCCACACGGGAGCCTTATCCTGCCGCAAGGGCGGCTTCAAGTGCCCCGGCGAGGCTGGGGTGGCGGAAGCGGTAGCCCGCGGCCAGTAGCCGGGCGGGCACGGCGTTGACGCCGGAGAGCAGTACTTCCTCGGCCATCTGGCCCAGGAGCAGCTTGAGGGCGAAGGCGGGCGCTGGCAGGAAGGCCGGGCGCCCCAGCGCCTTGCCCAGGGCCTGTGCAAACCCGCGTGAATCCACGGCCTGCGGCGCGGCCAGGTTGAACGGGCCGGAAAGCCCCGGCGTCTCGATCAAAAAAGCGATGGCCCCCACCTCGTCGTCCAAATGGATGAAGGGCACCATCTGGCGGCCATTGCCCAGCGGCCCGCCCAGGCCCAAACGGAACGGCGGCAGCATCTTCGCCAGCGCCCCGCCTTGGCCCAGCACCATGCTGGTGCGGATGACCGCCCGGCGCACGCCCAGCTCCTCGGCTCCGCTGGTCGAGGCCTCCCAGCCCACGGCCACCTGGGCCAGAAAATTGTTTCCCGGCTCGGTCGCTTGCCCGCTTTGGTCGAATTCGGGCACGGGTTCCGTGCCGCGCGCGCCGTAATAGCCCACGGCCGAGGCCTGCACCAGCACGGCCGGAGGCGCGTCCGCCCGCTTGAGGGCGTCCATGACCGCCGCCCCGGCCAGGAGCCGGCTTTGCTCGATGCGCCGTTTTACCTCCGGGGTCCATCTTCCGGCGGCGATGTTCTCGCCCGCCAGATTCACGATGGCCGTGTCCGGAGTGATGAAGTCCGCCCAGCCCGCGCCGGTTCTGCCGTCAAAGGGCGCGCCCACGATGCGCGCGTGGGGCAGGCCCACGCCCAGCAGCGACGCGACCTTTTCCGGCCGGCGCGAGGGCACCACGACCTCGTGTCCGTGCGACACGAGCAGCCGCGTGAGGGCCGTGCCGATGAAGCCGGTGCCGCCAAGGATTATAGTACGCATAATGGTTTTGATACGCGCAATGCGCAGCCAGGGCAAGGGCGGGAGGCGAAAGGGCAGAAAGTTCGGGGAGCGGGTGTTTCTTTTGGGGGCGAAGCTGTCATTGAGCTGACATTTTGTCTTGGCGGACGAATTATACGTCTTTTTGCCCTGCGCGGACGAGATTTGCGTCTGTTGCTAGGTCCAGGCCTGGTTGGCCACGTCCAGGGGGTTGTCGTCAGCCCGGTTCAGGATGCGCCGCAGGGTATCCTTGGAGATGCCGAGCTCGCGGCAGGCGGCGTTGCGGTTGCCGCCGTTGCGTTCCACGGCCTCCACCGCGGCGCGGTAGCGTATCTCCTCCATGGTCATGGGGCCGCAGCCGCTGGGCTGGCTGGGATCTGGATGCTCGCAGGCGCGCACGTCGGCCGGCAGGTGCTCCACCTGGATGAGCCCGCCGGGGCAGAGGATGCAGGCGTATTCAAGGATGTTCTCGAGCTCGCGGATGTTGCCGGGGAAGGGGTGCGCCAGAAGCAGGCGCATGGCCTCGGTCGAGAGGCCCTCGATGTCCTTGCCGCCGGTGAGGCTGCGGCGCTTCAGGGAGGCGTCGACGAGCAGCGGGATGTCGCCCCGGCGCTCGCGCAGGGGGGGCAGGGTCATGCGCACCACGTTGATGCGGAAGTAGAGATCCTGGCGGAAGCCGCCCTCGGCCACCATGCGCTCCAGGTCGCGGTTGGTGGCGGCGATGACGCGCACGTCGGCCGCGACGCCCACCACGCCGCCCAGGGGCTCGAACACGCGTTCCTGCAGCACGCGCAGGATCTTGGCCTGCAGGGGCAGGGGCAGGTCGCCTATTTCATCCAGCAGGATGGTGCCGCCCTCGGCCAGCTGGAAGCGGCCGGGCTTGTCGCGCCGGGCGTCGGTGAAGGCTCCGGCCTTGTAGCCGAAGAGCTCGGACTCCATGAGATGCTCGGGCAGGGCGCCGCAGTTCACGGCCACGAAGGGCCCCTTGTGGCGCGGGGAAAGGTCGTGGATGGCCCGGGCGAAGAACTCCTTGCCCGTGCCGGATTCGCCCAGGAGCAGCACTGTGGCTTCACTCTCGGCCACCTGGGGGAGGATGCGCAGGATTTCCGCCATGTTGGGGTCGCGGGAGCAGAAGCCCTTGGGCAGCTTGCCCGCGCCGCGTTTGCCGGGCGCGGCGGAAAGGTCGCGGAAGCTTTCCACCCCGCCGATGACATTGCCCGCCTGGTCCTTCAGGGGCGCGGCGGAAACGCTCACGGGCACGCGCGCGCCGTCCTCGCGCTCCACGATCATGACGCGGCTCACGATCTTGCGGTCCTCGGCGATGCATTGCTTGAGCACGCAATGTTCGCTGCAGCCCTCGGTGCGGAAGACTTCCCAGCACTTGCGGCCCACGGCGCGGTCGGCCCTCACGCCCACGATGTCCGAGGCGCTCTGGCTGAAGAAGATGATGTTCCAGTCGCGGTCGACGGTGAAGATTCCGTCGGCCACGGAATCCATGATGAACGAGCAGAGCGAGGTGCAGGGAAACGGTTTTCCCAAAGGATGGTGCACGGTGGTTCCCCCGAAAGTCTTACGACATACCCCTGGGGCGAATCTGCCTCTGGCTGGCTCCAAGGTCAAGGGGCACGGACGCAAATTTCGTCCGTCGTAAGAGGGTTTTCCGTGATTGTGACAAAAATCACATGTAATCCTGCGAGATATGGAATTGGCCCGGGACTTGCTCTTAACCAAGCAACGGCGGGCGATACGGAAGGCCCCCGATGTTCGGCACCAAACACTCTGGAGGATGCAATGGACCTTAACCTTTCCATCACCGGCCGCTGCTGCGATCTGGCCCTTCATCCCGTATCCTCGGCCACCGCTCAGAAGATCCGCGAGGAAGGCCGGAACATATACAAGACCAAGTATCTGGAGTGGTGGCGCAAGGGCAACACCTGCACCTGCGGCATGAAGCTCGGCGAGGAATCCATGGTCGAGGTGACCCTGGACGGCGAGCAGGTGTCCTTCGACCCCGCGCCCATCAAGGATGCCGCCGTGCTGCTGCGCCGCCGCATGTACCTGGACAGCAAGGCCCGCTACCTGGCGCTCATGGGCTACGATGACGAGGTCTGCTCGCTCACCTGGCACTGGACCGGCGTGGAAAACTTCGACCCCAAGAAGTTCGAGTTCTTTGTGCATCGCTGGGACCGCCTGCTCAAGGAGGACGGCTTCTACATCGTGGACGACGCGCGCTACGACGGCCGCTTCGCCACCGACTACTCCTGGGGCGAGCGCGGCGGGCACAGCATGATCGAGCCCGTGGTCATCGACCTTGAGGACGTGCGCCGCGAAATTGCCCACGGCCAGACCCGGGTGGCGTAAGCCCGAAACATCTTTCCCCCCAGACATGCCCCAAGGGCCGCCCGGTGAACCCCTCGCCGGGCGGCCCGCTTGTTTTGCGGCCTCCGGCCTCCGCGCGGGAAAAGGAGCGCGATTCCGGGAGTTGTGCCAACGCTCGAATAGATTTCTGAAATATTTACTATAGGCGTCGTGCATGATAGTGGGTCCGGTGTGGCGGCGTTTCGCCGCGCGAACACCAAACCCCGCGGAAGCGGGGGAGCCCGGCCCATGCACGAGACCTGCCCGGCCCACTGGGCCTTTGACGATGAGTTCGACGGCGGCGAGGAAACCTGCGGCCGCGTCATCATCAACCTGTACACCTACCTGAAGAATGCCGCGCCCGGCACACGGGTGCTGCTCATCAGCCGCGACGCCGCCGCTCCGGTGGAGTTCCCGGCCTGGTGCCGCATGACGAAGAACACCCTGCTTGAAATGGCGCATCCGTTCTACCTCATCGAATACAAACCCGAACTGAAAGGAGTCTGACATGGCCGGCACCTTCTGCGTTACCATCACCCACTGCCGCACCGACGGCGACAAGGCGACCCTCGGCTTCGTCGTTGCCAACGCCGCCCAGGGCAGCGAGAAAGAGACCATGGTCTTCCTCTCCACCGACGGCGTGTACTGCGCGGTGAAGGGCGAGGCCGAGAAGATCGACGAGGGCGCGCCCTTTGCGCCGCTGACCGAGCTCATCAAGAAGTTCGTGGCCGCGGGCGGCAAGATCTACGTGTGCACCCCGTGCCTGAAGAAGCGCGGCCTGTCCGAGGCCGACCTCATCGAAGGCGCCACCCCGGCGGGCGGCGCGGCCCTGGTGGAATGGCTGGCCAACGGCAGCCCCTGCGTGGCGTACTAGTTCCGGCGCACAGCCCCCCTGATCACACATCCCGCCGGTGCGTTCCCCCGCCAGGGAGAGCGCATCGGCGGCATTCCCGTTTGAGGAGACGCAGATGTCCGATACTGGCTCCCTTTCCGCCGCCGAGCTGCAGGCCATCGCTCCGGACGTGGTGTTCGACGGCGGCGACCTGGACTGCGGCTCCGGCCTTGTGCTCCTGATCCGCGAGAACATGCTCAAGGCCCCGGTGGGCGGCGTGCTGGAGATGCAGTCGAGCGAACCCACCGTGGCCGACGACCTGCCGCCCTGGTGCCGCCTGGCCGGGCATGTGTATCTGGGCCAGTTGCCTGGGCAGAACCGCGTGCGCTACTTCGTGCGCCGGGGCGAGCAGCAGCAGGCCCAGTCCGGCGGAACCCAGGCGGAGGAAAGCGCCCTGGCCGACGATAAGGCCCGGGCCAAGGCCTACGTGTGGCGGCTGCGCACCCGGTCCACCGGGCACCAGCAGGCCACGGTGTACTGCCGCAATTTTTCGTGGATGCTGGGCCAGAGCGCCAGCTTTGAGGAAAAGGACGCCCACCCCAGCGCGGTGGAAGCCGTGCTGGGCGCGCTGGGCGGCTCCCTGGCCACGGCCTATGCGACCGAGGCCGCCCGCACCGGGCTTGAGGTGGACGACATCGAGCTCACCGTGACGGGCCGCCTGCACAACGTGCTGGCCCACCTGGGGCTGGAGGACGGCGACCCCTCCTTTGCGGAGATCGGGGTCAAGTGCTACGCCTCCACCATGGACGACGAAGCCCTGGCGCGGGCCACCTTCGAGACCGTGGTCGCCCGCTCGCCCATTGCCGCGACCTTGCGCAAGGCCGCCAACCTGAACGTCACATTCGCGGTGGTGTAGGCATGACAATTCCCTTCCAGACGACTCAGGTCGGCAGTTGGCCGCGTTCCAAGACTATGCTGCGCGCCCTGCGCGACCGCCGCACAGGCAACATGACCCGCGAGGCCTTTGACGCCGTGGCCGACGAAGAGGTGCGCCGCACCGTGCGCATCCAGGAGGACGCGGGCCTGGACGTGCTGGTGGACGGCGAGCACCGCCGCGACAACTTCTATTCCTTCATCACCGAGAAGGTGGAAGGCACGAAGCTGATGAGCCTGGCCGAGATGCTGGACGAGGTGGAGGACAAGAGCGGCTTCGAGGAGATGCTCACCACCCTCGACGTGCCGGCCTCGGCCATCCGCAACCCCACCTGCGTGGGGAGGCTTTCCCGCCGGGAGCCCCTGGCGCTGAATGACTTCCGCTATGTGAAGAGCCTGACGGACAAGCCCGTGAAGATGACCCTGCCCGGGCCCTATCTCTTGAACCGCTCCATGTGGGTGGGCGCGTACACGGGCAAGGTGTACGAGAACCAGCAGGCCCTGGGCGACGACATCGTGAAGCTGTTGCGCGCGGAATTGCAGGACCTGGCTGACGCGGGCTGCGAGTTCGTGCAGTTCGACGAGCCGGTGCTGACGGAAATCGTTTTGAGCCAGGAGTGCGGCCGACGAACCTTCATGTGAGCGACCCTCGCCACCCGCCGGGATGCGGGTGAAGAACTTCGCTACGCCGCCGAACTCATCAACAGGATCATCGACGGCATCTACGACCCCACCGGAAAGACGGGGCCGCGCATCGGCCTGCACATCTGCCGGGGCAACTGGAGCACCAAGGAAGAGGTGCTCCTGACCGGCGACTACACCCCGCTTCTGCCCGCCCTCACGCGCATGCACGTGCGCCAGTTCGTGCTGGAATACGCCACGCCGCGCGCGGGCGACATCGGCATCGTGGGCCGGGCGCTCTCCGGGCCGGTCCCCGGCACGGAAAGGGCGGAAGAGGCGGGCCTGCCGCGCGAGATCGGCCTGGGCGTGGTGAACCCGCGCACCACCGAGGCCGAGACGCCGGAATTCATCGTGGCCAAGGCCGAGGAGGCGCTCAAGTACTACCGGCCGGAGCAGGTGTTTCTGAACACGGACTGCGGCTTCGGTTGCTTCGCCAATCGCTGCGTCAACGTGGAGGACATCGCCGCGGCCAAGCTCCGGTCTATCGTGGCTGCGGCCAGGACCCTGCGGGAGAAGTGGGGCTAGAAGGCTTCACCCTCTATTGGGGCGAGTCTCCCACCATGCCGTCGGAGTGCGACGCCATGGCTGCCGCGTCGGCAGCGATGGGGGCGGAGGCGTCAAGCATGCCCTCTTCCTGCGTCGGCGCAACTATCCGCTTGTACGTGTGCGTCAGCAGTGCGGTCTCCATGGCGGTGAGGAAAATGATCAGGCATATCTCGATAAGCACAAGGGGGATGCTTACAGCGGCATCGACCTTTCCCGCAAATATGCCCATCCCATATGCCAGCAGGTATACGGTGAGTAGAACGGCGAGGGGAAGGGACATGGCACGCGTGGCCTGCCAAGCCTTTCCCTTTGTCGCCCGGAAAGAGGCTCGCAGCGCTTTCGGCTGGCGCATGGCCACGAAGATGGGGAAAAACATGATGCGCAGGCACAGGCTCAGTACGAGTCCTGTGATGACGACAGCCAGGACAACAACGAGGGCAATGCGCAACGGGTCCCCATCGCTCCAACCCAAGAACCAGCCGGTTGCCATGGATATCACCACTGCGGGCACCAGGAAGGCAAGCGCCGCGACGCAGTATCTCCAAGCATAGCCCAGCAGCCGTGAATCAAAGCACATCTTGAGCAGCGAGGCGCGAGGCTGCGCCTTGCCGAGGAGCAGGTCGTAAAGCAGGAATTCCTGGGGCACCAGGGAAAAGGCGAGGATGCGCGGTCCAATGCCGAGCATGGCCGCAGCGAACAAGGGCTGGATGGTGAGTGCCAGCCAGGCGGCCACCAGGGAATACGCCAGCACAAGGACCACTGTGCTTGCCCGGAACTGGGCGTTTGCACGGTAGCATTCCAAAACGCTTTTCACGCTGGCTTTCAGCAATCCATCCTGTCGACGATTCATCGATGGTTCTCCGGTATTTTGATTTTGTCTATCGGCGCTGGCTATTACGTAATGTCTTATGATGCGTCAACTGTTTGTTCCCTTTCACCTCATCCCCCTTCACAAACGCCGGAAAATCCCGCATGTTGCGCCAACTACGCAGCGTACGGGGGAGAACATGTTCCACAGCGCCTTGGGTCTTTGCTGCCTGCTTTTCTTTGCCTGGCTGATGAGCGAGAACCGCCGCGCCCTGTTCAAGCTGGCATCCTGGCGAATGATCGCCGCGGGCCTGGGCCTGCAGTTCGCAATCGCGGGCCTGGTGCTCAAGGTGCCCGCGCTCAAGGCCCTGTTCATGGGCCTCAATGGGCTGGTCCAGGCTGCGGAGACCGCCACCCGTGCGGGCACGGCCTTCGTGTTCGGCTTCGTGGGCGGCGCGCCCGCGCCCTACACCGCCACCAATCCGGCCCTGGGCTTCAGCCTGGCCTTCCAGGCCCTGCCCCTGGTCATCGTCATCGCCGCCCTGTCCTCCCTGTTCTTCTACTGGGGCATTCTGCAGCGCGTGGTGCGCCTGTTCTCCCTGCTGCTCGAGAAAACCATGGGCATCGGCGGGGCGCTGGGCGTGGGCGCCGCTGGCAGCATCTTCCTGGGCATGATCGAGTCGCCCCTGCTCATCCGTCCGTATCTGATCCAGATGACCCGAAGCGAGCTCTTCGCCCTCATGGCCACGGGACTGAGCTGCATCGCGGGCACCATGCTCATGCTCTACGCCTCGGTGCTGGCGCCGGTGATTCCCGACGCGCTGGGCCACATCCTCACGGCCAGCATCATCCACGCCCCGGCCGCGCTGCTTGTGGCCGCCCTGATGCTGCCCGAGGACAAGACCCCCACCCTGGGCAAGGAGATGCCCAAGAGCGGCGCTTCCGGCAGCGTGGATGCCCTGTGCCAGGGCACCTGGGAGGGTTTGCAGCTCTTCTGGAGCATCGTGGCCATGCTCATCGTGTTCGTGGCCGTGGTGAAGCTGGCCAACCTGGGCCTGGGCCTTTTCCCGGACGTGGCGGGAGCGCCCCTGACGCTCGAACGGGCCCTGGGCGTCGTCCTTTCTCCCGTGGCCTGGCTCATCGGCATCCCCTGGGCCGAGGCCCACACCGCGGGCGCGCTCATCGGCACCAAGATCATCCTGAACGAATTCCTGGCCTTCATGGACATGGCCGCCCTGCCGCCGGAGGCGCTCTCCGCGCCCACGCGGCTCATCCTGGCCTATGCCATGTGCAGCTTCGCCAACTTCGGCAGCGTGGGCATCCTCATCGCTGGCCTGGGAACCCTGTGCCCGGAGCGCCGGGGCGAGATAACCGCCATGAGCATGCGCGCGCTCTTGGCGGGCGTCATCGCCTCCCTCATGACCGGAACGGTTGTGGGAATCATCGCGTCCATGTAAAGGGTGGAGCATCAAGGAGGAGGCAATGCCCAAGACCAACGCCGATCCAAGAGGCCACATCAGCATCGACCTTTCCCTGTGCAACAAGGACGGGCTGTGCATCAGCGAGTGCCCGGCCTTCCTGCTCACCCGCGGGAAGGACAAGTTTCCCGAGGTGGCCGCCGATGCCGCGGACCGCTGCATCCTGTGCGGCCACTGCATCGCGGTGTGCCCCACCAAGGCCCTTTCCCTCGTCGGCAGGCACGCCGATGACTTGGTTCCCCTGGACCCGGCGCTGAACATCTCGCCCGAGGCCGCCGAGCAGTTCCTGCGCTCGCGCCGCAGCGTGCGCCGCTTCCGCGACAAGCCCGTGGAGCGCGAGCTGGTGCGCCGCTGCATCGACACTGCGCGCTTTGCCCCTTCCGGCGTGAACACCCAGCCCGTGAACTGGATCGTGGCCGAGGACCCGGACCTCATGGTGCTTCTGGTGGACCTCACGGCAAAGTCCCTGCGGCGGCTGCCGTATTTCATGCCCTATCTGAACGCCTGGGATCAGGGCATCGACCTGATCCTGCGCAGCGCGCCCCAGCTGGTGGTGGCCCACGCGCCCAAGGGCGGCATGGACAACACGAGCAATTGCGTCATCGCCCTCAGCCACTTTGAGCTGGCGGCCCACGCCCTTGGCCTGGGCACCTGCTGGGCCGGGCTGTTCACCCACGCCGCCGGGCGCAGCAAGGCCATCGCCTCGGCCCTGTGCATCCCGGAGGCCCACAAGATCTACGGCGCGCTGATGCTCGGCCGCCCCAAGTACGGCTTCAAGCGCCTGCCGGAACGCAAGCGCCCGCCGGTGCGCTTCCTCTAACCCCGCCACCTCAACGGAGATTCCATGCGCCGCACCTTCCCCGCCTCCGCCCTGTTCTTCGTCCCCCTGGCCGCCCTTGCGTGCGCCCTGTTGCTGCCCGCCGGGCCGGCCTCGGCCCAGGTGGTGCCCCCGGCCGCGCCGGGCGTTCCGGCCTTCCATCACCTGGACACCAACGGCGACGGCCGCGTGAGCCTGGAAGAGGTCATGGCCTATGCCAAGAAGAAGAGCGACGCGGTGCAGCCCTTCCGCATCGTGGATGCCGATCTGGACGGCGATGGGAAGATCACCCCGGAGGAACGCCGCAAGGCCGGCATCACCGGCCTGGAGGGCGAGGGCACCATCAGCGTGAAGGACCTGGACATGAACGGCGACGGCTATGTGAGCCGCGAGGACCTGGACGAGTACTTCAACCGCAAGCACCGCGAGGCCTTTGCCCGCGCCGATGCGGACAAGGACGGCAGCCTCAAGGCCTCGGAGTTCGTGCTGTTCCGCTTCAAGTAGCAGCCCGCGCCGGAAACGGAGAAGGCCGCCCCGGTTCGCCCTGTGAGAGCGTCCGGAGCGGCCTTTTTCTTGGCTGTGGCTGCGGCTACTTCAGCGGCGACAGCATCACCCAGTCGTTGTCCTTGGCCTTGGAATGGCACTTGATGCAGGGGTCGGCCTTGCCCTGGGCCTGGATCTTCATGTCGGGCGTGTACTTGAGCCACAGGTAGTCCCCGGCTTCGGGGTTGTAGCCCTTCTTCTTGCTCATCACCGTCACGGCGGCCAGCTTGCCGTCCGGGGTGTAGTTCTCCTTCACGATGATGGCGCCGTTGGGCAGCATGCCCGCCTTGTCCTTGAAGGCCTTCATGGCCAGCTTGTTCACGTACACGTTCTGCAGCGCGCCATGGGGCTCCTGGCCCTGGCGCATGCGGGTGGTGCCGGGCATCAGGTCCCATTTCATGTACGGGTCGGTCTTGGTGATGTGCATGAGCAGGGAGGCGCCATCGGCGCCCTGCATCATGGCCATGCCCGGGCCAGACATCTTGCCTTCCATGCCGGGCATCATCTCCGCCGCGCCGACCATCTTTCCCATGTCGGCGGCCATGAGTGCGGCGGGCAGCAGCAGGGCGCACAGCCCGGCGGCGGCAAGGATTTTCACCAGCGTTCTCTTCATGGGGTATTCCTCCGTGTTGGTTGAGGGAAGGGGGGCTATTCTCTTCGTACGCCTCCTGGCCCGATTGTCAACGCGGCAGGAAAACCGGAACGGCTGGCCCAACCGGGGCGGCAGGGCCGCAAAAAGAAGGCCGCCCCGGAAGCCAGGGCGGCCTTTTACGCTACTCTTGTCTTGTGTTCTCGGCTCTCCCTCAATCGGGGGCCGACGCCTGTGACGCTTTTTCCACGTTTGATCCGTTTCCTGCGGCGGCGCCGGGGCGGGGTTCGCCTGGCCTGGCCGGCTGTGCGGGTCCTGGCCTTGTGTGCGCCTTTGCCGCCTGGTCACGGGGTTTTCGGCCTCTTGCGCCTACGTGTCCACCTCTGCCTGTGCAGATGCGCCAAGCCCATCTTTGTGGGGGCGCCATGGTGGTTGTCTCGGGCGGCCCCCCTATGGCTCCGAGGGGGCGTCTTGGTGAACTCTTACAGGAACTCTGTGGCCTGCCGCCTTGGGTGTTTTGTGTGGGCGCTCCATGGTCCTTGCCTTTTTGCAAGCGCTTTGCGGAGCTGCCTGGCCGGGCCGCGAACGGGCCGACCGGATGGGTGGCTGGCAGTGCCTTCCCCAGACATCTACGAAGCTGAGTGGTCCATTGGCGTGTCCTCCCCAAATTGGTTGAAGGAAAGGGCCTATGATTCCCAAGTACGCCTTTCGGCCTGGATGTCAACACCCCGGGCCGGGGCTTGCGCCGAAAGTTTTCGGGAGGCCTAGAACTCCTGGGGAAGTTCCTTCAACTGGGCCTGGGTGAACACCGGGCCGTCCACGCAGACGAACTTGCCGCCGATGTTGCAGCGGCCGCACAGGCCCACGCCGCACTTCATGCGCCGCTCAAGGGTGGTCACGATCTGCTCGTCGGTGAAGCCGAGCTGCGTAAGGGCCTGGATGGTGAAGCGGATCATGATGGGCGGGCCGCAGGTGACGGCCACGGCGTTCTCCGGGCTCACGGCCAGGTCGGTGAGCACCGCGGGCACTACTCCGACCCGATGGCCCCAGTTCTTGTCCGGGTTGTCCACGGTGAGCTCCACGCGCATGTCGCCGCGCGCCGCCCACTCGGCCAGCTCGGCCTTGAAGCACAGGTGCTCTGGCGTTCTGCCGCCGTAGATGAGCGTGATGTTGCCGTAGTCGGCGCGGTTGTCGAGCATGAAGAGCAGCAGGGTGCGCAAGGGGGCAAGGCCCAGGCCGCCGCCGATGAACACGATGTCCTTGCCCTTCATGGACTCGTAATCGAAATGGTTGCCCAGGGGGCCGCGCAGGCCGATGGGATCGCCTTCCTTCAGCGTGTGCAGGCGGTGGGTCAGCTCGCCCACGCGCATGACGCTGAACTGCAGGTAGTCCATGCGGGTGGGAGGCGAGCAGATGACGAAGGTGCTTTCCCCGGTGCCGAAGACGGACAGCTGCGCCACCTGGCCGGGCTGGAAGGTGAAGGCGCGCATGGCGGCCTCGTCCTTCAGCACCACGCGGAAGGTCTTCACGTCCGGGGTCTCGTCGAAGGTTTCGACGATGGTGGCCAGACTGGGCAGATAGGGGTTCTCGCTCACGGCTTGTCACCTTTCTCAATGAGGTCGAGGACGATGCGGCGGATGTCCACCGAGACCGGGCAGGACTTGATGCAGCGGCCGCAGCCCGTGCACGAGAACTCCGGCTGGCCGCCGGAACCGGCGTCCGGGAATTCCTGCGGGTGGTAGCAGAACTTGTGGCCCACGCGGTTGCGCAACCTGTGCGCCCGGCTGACGCGCGGATTGTGGCCGCTGCCTTCCAGGGTGTACAGCGCGCTCATGCAGGTGTCCCAGGTGCGCAGGCGCTTGCCCTTCATGCCGCTGTTCTCGTCCGTGATGTTGAAGCAGGAGCAGACCGGGCACAGGTACGTGCACACCCCGCAGGACAGGCAGCGGGCGCTCTGGTCCATCCAGAAGTCCATGTCCGCGAAGAGCTTGAGATACCTCTCCGGCGCGCTGGAAAGGTCCGGGGCCGGGCCGGGCTCGGCAGGGGCGGCCAGCTTGGCTGCCAATTCTTCCTGAACCTGGGCCGAGGCCTCGGGCAGTTTCTCCAGCAGCTTCTCGCCCTCGGGCGTCAGGGCCTTGGCCGCGTAGCCGCCGCCATCGGAGCCAACGGCGAAGAGCAGCACGTCCGAGCCTTCCTCGGAGGTGGGGCCGCCGCCGGTCCAGTGGCAGAAGCAGGTGTTCTCCATGCGCTCGCAGGCCACGGTGACGAAGAGGGTGTTCCTGCGCTTGGCCTCGTAGAGCGGGTCCTTCACGCCGTGGGGCGCGCCGCGTTCCAGGAACACGCGGTCGAGCAACTTGCGGCCGCGGGCGTCGCAGGGGCGCGAACCCAGGAGCAGCGTGGGCTCCGCGGGCAGGGGCTCGGCCACGAAGACCTCAGTGCGCGTCAGGTCGGCCTGGTCCTTGCGGTAGGTGTAGGTCAGCAGGTTCTCGGTCTGGGGCAGCAGCGCCTCCTTGGCCGAGCTGGTGGGCGGGCGGCCCAGGAAGGGATGCATGTCCTTGGCCCAGGCGCGGTACACCACGGCCTGGCCCTCGCGCACGGGCGCCAGCAGGCGGTGGTCCCGCGCCCAGGCGGCGGCGATGTCCGCCAGGGCCTCGTTGGCCAGAAAACGCGCTACCATAACTGCCCCCGGTCCTTGATCTTGTCTTCTTCCATGAGGAAGGTGTGCAGGGGCGGCACGGCCTCGGGGTCCACGCCGGCCTCGTAATTGAAGATTTCCTTCAGCTCCCGGTTCATCTTGCGCTTGAGGAGCAGGATGGGGATGCCCATGGGGCAGGAGCGCTGGCATTCGCCGCACTCGGTGCAGCGCCCGGCCAGATGCAGGGCGTGCATGACCTGGAACAGCCACTTCTCCTGCAGGGTGGCCTCGGCGGAGAGCCAGTGCGGCTCGCGGCTGTCGGCCAGGCACACGTGCTTGCACACGCACAAGGGGCAGGCGTTGCGGCAGGCGTAGCAGCGGATGCAGCGGCTCATCTGGCGCTTCCAGAAGTCGAAGCGTTCCTGGGGCGACAATTTCTCGAAGCCGTCCAGGTCGGCGTAGGTGTCCTCGCTGCCCTGGGGCGTCAGCTCCTGGCCGATCATGTGGTCGGCCACCAGGGGATTGGGGTAGCGGCAGCGCAGGCACTTGTCGGCCAGCACGTCGCGCTTGGGCAGCACCTTTGCGCCGTCGGGCAGCAGCAGGCGCACTTCCTCGCCCGCGAATTCCGCCCCGCGGATGGCCGCGATGTCAGCCCGGACGCGGATCTTCGCCAGGTCCAGCACGCCGTCGCAGGGCATGCCGAAGACCACCAGCTCGCTGCGCTCCATGAGCTTTTCCTGGATGAGCTGGATGACGGAGCGCGAGTCGCAGCCCTTGACCACCAGGCCGATGCGCTTGCCCTTGAGGCCATACAGGCTGGTGGCGAGGTTCTGCACGCAGGTGGCGTCGAAGATGAGCTTTTCGGCGTCCTCCGCGCTGCGCACGGTGACGGGCGTGGCGTGCAGGGGGTCGAAGCCCTTGGCGTAGCCCAGCACGAAATCGACATTGGGCAGCTCCGCGATGACCGCGGCGCGCAGTTCGGCGATGCGGTTGTCTGGTGACTGGTCAGCGGGCATGACCGCCCCCCTTGCCGCCCTTCAGGCCGGCGATGTCGTTTGACGAGAGCATGGCGTCGGCCCTGGGCTCCGGCGCGGGCTTGCTCCAGTCGGGCAGTTGCGGCTCGCCCGCCAGGATGGTCTGCGTCTGGCCCTGGGCGAGACCCTGGGCTGTGCCCGCCTGGGCCATGTCGGGCTGGGCCAGGGACTGGCCGAGCATGCCGTCCAGCACGCACAGCGTGCGCGCGGGTTCGGTCATGCGCGGCATGGGGCCCAGCTCGTGGATCTTCTCCGTGAACTTGGTCACCATGTCGCGCCAGCGCGAGCCTTCCGAGGCCGAGACCCAGATGTACTCGAAGCGGCCCTCGTCCACCCCGATGATGGGCAGGAAGCGGCGCAGCATCTCAAGGCGTCTGCGGGCGTAGAGGTTGCCCTCGGTGTAGTGGCAGTCCCTCGGGTGGCAGCCGGAGACCAGCACGCCGTCGGCCCCGGAGAGCAGGGCCTTGGCCACGAACATGGGATCCACGCGGCCCGAGCAGGGCACGCGGATGATGCGCAGGTCCGTGGGCTGGCTGAAGCGGGCGACTCCGGCCGCGTCCGCGCCCCCGTAGGAGCACCAGTTGCACAGAAAACCTATGATTCTATAGTCTCGTCCCATGTCCTGCATAGGGCGTTGACCTCCGCGAGCAGTTGCGAGTCTGTGAAGTGCTGGAGCTGGATGGCCCGCACGGGGCAGGTGACGCTGCAGATGCCGCAGCCCTGGCACACGGTCTCCACCACCTCGGCGCGCTTGCTTCCGTCGCGCAGCTCGCGCATGCGGATGGCGCCGAAGGGGCAGGTGCGTTCGCACTTGCCGCAGCCGATGCAGCGGATGGTCTGGACCAGGGCGATCTGCGGATCGCTTTCAAGCTTGTCCTTGGAGAGAAGGGCCAGCACCTTGCCCGCGGCCGCGCTGGCCTGGGCCACGCTGGCCGGGATGTCTTTCGGTCCCTGGCAGGCGCCCGCCAGGAACACGCCCACGGTGTTGGTCTCCACGGGCCGAAGCTTGGGGTGGCTTTCCATGAAAAAGCCGTAGTGATCGTAGGAGATGCGCAGCTTCTCGGCCAGCTCCGGCGCGCCCACGGAAGACTCCGCGCCCACGGCCAGCACCACCAGGTCGGCGGCGATCTCCACCTGGCGGCCCAGGAGTGTATCCGCCCCGCGCACGATCATCTGCACGCCGTCAGGGCCGTCCTTGGGGTAGATGTGGGCCACGCGGCCGCGCACGTACTCCACGCCGTACTCTTCCTGGGCGCGGCGCACGAATTCCTCGTAACCCTTCCCGTTGGCGCGGATGTCCATGTAGAACACGAAGGCCTTGGAGTCCGGGATGTGGTCACGCGTCAGGATGGCCTGCTTGGCCGTGTACATGCAGCAGAAGCCGGAGCAGTACGGCCGGTCCACGCTGCGATCGCGGCTGCCCACGCAGGAGATGAAGGCCACGGTCTTGGGCTCCTTGCCGTCGCTGGGCCGCTTGATGTGCCCGGCCGTGGGGCCGGAGGCCGAAAGCATGCGCTCGTACGCCAGGGAGGTGACCACGTCCGGGTAGCGGCCCGCGCCGTATTCGCCGAGCTTGGTGTGGTCGAAGAGATTGATGCCTGTGGCCGCGATGATGGCGCCGACCTTTTCCGTCACGATCTCGTCCTGCATGTCGAAGTCCACCGCGCCGGTGGGGCAGACCTTCTGGCAGTTGCCGCACTTGCCCTTGGTGAGGCGGATGCAGTGGGCGGCGCTTATGGACGCGCGCTTCGGGATCGCCTGGGGGAAGGGAATGTTGATGGCCGTGGTCAGGCTCACGTTCTCATTGAAGGCGTCGGGCACCTTCTTGCTGGGGCATTTTTCCTGGCAGGCGCCACAGCCCGTGCACTTGGTCCAGTCCACGTAGGTGGTGCGCTTGCGGATCTTGACCTCGAAGTTGCCCACATAGCCCGACACTTCCTCGATTTCCGACAAGGTGTGCAGGGTGATGCGCGGGTTCTGGCCCGCGTCGACCATCTTTGGGCCCAGCACGCACACCGAGCAGTCGATGGTGGGGAAGGTCTTGTCCAGCTTGCTCATGACGCCGCCGATGGAGGTCTTGCGCTCCACCAGCACCACGTCGAGCCCGCCGTCGGCGCAGTCCAGCGCGGCCTGTATGCCCGCCACGCCGCCGCCCACGATGAGCACGCGCTTCTGCACGTCGAAGCTCTTGGGCGTCAGCGGCCGGTCCACGCGCAGCTTCTCCACCGCCATGCGCACCAGGTCCGTGGCCTTCTGCGTGTTGCGCTTGCGGTCCAGGGAAATCCAGGCCACGTGCTCGCGGATGTTGGCCATCTCGAACATGTAGCGGTTGAGCCCCGCGCGCTCCACCGCGCGGCGGAAGGTCACCTCGTGCATCCTGGGCGAGCAGGAGGCCACGACCACGCCGTCGAGCTTCAGGTCGCGGATGGTCTGCTCGATGGTCTTCTGCCCGGGGTCGGAGCAGGCGTACATGTGGTCGGTGGCGTAGACCACGTCCGGGAATTCGCGGGCCGCGGCGGCGACCGCCTCGCAATCGACCGTGGCGGCGATGTTGTTGCCGCAGTGGCAGACCATGACGCCTATGCGCATGGGGCGTCCTCCTCGCAAACTGGCTCTGAACGGGGGGTGCCGTTTTTGGCGGCCTTTGCCGCGGCCTTGGCTTCCGCCTCGGCTTTGCGGGCGGCTTCGCGCTGTTCGGCGGCCGCAAGGGCCGGGGAAAGGGGCAGCACCAGCTTGGGCAGGCAGAGCTCGGCCTCGGGCAGGCCCAGGGCCAGGCCCATCAGCTGGGTGAAGAAGGGCACGGGCATCTGGATGTTCCGTCCGGACGCGCTGTTCACCTGCCCGCGCCTGAGGTCCAGGTTCATCTGGCACAGGGGGCAGGCCACGGCGATGCAGTCCGCGCCGACACTTTCGGCCATGTCCAGGATGCGTGCGGAAAGCCGCTGCATGACGTCGAGCCTGGGCATGCCGAAGGCCGCGCCGCAGCACTCGGTCTTGAAGGGGAAGTCTACGATTTCCGCACCGCAGGCCTCAAGCAGCCGGTCCATGGCGATGGGATTCTCCGGGTCGTCGAAGGCCATGAGCCCGGGCGGGCGGTTCAAAATGCAGCCGTAGTACGGGGCCACGCGCAGGCCCGCGAGGGGCCGCTTCACGCGCGCCTTCACGCCCTCGGGTCCGATGTGCTCGAACAGCACCTGCAGCGTGCTCTGGCAGTCCACCGGGCCGGGGGCCGGGCGGCCCAGCAGGGCCTCCACCTTGGCCTTGTAGGTCTCGTCGGCCAGGTGGGAATCCGCCGTCTTGAGGGCCGCGAGGCAGCTGGGGCAGGGCGTGGTCACGCGGTCGAAGCCCGCGGCCTCGGCCTGGAGGAGGTTGCGCGCGGCCAGCGCTCCGGCCAGGTGATGGTCCACCGTATGCGCGGGCGTGCTGCCGCAGCAGGTCCAGTCCGGCACGTCGGCCAGCTCGATGCCCAGGGCCTTGCAACAGGCCCGGGTGGAAATGTCGTATTCGGCGGCGGTCCCGCTCTGGGAACAACCGGGATAATAGCCCAGGCGCGCGCTCATTTTTCGCCCTCCGCCGCGCCGCTGTGGAAGCGGGCGAAGATGGCGGCCACCTCGGCCTTGGCCGTGCCGCCCGGCTCGTGCGGCAAAAAGCCCAGCTTACCGCGCGTGAGCATGGCCGGGCCAAGCCCGGCGTCCTGCAGGGGTTTGCCGGATTTGATGGCGAAGCAGGCGGCCAGTCCGGCCTCGAACACGCGGCCGTGCCGCGCCACGGAGGTCAGGAAGGAGTCGGCGAAGCCCTTGACCAGGCGCTCCGGGGCGTAGCCCGCGCGGCGGGCCATGTGCCGCAGCACGTCCATCACCACCGCCACCTGGATGTTGTTCGGGCAGCGGGTGGTGCAGGCCTGGCAGGTGGCGCACAGCCAGATGGACCGGCAGGAGAGCGCCGCGTCCTTCATGCCCAGCTGCACCAGGCGCATGATCTGGTGCACGGGGATGTCGTAGTTCTCCGTGTACGCGCAGCCCGCGGTGCAGTTGCCGCACTGGTAGCAGCTCTTGAGGTCCTGGCCGGATTCCCGCGCCACGGCGTCCATGAAGTCCTGGTCGCGGCTGGCGGCAAGGTCGACGGTGTGCGTCGGAGGTTGCTGGGGTGTCTGCATGGGCGGCTCCAGATGGGGGAAGGCGGGAGGAAGTCCCGGCCAGCCCGCCTACGGTAGCAGAGGGCCATCTTAAGGGCAAGGGCGCGGGAAGACTGACGTCCGCCCGCGCCCAGGTGCGTCCTGTGCATTTGTTCCATGCATCTCTGCTCCGCCCTTTGCCGGGCCGCCGGTCCCCCGCTCATCCGGGAAACGGTGGGGGCAGCGGCCCTGGCAAGGCGGCGGGGGGCTGGGAACTGGCCGGCTGCGGTAGCGCCCACGCGCCGGCTCCCCCCTTCAACGCATCAATATTGCGATCTAACCCTCAAGGTTCGGCTTGGCGTACAGTTCCCCGCCAAAGGCGTCGTTGATGACCAAGAGCGGGAAGTCCTTCACGGTCATTTCGCGCACGGCCTCGGGGCCCAGTTCGTCGAAGGCGATGACCTTGCTGGCGGTGATGCACTTGGAGAGCAGCGCGCCCGCGCCGCCAGTGGCGCCGAAGTACACGGCCTTGTGGTCGCGCATGGCCTGCTTCACTTCGTCGGAGCGCTTGCCCTTGCCGATGGTGGCCTTGAGGCCCAGGCTGTGCAGGCGCGGGGCGTAGGCGTCCATGCGGTAGCTGGTCGTCGGCCCGGCGGACCCGATGGGGCGGCCCGGGGGCGCCGGGGAGGGGCCGACGTAGTAGATGGAGGCTCCCTTGAGGTCAAAGGGCAGGGGTTCGCCCTTGTCGAGCAGCTCCACCAGCTTCTTGTGGGCGGCGTCGCGGCCGGAGTAGATGATGCCGTTCAACAGCACCACGTCGCCCGCGCGCAGCTTTTCGATGTCCGCGTCCTGCAGCGGGGTGTTGAGGGAGTAAGTGGGCATTAGAATTCCACCTCCTCGTGCCGGGCGGAATGGCACTGCACGTTGACCGCCAGCGGCAGGCTGGCGATGTGGCAGGGGGCCATGGCGATCTTGACCGCCAGGCAGGTGTAGCTGCCGCCCAGGCCCATGGGCCCGATGCCGAGCTTGTTCACCGCGGCCAGCAGTTCGGCCTCCATCTCGGCCACCTTGGGGTCCGGGTGCACGTCGTCGAGCTTGCGCAGCAGCGCCTTCTTGGCGATCTTCGGGGCCTGCTCGAAGTTGCCGCCGATGCCGATGCCCAGGATGATGGGCGGGCAGGGGTTCGGTCCGGCCTCGGCCACGCGGTTCACCACGAACTTCTTGATGCCCTCCCAGCCCTGGCTGGGGGCCAGCATGGTCACGCGGCTCATGTTCTCGGATCCGCCGCCCTTGGCCATGTAGCTGATCTTCAGCTTGTCGCCGGGCACGAAGTCCACGTGGATGATGGCCGGAGTGTTGTCGCCGGTGTTCTTGCGCTCCAGCGGATGGCAGGAGCTTTTGCGCAGGAAGCCGTCCTTGTAGCCTGCCACCATGCCGTCGGTGATGGCCTTGTTGATGCCGCCGGGGACGAACACGTCCTCGCCCAGTTCCACGTAGAAGATGGCGAGGCCGCAGTCCTGGCAGAGCGGCAGTTTGGTCTCAAACGAGAGGTCGGCATTCTCCAGCAGCTGGCGGAAGATTTCCTTGCCGGCCTCGGTGGTTTCGTTCTTGTAGCCTTCCTCGAACTTCTTGCGCACATCGTCGGGCAGCTTGGTGTTGGCGCTCACGCACATGCGCGCCACGGCCGCCGAGATGTCCGCCGCCTTGATTTCTCTCATGGCGTCTCCTTTGCTCTCCGGGTAGCGGGGCTACTTGCCGAAGAAGTTTTTGAGGGCGGTGATGCCCATCTTGCGGCGCAAAAAGCCCAGCTGGTCCTGCAGGGGCATGTGCTTGGGGCACACGTCCTCGCAGGCGAGCAAGCCCATGCAGCCGAAGATGCCCATGTCGTTGCCGATGATCTCGTAGTAGTCCTGCTCGGTGCGCTCGTCGCGCGGGTCGATGAGGAAGCGGCCCACGCGGTTCAGGCCCGCGGCGCCCAGGAAGTCGGGGCGCAGGCGCGCGGTGCCGCAGGCGGCCACGCAGCAGCCGCATTCCACGCAGCGGTCCAGCTCGTAGATGGCCTCGGCCACGTCGTTTTCCATGCGCTCTTCCGGGGCCGCGGGGTCGAACACCTTCTTGGTGTGGATCCACGACTCGGTGGTGTCGTACATCTCGCGGAACCAGGAGCCGGTATCCACCGAGAGGTCGCCCACCAGCTGGTACACGGGCAGGGGCAGCAGGGTGATGTCCGCGGGCAGGTCCTTGATCTTGGTGTGGCAGGCCAGGCCCGGGCGGCCGTTGATGACCATGCCGCAGGAGCCGCAGATGCCCGCGCGGCAGCAGAAGTCGAACTGCAGGCTCGGGTCCTGCTCCTCGCGGATGCGGTTCAGCGCGATGAACAGGGTCATGGCGTCCGTCTCCTCCAGGGAGAAGGTCTCCATGTGCGGAGTGGACTCCGGATCCTGCGGATTATAGCGGAAGATGTTGAATTTCAGTTGTCTGGCCATGGCTTACCCCTTCGTCTCGGCTTTGATGATCTCGCTCTTGCCATAGCCGCGGTCTCCCGGCGGAATGTGGAAGATCTGCGTGGCGGCCTCGTATTCCAGGGTCGGCAGGTCGTCCTTCTCGCTCTTCCAGTAGGCCAGGGTGCGGGACAGCCAGTCGCGGTCGTTGCGCGCGGTGAAGTCCTCGCGGTTGTGGCTGCCGCGCGATTCCGTGCGCTTGAGGGCCCCGTAGGCCACCATGAGGGCCATCTTGACCTGGCCTTCGATCTTGAGCGCGGCGGAGAGTTCCGGGTTCACGCCCAGGCCGTTGCTCTTGAGGCCCACCTTGCGCGCGCGCTGCAAAATCTCCTGCAGCTCGGCCACGCAGGCGGAGAGGCCCGCGTCGGTGCGGAAGATGTTCGCGCCCTTGTGCAGGCTTTGTTGCATGGCCAGGCGCACCTTGAACACGTTCTCGGTGCCCGCCTTGCAGCTGATGACGTTCTGGATGCGCTCCTGCTGCTTCTTCACTTCCGCGTCGATGACCGCGGAGTTGAAGGTGACCTCGGCCCCTTGCAGGAACTCGGCGATCTTCTTGCCCACGATGCCGCCGGCCACGACGGTTTCGGCCAGGGAGTTGCCGCCCAGGCGGTTGAAGCCGTGCATGTCCCAGCAGGCGGCCTCGCCCACGCTGAACAGACCCTTCAGGCCGTATGCGTGGCCGTCCTTGTTGGTGCGCACGCCGCCCATGCTGTAGTGCTGGGTGGGGCGCACCGGGATGAGCTGGTGGATGGGATCCACGCCGAGGAACGACGTGCAGATCTCGTACACTTCGCGCAGCTTGCCGGTGATGTGCTTTTCGCCCAGGTGGCGGATGTCGAGCCAGAGGTGCTCGCCGTAGGGGCTTTTCACGCCCTTGCCCTGGCGGATGTGGTGCGTCATCCAGCGGGAGACCACGTCGCGGGAGGCCAGCTCCTGCTTCTCGGGCTCGTACACGTGCATGAAGCGCTCTTCGTTGACGTCGAGCAGCGTTCCGCCGTCGCCGCGGCAGCCCTCGGTGACGAGGATGTCCGTGGGCACGATGCCTGTCGGGTGGAACTGCACCGCTTCCATGTTGCCCATGGGCACGATGCCGGTGTTGATGGCCGGGATGTGGCCGCCGCCGTCGCAGATGACGGCGTTGGTGGTGCAGGGGTAGATGCGCCCGAAGCCGCCGGAGGCGATGGTGGTGGCCTTGGCCAGGTAGACCTTGAGCTCGCCGGTGCGCAGGCAGCGCGCCACCACGCCGAAGCAGGTCGCTCCGTCCTGGATGAGGGCTATGGCCTCGGTCTTGTCGTGCACCTCAACGCCCAGCTGGGCGCAGACGTTGTCGACCGTGAAGAGCACGCTGTGGCCCGTGCCGTCCGACACGTAGCAGGTGCGCCACTTGGCGGTGCCGCCGAAGTCGCGCGCGGTGATGAGCCCGCGGTTCTCTTCCTTTTCTTCCTTCTCGAACTGCTTGCCGCCCTTGAAGTACATGCTCTTGCCGGGCACCACGCGGTTCCAGGGCACCCCCCAGTGCGCCAGCTGGCGCATCTCGATGGGGGCGCGGTCGGCGAACAGCCGGGCCACTTCCTGGTCGCAGCCCCAGTCCGAGCCCTTCACCGTGTCGGCGAAGTGCACGTCCGGGCAGTCGCCGTCGCCCTTGGCGCAGTTGCCCAGCGCCGCCTGCATGCCGCCCATGGCGGCCGAGGAGTGCGAGCGCCGCGCGGGCACAAGGCTCAAGCAGATGGCGGAGAAGCCCGCCTGGGCGGCCTCGATGGCCGCGCGTTCGCCGGCCAGGCCGGCGCCGATGACGAGTACGTCGGTGTAGATTGTCTGCATCTTGCCCACCTATCCTTTCAGGAACCAGAAGCGGATCAGCGTCAAGACGCCGATGGAGATCATGATGAGGGTCAGCAGGTTCTCGCCGCGCTTCAGGCCCTTGCGGCCGCTGCGCTGCACAAAGCCCCACTTGACCAGGATGCGGTAGAAGCCGATGCCCACGTGCAGCTCCACCATGGGCAGAAGCAGCAGGTAGAACAGGATCCACGCGCCGCTGCGGATGCGTTCCGCGCTCTTGAGGGCCGTGATGGGCAGGTCGGAGAGCACCACCCACATGTGGATGGCGCCCATGACCAGGATGATCATGGCCGAAACCGCCTGCACCACCCACAGCCAGGTGTCGGTGTGGTGCAGCATCTTGGCGTGCTCCCAGATGGTCTTCTGTCCTTCCAGGCGGAAGGGGATCTTCCGCGCCGCCAGGACGAAGTGCCCCATGAACAGCAGGAAGATGAGCGGACCGCCCACCTGGGCCATGCCGGTTTTCTCGAAGAATTCGGCGATGGCGTTCATGATGTCGGGGCTGATGACAACGCTGGCCACCAGCATCATGTGTGCCCACATGAAGCTGATGAGCCCGGCGCCGGAGAGCATCTGCGCCCAGTCCAGCACGCCGTCCAGGCGCCGCGCGTTCAAGGTGGGATGGTTCGCCGTCAAGGGAAGGGACATAAATCCTCCATGCACAGGTTCGTTGATGCTCCGGCGGCCACGGGGGACCGCCGGTCCAAGTCCGTGTTTGCTAGGCCTTGCCGTTCTGGCCGTTGCCGTTGGCCGCTTCGAGGATTTCCTCGGGGGCGTCCTCAGCCTGCTCGTTCGTGCCCGACAATGCCTTATTCAGGGCGTTCACGTCCAGAGCTCCTTCCCACTTGGCCACAACAATCGTCGCGATGCCGTTGCCGATCAAGTTGGTGATGGCGCGCGCCTCGCTCATGAAGCGGTCCACG
>CAYUOW010000028.1:0-30803 GCA_964446455.1 uncultured Desulfocurvus sp.
CCCGGCCCTTGCCTTTGGCCTGCGGGGGGTGCGGGGGGAGCGCATGCTCCCCCCACAAATATTATTTCCCTTCCCTCCCGTTCAGCGCCCTGGCCTGCCTGATCACTCCTTTCCCCTCCGGCGTGAGCAGCAGCCGGTCCTCGCCCGCGCCCACCAGCAGGTACTGCGCGGCCTCGCAGATGTGGGAAAAGCGGCTCTTTTCCGGCTCGTCGGTGTAGCGGTCCTCGCCGCTGACGAGCAGGCGGCGGTAGCGCCAGGCCCCGGCCATGCCGCGCGCCAGGGTGCGGCAGGCGGGCGAGAGCAGCAGGCCGGGCGCGCCGTCGATGGTGCGCGAGAGGGCGGCGGCCATGACCTCGCGCCGCAGCACGGGGTCGTTGGTGGGCGTGGGCCGGGCGGGCAGGTCGCTGGCGCGCAGGATGTCGTAGGGCGTGCGTTCGTCGGTCTGGGCGCGGGCCATGCCTGCGGGGTCGCCCCAGATGACGGGCGTGAGCTGGCCGTAGCGCGAACGCAGCAGCTCGTTCAAAAGGGCGGCGAAGCGCAGCATGCCCATGTTCTGCGACACGAGCTCGTCGAGGAACAGCCAGCGGCCGTCGGGCAGGCGCTGGGCCAGGGCTGCGGCGGGCGTCAGGCCGAAATCCAGGCCGACGAAGAGCGGCAGGCCGTCCACGGGGGAGAGGGGCGCGGGGGCGAGGTGCCGGGCCTCGTCGAATTCCGGGTACACGGGCAGACCGTCCTGGGCGAAGCCGTAGCGTCCGCAGTAGTAGATGCGCACGTGGCGCGGGCTTTTTCCGGCCATGCGCCGTTTGTAGAAGTTTTTTGGCAGGTTGTTCAGGTTTTCGGCCAGGGGATTGGGCAGGAAGCGACCGTCCTGCTCCACGAGCCCGCCGGGCTGGCTGAAGAAGTCCCAGCCTTCGGGCCGGGCTTCCTCTGCCAGGCGGTGCCACCAGTGGTCGGTGTCCGGCGGATTGGTGTCCATGATGACCCCGGCCCAGGAGCAGCCGCCCTCGCGCGCGGAGGGGAAGCGCTCCACGCGGTCGCCCAGGGCCTCGATGAGCGTGAGCGGCAGCTCGCGGGCCTCGTTGACCCAGGCGCCGGTGAGCTCGAGGGACAGGAGCTTCTTCAGGTCCTGGGGCTTGTCCAGGGCGCGGAAGAGGACCTCTGCCTCCAGGCTGCTGCCGTCGGCCAGGGGCAGGCGCAGGCGGTGGGCCATGTTCGTGTGGGCAAAGGGGCCGAAATCGCCTTCCGGGAACCAGTCCAGCCAGGTTTTCAGCGTGGTGTCCCTGAGTTCGCGGTAGGTGTTGCGCACCACGGCGAAGCGGGTGCGGCGCAGGCCATTCTCGTCCGGGATCTGGGCCAGGGCCTTGGCCATGAGCTCCACGCAGCAGGCCGAGGACTTGCCGGAGCCCACGGGCCCCATGAGTCCCCGGTACAGGGCGCGGGAGGCCATGAACCGGGCGATGGTGGGCGGCGGCGCGTAACGCAGGCGAAGGGGGGTGTCGGGTGTGGCGTTCATGGGCGGGGAGTGTAGCACGGCCCTGCCGGCGGGGATGAAAAGGGCGGCAATCCGGCCGGGAAAAGGACGTGTTTGGCCTGTTGACAGGATTTTCGGGGCAAAGGGGGAGCGGGCCGGGCGCGGCTGACAAGCGGGCGCGCATACGCTATGGTCCGGCGCGAAAGGAGAACCGGGATGAGCACGGCGCTGAAACGACTGGCCATGAGCGTGCAGCCCTCGCTGCGCGGACGGGTGTTCGCGCTTCTGGCGGGGCTCACCATCTGCGCCTGCGCCGGGGCCACGGCCACCTACTGGCTGGCCCAGCACTACCTCTACGCCACGGACATCCTGCGCCAGGTGAACCTGGGCCAGCAGGTGGGCGCGCTGTCCCTTTCGGAGCAGCTTTCCGGCCTGGAGGCCGACGCCCTGGCCGCGCGTCAGGATCCCGCCCGCCGCAAGGATTTCAAGGAACGCGAGTCGTCCATCGCGCTGTCGCTTTTGCAGGTGCGCGCCAGCGAACCCCTGGAGGCCGGACGCGAGCTTCTGGCCCACGTGGACGAAGGCTTCCAGCTCCAGGCCCGCGTGCTGGACGAGCTGGTGGAGAGCAAGCCCGGCGAGGGCGCGCTCCTGGCGGCCCAGGCCGCGCGGCACCGCCAAGCCGCGCAGGAGGCCGCGCGCGAGCTGTTCAACCTGCACACCCGCGACGCCGACCTGGGCGTTTCGGCCATGCGCTCCCTGGCGCGCACGGCCACCACGGCCTCGCTGTTCGTCATCCCCGCGGGCGCGGTGCTGGGCATCCTGCTCGGCTGGGTGCTGCTCCGGCAGGTGCTGGGGCCCATCCGGCGGCTGGCCCTTGGCGCGGCCATGGGGTCCGGGCAGGGAGGTAGCCAGGCGTCTGGCGCGGCCGGGAACGGGCCGGACCAGGGTAAAGATTACGCGAAGGACCACGCGAGGGACCAGGGCAAGGAGCCGGCCGCCGACCAGCAGGGCGAGGCCGAGCAGCAATCCCAGTCGGACGAGGTGCGCGCCGTGGGCGAGCTGGTGGCGGGGCTGCTGCGCGACGTGGACGAGACCCAGGCGCTCCTGAAGGAATCGCGCGAGCATCTGATCCAGGCCGAAAAGCTGGCCCTGGTGGGCAAGCTGGCCGCGGGCGTGGCCCACAGCGTGCGCAATCCCCTCACCAGCGTGAAGATGCGCCTGTTCTCCCTGGAGCGTGGGCTCGATCTTTCTCCCGGCCAGCGCGAGGACTTCGAGGTCATCAGCGAGGAGATCCGCCATCTGGACACCATCGTGCGGAACTTCCTGGAATTCTCCCGCCCGCCCAAGCCCAAGCTGCAGCATGTCAGCCCGTCCGACGTGGTGGACATGACCCTGGTGCTCTTGAAGCACCGCCTTGAGACATACGGCGTGGACGTGCGCCTGCTGCGCGAGCAGCCCCTGCCCCAGGTGGACCTGGACCCGGAGCAGCTGAAGGAGGTGCTGGTCAACCTCATCCTGAACGCCTGCGACGCCATGGGCGAGAATGGCCGCATCGAGATTTCCGAGCAGACCGGGTTCATGGATCCCCTGGGCCGCGTGGCCATCCTGCAACTCACGGACTCCGGCCCGGGCATTCCGGCCGACGTGGCCGAGAGCGTGTTCCAGCCCTTCTTCAGCACCAAGGAGGAGGGCACGGGCCTGGGGCTGGCCATCGCCAAGCGCATCATGGAAGAGCACGGCGGCTACATCCACCTGAAACCTTCGGACCGGGGCCAGGGCGCCTGCTTCATCCTGGTCCTGCCCCTGCGGGAGCGCGTATGGCTCAGATCCTGATCGTGGACGACGATGCCCAGCTGCGCCAGAGCTTCGGCAAGATCCTGGAGAGCGAGGGCTTCGAGATCCGCGCCGCCGCCTCCGGAGAGGCCGGGGTGGCCGAGGTCAAAACCGCCGCGCCCGACCTCGTGGTCATGGACGTGCGCATGCCCGGCATCACCGGCATCCAGGCCATGCAGCAGATGCGCGCGGCCTGCCCGGGCCTGCCCGTCATCATCATGACCGCCTACGGCGGCACGGAGACGGCCATCGAGGCCACCAAGCTGGGGGCCTTCGACTACATCCTGAAGCCCTTTGACATCCCGGACATCCTGCGGCTCATCGGCCAGGCGCTGAACGCCGGGCGGCTGGCGCGGGCCCGCGTGGCCATCGCGCCTGATGACACCCTGCCCGCCCAGGAAGACGCCCTGGTGGGGCAGAGCCGCGCCATGCAGGAGGTCTTCAAAGCCATCGGCCGCGCCGCGCCCACGGAGGCCCTGGTGCTCATCCGGGGCGAGTCCGGCACGGGCAAGGAACTGGTGGCGAGAGCCTTGTGGCAGCATAGCGCCCGGGCGGACAAGCCCTTTGTGGTCATCAACTGCGTGGCCATTCCGGACACGCTGCTTGAGAGCGAACTCTTCGGCTACGAGAAGGGCGCGTTCACCGGCGCGGGCTCCCGGCGCGTGGGCAAGATCGAGCAGGCCCAGCGCGGCACCGTGTTCCTGGACGAGATCGGCGACATGCCCATGAACGTGCAGGCCAAGATCCTGCGGCTGTTGCAGGAGAAGCAGATCGAGCGCCTGGGCGGGCGGGAGACCATCCCCGTGGACGTGCGCATCATCGCGGCCACCAACCGCGACCTGGAGGCCGCCGTGGTGGAGGGGAGGTTGCGCGAGGACCTGTACTACCGCCTCAAGGTGGTCACCGTGACCCTGCCCCCCCTGCGCGAGCGGGAGGGTGACGTGCCCCGCCTGGCCAACCACTTCCTGGCCCGTTTGGCGCGGGAAATGGACATGCAGAGCCCGGGGCTGACGCCCGAGGCCCTGGACCTCCTGTCCGCCCATCCCTGGCCGGGCAATGTGCGCGAGTTGGGCAACGCCCTGCAGAAGGCGCTCATCTTCTCGCGCGGGTGCCCCATCGGGCCGGAGGAAATGCGCCAGGCTATTGGTTCCGGCGCTTCGGGCGGCATGCGCGGCGCCGAATCCGGCCCGGCCAACCTCTCTGGAGGCGACGACCCCTTGCGGGCCTTCATCCGCCGGGCGCTCATGGAGCAGGCGGGCAACGCGGCCTTTGAGCACGTGCTGGACGCCGTGGCCAAGAGCACCATCGCCGAGGCCTTGGAGATAACCGGCGGCAACCGCACGCGCGCGGCCAAGCTGCTGGGCCTCTCGCGGCCCACGCTCATCGCCAAGATCGAGAAGTACGGGCTCAAGCTCATCACCCAGGTCCAGTAGCGGCATCCTTCAGCCCCGCGGCAGAAGCGCCGATACAGGGGAGGCCGGCCCGCGGCACTTGGACAGGCGCGGACTTTGGGCGTAAAGAAGGCAGGACGTAGACAACCATCGCGGCCCGCTGCGCATGCAGGCCGCGCTCCTCACGAGGCGAAAGACACCCACCATGACCCGGAAAAAGCTGATCATCTACGCCGTCATCGCCCTGCTGCTCGCGGGGGGAGGCTGGTATTTCGTCAAGAAAAGCCGCGCCGCCGGGCAAACCAAGGTGCTGGCCACGGCCGTGGTGGAAAAGGGCGCGGTGAGCCGCGTACTGGAGGCCACGGGCATCATCAAGGCCCAGGTGGGCGCCAGCGTCAAGATCGGCGCGCGGGCCACGGGCGCCATTTCCCGCGTGTATGTGCGCGTGGGCGATGTGGTCAAAAAGGGCCAGGTGGTGGCCGAGATCGACGCGCGCGAACTGCAGGCCCAGCGCGACGAGGCCGAGGCCCGCGTGCGCCTGGCCGACGCCAAGGCCAAGTTCGCGGGCATCACCCTGCCCCGGCACGAGACCCTCGCCAAGCAGGGCCTGGAGGCCCAGAGCGTGCTGGACGAGACCGAGCAGAACCACCGCGTGGCCAAGGCCGAGGCCGCTGCCGCCCGCGCCGTGCTGGCCACCCTGGACGTGCGCATTTCCTACACCAAGATCGTCAGCCCCATCGACGGCGTGGTCTCCCAGGTCACGGCCCAGGAGGGCGAGACCATCGTGGCGGGCTTGCAGGTGGCCAACCTCGTCACCGTGCTCGACCCCGCGCGGCTGGAGATGTGGATCTACGTGGACGAGACCGACGTGGGCCGCGTGAAGCAGGGCCTGCCCGTGGAGTTCCGCGTGGACTCCCAGCCGGACAAGACCTTCAACGGCGTGGTGGACCGGGTGTACCCGGACCCGGAGATCCGCGACAACATCGTGTACTACAAGGCCCTCGTCACCGTGGACCGCGACCAGGCCCTGTTCCTGCGGCCGGAGATGACCACCCAGTGCCGCATCGTGGTGGACACGCGCGAGGGCGTGCTCTCCGTGCCCAACCAGGCGCTGAAGTGGGTGGCGGGCAAGCAGACCGTGTTCGTGGTGGACAAGGGCCAGCCCGACGGCGTGCGCCGCGTGGAGCCCAAGCTCGGCCTGCCGGGCCTGGAGCGCAGCGAGGTGCTGGAAGGCCTGGCCGAAGGCGACGAGGTGGCCACGCAGATCGTGCTGGCCGGGCAGGATAAGCCCGCCGAGGCCAAGAAGGCCGAGGAAAAGCCTGCGGTGAAGCCCGCCGGCGGTTCCGGCGGCGGCAAGAAGGGCGGCTGATGACCGGGGCTGGGCACGTTGGCGGCGAAGTCGTCGTCGAGCTGAGCGGCATCCGCAAGGTCTTCCGCCAGGTGCTGGCGCCGGAAGAGCGGCCGGGCCTCTTCGCCCGCCTGTTCCGGCGCGGGGCAGCGCCCGTTGCGGCCGGCCCGGACTTGGCGGGAAACAGCGCCCACGCCAACGGCCAGGAAAAGGACGTGGAAGGCGGCGGCGTGGAAGTGCTCGCCGGCATCGACCTGACCATCCGCGCCGGGGAGTTCGTGGCCCTGCAGGGCACGTCGGGCTCGGGCAAAAGTACGCTGCTGCACCTCATGGGCCTGCTCGATTCCCCAACCAGCGGCACCTACCGCCTGCTGGGGCGCGATGTCTCGAATCTGCCCGACGATGAGCTTTCCGCCTTGCGCAACACCGTGCTGGGCTTCGTGTTCCAAAGCTTCTACCTGGTGCCCTACGCCACGGCCCTGGAAAACGTCATGCTTCCGGGCATGTACTCGAACCTCACCCAGGCGGAGCTGCGCGCGCGCGGGCTGGAGCTTCTGGGCAAGGTGGGCCTGGCCGACCGCGTGAACTTCCGTCCGGCCAACCTTTCCGGCGGGCAGCAGCAGCGCGTGGCCATGGCCCGGGCGCTTTTGAACCAGCCCCGGCTCATTTTGGCCGACGAACCCACAGGCCAGCTGGACAGCGCCACCAGCGCGGAGATCATGCGCCTGTTCGCCCAGGTGAACGCCACAGGCACCACCATTGTGCTGGTGACCCACGACGAGAACGTGGCCGCCCAGGCCGGGCGCATCATCAAGATCGCCGACGGGCGGCTGGTGTCCGACACTTCGTCAAGCGGGGCGCCGCTGCATCCCGCGGGCGCCGCGCCCGCAGGCGCATGAGCCCCCGCCGGGCCTTGACCCCGGCCGCGCCCGTGTCCTCTGGCGGGCGCATCCTGCTGCGTTTTCCTCATCCCGAGCCGCCCAGACCCGCGCACGCGAAAATCCTGCCCGTGTTTTTGCCCTTTGCGGGTTGCCCGCAGCGTTGCATTTTCTGCGACCAGGCCGCGCAGACCGGCCAGGCCCCGCAATCACTGGAAGACATCCACGCCCGGCTGGAGGCGCAATTGGCCGAACTGCCCGCGACGGCCGCCCCGCCGGAGCTGGCCTTTTACGGTGGCACCTTCACGGCCTTGCCCGCGCCCTGGCCCCGGCGCTTTGTGGAATTGGCCGGGCGCTTCCTGACCAGCGGACACCTTTCACGCATCCGCTGCTCCACGCGGCCCGACGCCCTGGACCCCGCGCAACTTGCGGAGTTGCAGGCCCTGGGGCTCTCGCTTGTGGAACTGGGCGTGCAGAGCTTCGACGACGCGGCCCTTGCCGCCAGCCGGCGCGGCTACGGCGGGGCAACGGCGCTGGCCGCCTGCGCGGCGGTGCGCGAGGCGGGCCTGGGTCTCGGCATCCAGCTCATGCCCGGCCTGCCGGGGCACACGCGCGAGGCCTTCCGGGCGGACTTGGCGCAGGCCGCGGCCTTGCGGCCGGACTTGGCGCGCCTGTATCCCTGCCTGGTGCTGGCGGGCACGCCTTTGGCCGCGCTGTGGCGCGCGGGCGGCTACACGCCCTGGGAGCTGGAGGCCACGGTGGACGCCCTGGCCCGCGCCCTGTTGACCCTCTGGGCCGCTGGCGTGCCCACGGCGCGCATCGGCCTGGCGGAGCAGGAGGGGCTTGCCATCCTGGCCGGGCCCCGGCACCCGGCCCTTGGGCAGCTGGCCCGCAGCCGGGCGTTGTTGCTCTTTGTGGGCGGCACGCTCCGCGAGTTGCCGGAACCCGCGCCCTGCTTGAAGATGGTCCTGAACATTCCGCGCCGTTTGCAGGGCGAGGTCCTCGGTCAGAAGAACGCCCTTGCGCCGGAGTACGCGGCCCTTGGCCTTGCCCTGCGCCTGTGGGACGAGGCTGATCTGGCCCTGTGCGCGGAGTAGGCGGCCAGCGCCGCCCGCCCGCCGACGCCCATGGGACGGGGCTTTGCTCCGCGCGGGAAATCTGGTAGGCAGGTGCAGTTTTTTTGAAGGGGAAGCAATGAAAGCCAAGCAATATTTCGAAGATGCCCTGCGCGCCGCGCTCACCCGCATGGACCTGCCCTGGCCGGAGAAGACGCTCATCGAGCCTCCGCGCGAGCGCAAGTTCGGCGACTATTCCGCCAACGTGGCCATGCTGCTGGCCGGTCCGGCCAAGCAGAAGCCGCGCGACCTGGCCGAGGCCCTGGCGGCCGACCTGCGCGGCCAGTCCTCCCACTTCGAGCGCATCGAGGTGGCCGGGCCGGGCTTTTTGAACGTCACCTTCGCCCAGAGCTTCTGGCACAGCATCCTGGACGACGTGAGCGCCGCGGGCGCGGCCTACGGCGCGTCCGCTTTCGGCAAGGGCCAGAAGGTGCAGGTGGAGTATGTGTCCGCCAACCCCACGGGCCCGCTGCACATCGGCCACGGCCGGGGCGCGGCCCTGGGTGACAGCCTGGCGCGCCTCCTGCGCAAGACCGGGCATGAGGTTTCCTGCGAGTACTACATCAACGATGCGGGCCGCCAGATGCGCATCCTGGGCGATTCCGTGTGGTTGCGCCTGCGCCAGCTGGCCGGGCAGGATATCCCCGATCTAGAGGATTTTTACAGAGGCGATTACATTAAAGATATTGCCGCGCGCGTGCACAGACAATATCCAGACATTCTCAACATGCCGGAATCGCAGGCGATCGACATTTGCTTCCAAGAGGCTGTGGATGAGATCCTGGCGGGCATAAAAGAGGACTTGCGCGATTTTCGCGTTGGCCACGACGTGTGGTTTTCCGAGAAAAGCCTGGTGGACGCCGGGCGAATTGCCGAAACCTTCGCCGATCTGACCGCGCGCGGCCTGGCCTTCGAGCAGGACGGCGCCCTGTGGTTCAAGACCACGGAGTTCGGCGACGACAAGGATCGCGTGCTCCGCAAGTCCTCGGGTGAGCTGACCTACTTCGCGTCGGACATCGCCTACCACCACGACAAGTTCAAGCGCGGCTTCGACCGCGTCATCGACATCTGGGGCGCCGACCACCACGGCTACGTGCCGCGCATGCAGGGCGCGGTGGAGGCCCTGGGCCGCAAGGGAGCGCTGACTGTGATCCTGGTGCAGTTGGTGAGCCTTCTGAAGGACGGCGAGCAGGTGGCCATGAGCACCCGCGCGGGCAAGTTCGAGACCCTGGCCGACGTTGTGGCCTATGTGGGGGCCGATGCCGCGCGCTTCCTGTTCCTCTCGCGCAAGAGCGATTCGCCACTGGAGTTCGACCTGGAGCTGGTGCGCAAGAAGAGCATGGACAACCCGGTGTACTACGTGCAGTACGCCCACGCCCGCGTGCACTCCATGCTGGCCAAGGCGCGCGACGCGGGCATCAGTCCGGCCGCGCCCGGCGCCGCCGCCTGCGCGCACCTGGACACTCCGGAAGACCTGGAGCTGTGCCGCCTCATGGAGCGCTTCCCGGACATGGTGGCCGCCGCGGCCGAGACCCTGGCCCCGCACATGGTCAGCCATTACCTGTCCGAGCTTGCCGCAGGTCTGCATAAATATTATACGCAGCACCACGTGCTTTCCGCCGGGCCGGACGTGGCCTCGGCCCGCCTGCTGCTCCTTTCCTGCGTGGCCGCCACCCTGGCCGCGGGACTGGACCTCCTGGGCGTGAGCGCGCCGGAACGCATGGACCAGGTGAGCGAGGACGCGGCCTAAGGCCGCCTCCGGACGCCAGCAGTACCCCAAGGAGCCCGGCAGATGAACGCGCCCATCAGACTCAAGGACCCGAACACCTCGGGCAGGCAGTATTCCTTCACCCTGGGCTTTGGCGGCATGGCCGTCCTGGTCACGGGCCTCACCCTGGCCCTGTGCCTGTTCTTCGTGCTGGGCGTGCTTGTGGGGCGCGGCCACAGGCCGGAAACCGCCGTGCCGGTCGTCGCGGGCATCATGCCCAAGGAAAGCCTGGCCAAGCCCGCTCCCGAGGTGCTGAAGGCCGAGGAACTGAGCTACAGCGAGCAGTTGGGCAAGAAGCACGAGGGCCCGGCCCCGTCCCGGCCCATCGACAAGGTGGAGCGCAAGGCGCCCGAAAAGAAGGAAGAGAAGAAGGACGACAAGAAGGCCGCGGAGAAGCTGGCGGACAAGAAGACGGCCGAGAAGGCCGCCGCGAAGCCCGCGGACAAGAAGGACGAGAAGAAGCCCGATCCCGACACCCGCCGCTACGACTATGCCTACCAGGCCGCCACCTTCCCCGATGCCGAGGGCGCCAAGGCCTACCTCAAGAAGGTGAAGGGCCTGGGCTTCAAGGGCGACATCGAGTCCGGCACCACGGACGGCAAGGCCTGGCACCGCGTGGTGGTGTTCTTCCAGGGCACCCCGACGGACACGCGCACCCTGAAGGAAAAGCTCGCGGGCATCGGCGCGCAGAAGCTGGTCATGCGCTCCAAGACCCCGGCCAACTAGTTCCCCCTTCCGCATACAGACGGCTTGAGGCGGCCCGGATGTTCGTCGTCCGGGCCGCCTCTGCGTAAGGAGGGTGGAATGGAGCGTGGGCGGTGGAGTGGAGGTGGGCTATGAAATTCGTTTGCGCTAGGCGCTCTTGGCCAGGCTGCGGCACAGGTCCGGCAGCGGGGCCAGGGTTTCCGTGGCGGCCATGCAAGGCTCCGTGGCCGCGGACTGCAGCAGGCCTTCCAGCACGCCCCGGAGGGACAGCAGGTCCCGCACGATGCAGGGGTCGAAGTGCGTGCCCGAGCAGCGGGCCACCTCTTCCACGGCCTCGTCCAGGCTGAGGCTTTTGCGGTAGGGCCGCTCCTCGGTCATGGCCGAGAGGGCGTCGGCCACGGCCACGATGCGCGCGCCCAGCGGAATGTCGTTGCCGCGCAGGCCATAGGGGTAGCCGGAGCCGTCGAAACGCTCGTGGTGCGCCAGCACGATCTCGCACACGCCGGGCTTGCCGCAAAACACCTTCACCGGCTTCAGGATGTCCGCGCCCATCTTGGGATGGGTGCGCAGGACCGTCCATTCGCTGTCCGTAAGAGGGCCGGGCTTGAGCAGGATGGAGTCCGGGATGCCGATCTTGCCCACATCGTGCAGGTGGGCGGCCATGTGCACCATTTCGGCCTGGCGCGGGGTCAGGCCATGGGCCTGTCCCAGCAGGCTGGAAAGGTCGGCCACCACGGCCGAGTGCTGGAACAGTCGCCGGTCGCGGGCGTCCACCGCGCGGCCCAGGCTCTCGGCCAGTTCATGGGCCGTATTGGTGGCGCAGGCCCCCAGGCCGCCGCATTTGCCGGAACAGCCGCAGCCCTCGGCCTTCTTGGGCCTCGCCGCCGCGCGTGTCGTTCCCGCTCCTGCGCTCTCCATGTACATGTGCTGCTCCTGCTCCGCGTTTCTGCGCTGTGCGGGTGGCCTGGAAAGGCGTGTTCCCGTCGCGCAGCCCCCTTATGAAGAAATTGAAAATGAATGTCAACATCAAAATGGAGGATTTTTGTCCTCCGCGATGAATTGAGAACCAGGAAAAGAAAAAGCCCCGCCGGAGTGTTCCAGCGGGGCCGTTCTATTTGGGATTGTTCCGGCGGTTAGGAGAGTTCGGCGATCCAGCGGGCCAGGGGTTCCTCAACCAGGCGACGCAGCTCTGCCAGGCGCTCGGCGCTTTCCGCCTCGAAGCGCAGCACCAGGGCGGGCTGGGTGTTGGAGGCGCGCACCAGGGCCCAGCCGTCCGGGAACACCAGCCGCGCGCCGTCGTCGCCTTCCAGGGTATAGCGTTTGGCGAATTCTTCGCGGGCCTTGTCGGCCACGGCGAACTTGCTGTGCTCCGGGCAGTCCACGCGCAGTTCCGGCGTAACAAAGGTGGCCGGCCAATCGTCAAGCAGCCGGGACGCGGGCGCGGCCGCGCGGGAGAGGATCTCCACCAGGCGCAGGGCGGCATAGGGCGCGTCGTCGAAGCCGTAGTACCGGTCGGCGAAGAACATGTGCCCGCTCATCTCCCCGGCGAGGGCCGCGTTTTCGGAGAGCAGGCGGTCCTTGATGAGCGAGTGCCCGGTGGCGCTCATGATGGGCCGGCCGCCGTGCCGGGCGATGTCGTTGAACAAAAGGTGCGAGCACTTCACATCGCCGATGACGGCCGAACCGGGTTTCTCCTCCAGCACCTGCCGGGCGAACAGGGCCAGCAGCCGGTCGCCGTGGATGACCTTGGCGTTTTCGTCCACCACGCCGATGCGGTCGCCGTCGCCGTCGAGCCCGATGCCGGCCTCGGCGCCGGTTTCCAGCACCTTGGCCTTGAGGGCGCCCAGGTTTTTTTCCTCCACCGGGTCCGGATGGTGGTTGGGGAAGCGTCCGTCGGGCTCGCAGAAGAGCTCCACCACCTCGGCCCCGGCCCGGGTGAGCAGGTCGCGGGCGATGAGTCCGGCCGCGCCGTTGCCTCCGTCCAGCACCACCTTCACCTTGCGGTCCAGGCGCACCAGGGGGGCCACGGTCTCCAGGTAGGCGGGCACGATGTCGTGGTGACAGGCCAGGCCGGCGCCCTGCGGGAATTCGCCGCGCTCCATCATGCATGCGAGCTTCTGTATCTCGCCGGAGTGGATGGTGCTTTTGCCCGCCCAGACCTTGAAGCCGTTGTACTCGGACGGATTGTGGCTGGCGGTGATCATGACCCCGGCCGTGTAGCCCAGGTGGCGGATGGCGAAGTAGCACACCGGCGTGGGCACCATGTTCAGGAACAGCACGTCCACGCCCGTGGAGCAGAGGCCGCGCACCAGGCGCTCCTGGAACTCCGGCGAGGTGAGGCGGCAGTCGTGGCCCACCACGGCGCGGGTGTGGCCGTTGGAGAGGAAGTAGGCGCCGCAGGCGCGGCCCAGGCGTTCCACCCAGTCGGCGTCAAAATCGCGGCCGACGATGCCGCGGATGTCGTAAGCCCGAAATATGCGTGAGGCGGTATTGTTCATCATCGTTTCTCGCGGGTCCGGGGTATGCGCAAATGTGGATTCTCACCAGATTGATATTGCCTGTGCTTTGCAGGTGTTGGAGTAAGTTAGCACAGCCGGGGCCGCGTGGGAAGACGTGAGGGTGAGGAGAAGGTGGGCAGTGCAGTGTGGCACAAACCCTAACGTCGAAAGAACATCGCTTACTGTTTATGACAGCTACCCCGTGCCGGGGAAGGGTATTGCATACTGATTCTACTTAATTTTCGTAGACGCATATTGACAGAGGGGGGGCGTGATATAAGATGTTTCCGTGTGGTGTACATGAACAGTGCGATGCCACTACCCAGTACAACTCAGTGCTGACAGCCTGGGGCCAGCACAGTGTCTTGTGTGTTTCTGCTTGACGACAGCATTTTCGAACAACTATAGTCTCGTTGTGATTAGCTTGTGTTCGATGGGTAACATAGAGACACCCTATCGTCCAGATTGCCGATACAGGAAGACCAATACGGAGGATTGCAGTGGCAAAGCTGAAGAAAAAGTGCGACGAGCGCCTTGAACATTGGTTCGAGGAAGCCATGGAGCGCATCAAGAAGGCCACCGGCGCCCGGACTCAGGTGCAGTTGGCCGAAGTGTTGGAAGTGCGCCAGTCGAGCATTTCCGACGCCAAGCGCCGCTGTTCCGTGCCTTCGGACTGGTTCCTGAAGCTCTACCGCAGCCACGGCCTTAATCCCAACTGGCTCTCCGACGGGCAGGAGCCCGTGTACCTGAACGCCAGCCGCGGCGCAGTCGCCGCCGAGAACCTGCTGCGCGAGGCCCCGGCCAGCTATGGCCGCGCCAACGCCCGCGGCCGCGTGGTCCAGGTGTCCACCATGGCCGGCGGCAGCGCCGATCCCAGCGTGTGGGCCCCGCAGCCCACCGAGGACCTGTCCATCCCCGAGTCCTACCACCGCCCGGAACTGACCGTGTTGCGCGTCGATTCCGCCGCCATGGAGCCGATCATCCTGCGCGGGGCCTTCGTGGGCGTGGACATGGCCCAGCGCCAGCACCCGGACGGCGATCTCTGCGCCGTGCATTTCCCCCATCAGGGCCTGCTCATCCGCCGCGTGTTCTACCAGGACGGCCAGTTTGTCCTGCGCGCCGAGGACAAGGGCCACGCCGACCTGCACGTGCCCGCCGCCGAGATGGCCGCGCGCACCCTGGGCCGCGTGATCTGGGTCATGCAGAACCTGAATCCTCTGGCCTAGGCGAAAATTGCGCACCTTGGCCCCCCGTGCTCCGGCGCGGGGGGCTTTTTTTGTCCTTTTGACCGCCTGCCTGGACCAGCGACCCTGAGCCGTTCCCGCAACTGCTTGATGCGCCGAGGCATTTTGCGGCAGGTGCGCTTTGTGCATTGTCTTCCATACGCCGGAGAACCGGCAGGAGGACGCCATGTCGCACGCATGCCCGCAGCACGAGACCGTTCTGCCCCTGGACCTGTTCCGCGTGTATGAGGCCACGGACCCCTTCCACGCCGCCCCCTACCGCCTGGCCCTGCGTCTGACGCGCGAGAAGCGCCTGCTGGAGGACATCAGCTCCGGCCGGAAGCTGCTGCGCCTGGGCCGCATGGTTCTGGAAACGCGCGAGCTGGCCCTGGCCCGCGCCCAGTCCCAGGCGCTGTATCTCTAATTTCCGGTCCGGCACCCCTTGATTTCCCGGCCCGGACGGGGGAGAATCCCCTAGGCGCATATTCGCGCCCTGGAGGCTCCATGCGTTCTTCCCTGGCCGCCCTCGCCCTGGCGGCGATTTGCCTCGGCATCCCCGTTGCCCTTGCCGCCCAGACCTCCGCCCCGGCGGCGGCCCCGGCCGTTCTTGAGGCCGCGCCACCTGTCGCAGGTGGAGACGCCGACACGCCTCCACCCTTTATCCAGCGCCCCAAGCGGCCGCCCCAGCCCCTGCGCCCGGACATGACCTACGCCACCAGGCCCGCACCCAAAAGCTTCCGCGACCTGCCCTGGGGCACCAGCCTGGAGCAGGCCAAGGCCTCCCTGGGCCTCACGCCCGTCACCAGCCCCAAGCCCCTGCCCGGCACCTTCCAGCGCCCGGGCGAGCTGTTGAAGCTCGGCCAGGCCGACGTGCGCACGGTGGCCTACTACTTTCCCAAGGGCCAGTTCACCGGCGCGGGCATCATGTTCGAGGGCGAGGCCAACTTCTTCCTCATCAAGGACCACCTCATTGAACTGTACGGCCCCGGCCGCCAGGTGGGCGACCGCTACGGCTGGACCTGGGACAGCGTGAACATCGATCTGCGCTTGAAGAACGGGCTGGGCGAGCTGCGCTACACCTACGAGCCGCCAGCCAGGAAGTAGGCTCACCCCCGGGCGCGCACGCCGCGCCGGGCCAACGCCAAGGGAGGCCGCCTATGCAGCAGGACGACAGCAGCCCGCACTCCGCCGTACCGCAGGGGGGCAGCGCGAGCCTTCTCTACCTGGCGACCCTGGCGGTGCTGGCCGCCGCCCTGGTGGGCGAATTCCTGGTTTCCTACTCCGTGCTTTCGGACCATCCCGACCATGCCCTGATCCTGGGCAGGCAGTCCTATGTCGCCCTGGCCGTGGGCCTTGTGGCCCTGGCGGGGCAGGCCGCGCTGGTGTTCACCGCGCTGGTGCGCCCCTACCGCGAGGCCGCCATCCGCGTGGAGCACCTGGCCCACGCGCTGGACCAGCACAGCCACCGCGACGCCCTCACCGGCGCGCTCAACCGCACGGCCTTCGACCAGCTCATCGTGCGCGAGCTGGAGGCCCTGCGCCGCTACGGTGTGAACCTCTGCGGCATCATGCTCGACGCCGACGGCTTCCATCAGGTGAACGACGTCAAGGGCTACGAGACCGGCGACCACGTGCTGCATGAACTGGCCCAGCTCATCCGCCAGCATGTGCGCCGGGCGGACTTCGTGTTCCGCTGGCGCAGCGGCCGCTTCCTCATCCTGGCCTCGGGCATCGGGGAGGAGCAGGGCGCGCGCTTTGCCGAGAAGCTGGGCAAGCTCGTTGCCGGCCATACCTTCCGCCAGGAGGTGCGCCTCACGGCCAGCCTGGGCGTGGCCAAGGCCCAGATGGAGGACTCGCCGGAACTCTTCGTGGGGAGGCTTAAGAGCGCCCTGGCCCTGGCCAAGGAGCAAGGCCCCGGCGGAGTGGGGCGGGCCGCGGCTTCCTGAGTCTCCGCGCCGGTTCGCGGCGCCCTGCACGCAAGTCCTTGACTTGACCTGACCGCTTATGTAACACACAGTCTCTTTTTGCGCCGGGCCGCACCGGACCGCGAAAGCGGAACCGGCGGCGCGGATTGATTTTGCCTGGAGAAAACCACGTGTTCGACAGCCTTACAGACCGCCTCTCAGAAGCCTTCCGCAATTTGCGCGGTCAGGCCCGCCTGGATGAAAAGAACATCCAGGATGGCCTGCGCGAAGTGCGCATGGCCCTGCTGGAAGCCGACGTCAACTTCAAGGTTGTCAAGGACTTCGTCGACCGCGTGAAGGAGCGGGCCCTGGGCGCGGACGTGCTCAAGAGCCTCACCCCGGGCCAGCAGGTGGTCAAGATCGTCCACGACGAGCTGGTGGAACTCCTTGGCGGCGCCAACACCGGCCTGGACCTGAAGCGCAAGCCCGTGACCATCATGATGGTCGGCCTGCAGGGCTCGGGCAAGACCACCACGGCCAGCAAGCTGGCCAACCTCCTGCGCGGGAAGCACAAGCTGAAGCCCTATCTGGTCCCGGCGGACGTGTATCGCCCGGCGGCCATCGAGCAGTTGCACGTGCTGGCCAAGCAGCTGGGCGTGCCCGCCTATCCCAGCACCACGGACATGAATCCCGTGGACATCTGCGCCGACGCCCTCAAGAAGGCCGCCGAGGCCGGGTGCGACGCCATCCTTTTCGACACCGCGGGCCGCCTGCACGTGGACGAGCCCCTCATGCAGGAGCTCTCGGCCATCAAGGAGCGCTGCAAGCCCGGCGAGATCCTCTTCGTGGCCGACGCCATGACCGGCCAGGACGCCGTCACCGTGGCCGAGGCCTTCGACAAGCGCCTGGGCGTCACCGGCGTGGTGCTGACCAAGATGGACGGCGATGCGCGCGGCGGCGCGGCTCTGTCCATCAAGAGCGTCACGGGCAAGCCGCTGAAGTTCGTGGGCGTGGGCGAAAAGCTCTCCGATCTGGAGCCCTTCCACCCGGACCGCGCGGCCCAGCGCATCCTGGGCATGGGCGACGTGATGACGCTCATTGAGAAGGCCCAGGACACCATGGAGGCGGCCGAGGCCGAGAAGCTGGCCGCCAAGATGCAGCAGGCCAAGTTCGACCTCGAGGACTTCCTGACCCAGATGCGCCGCATGCGCAAGATCGGCTCGCTGGAAAGCATCCTGAAGCTCCTCCCCGGCATGGGCGGCATGATGAAGAAGCTGGGCGACATGCAGGTGCCGGAGAAGGAGATCGACAAGGCCGAGGCCATCATCAGCTCCATGACCAAGAAGGAGCGTCGCGAGCCTTCCATCATCAATCCCAGCAGGCGCGAGCGCATCGCCAAGGGCTGCGGCAAGACCGTGGCCGAGGTCAACGCGCTCATCAAGAATTTCGAGCAGATGAACAAGATGATGCAGCAGATGCTGGGCGGCGGCGGCAAGGCCCCGCAAATGCCGAAGATGCCCAAGATTCCGGGCATGCCCGCGGGCTACACCATGCCCGGCACCAAGCCCCAGCCCAAGCTTTCGCCCGCCATGATGCAGAACTCCATGGCCCAGGGCATGCCCGACATGGGCGCGCTGGGCGGCATGCCTGGTTTCCCGGAGATGCCGCAGATGCAGGGCGAGGGCAAGAAACAGCTTTCCAAGAAGACTTTGGCCGAACGCAAGAAGAAGAAGATGAACAAGAAGCAGCGCAACAAGCGCTGACGGAGCACGGCGCGTGGCGCGCCGGAACCGGCTGGCGCCTCGTGCGCTTGCCATTTGGACTGAAACCGAATAACAACTCAATTCAGGGGGAAAGACAACATGGCTCTTACTATCCGACTGACCCGCATGGGCTCCAAGAAGCGTCCGTTCTACCGTCTGGTCGTGCTCGAGCGCGCCAGCCGCCGCGACGGCCGTCCGCTGGAGTTCCTGGGTCACTACAATCCCATGACCGATCCTGCTGAGATCGTCATCGACACGGTCAACTACGACAAGTGGATCAAGCAGGGCGCCATGCCCAGCGACACCGTCCGCTCGCTCGTGGCCAAGAAAAGCGCCTAAACTCGCTCCTTTGGCCTGTTTCGCGGCAGGGGTTCACGGCACATCTCCCGCGCACATAATTCCCATGGGGGTTACGCCATGCTCAGAGACATGATCGAGTACATCGCCAAGTCGCTTGTGGACAGCCCGGACGAGGTGAAGGTCACGGAGATCGAGGGCGAGCAGACCGCTGTGCTGGAACTCAAGGTCGCCAAAGAGGACCTCGGCAAGGTCATCGGCAAGCAGGGACGCACGGCACGCGCCATGCGGACCCTCTTGGGAGCGGCCTCGGCCAAGGCCAAGCGGCGCGCAGTGCTCGAGATCATCGAATAGCGCCATGCCGGGCATAGCGGGTACCGACCGGCACGGACTGGTCGCCGTGGCCCGCGTGGCCAAGGCGCACGGCATCCGTGGGGAGTTGTGCATGGACATCCATGCCGACTCCCCGCTGCTTTTCGCGCCCGGCAGCACGTTGTTCCTTGCGCCCGCGCCCCTACCCGGCCAGAAGGGCAGGGGGGGGCGCCCGCGTCCCTATGTGGTGAAGACCTCCCGCGACCACAACGGCAGGCTCATCCTGACCCTTGAGGGCGTGGCCGACCGCAACGCGGCCGAGGCCCTGCGCGGGGCCGAGGTGCTCATTGCCGAGGCGGACCTGCCGCCCCCGGACGAGGGCGAGGAGTATCTGCACCGGCTGCTGGGCTCCAAGGTCTTCCTGGCCGACGAAAGCCTCGTGGGCGTGTTCGAAGCCATCCTGGACACTCCGGGGCAGCTCACCTGGGTGATCACGGCGGCGAGCGGCAAGGAGATTCTCTTCCCGGCCGTGCCGGAGTTTTTGCTGGGGCTTGATGCGGACGCGAAGGTCATCCACATCGACCCGCCGCCGGGCTTGCTGGAGTTGTACCTGAACGAGCCCGACGCGTCAGGCGGTCCTGCGAAGCCTGCCAGACCGCCGAAACCGGTCCGGCCCGCGAAGCCCTCGACGCCCGCAGCGCCCTCGAAGCCCTTGAAGTCAGGCGCGCCGCAGGGACCGGGAAGGCCGGGCAAGCCCGGCAAACCTGGCAAGCCAGCCCGGCGGGGGAAGTAGCCGTGCGCTTCACCGTGCTCACGCTCTTTCCGGAGTTCTTCCAGGGGCCGCTCACCTGCGCGCAGATCGCCCGCGCGCGTGAGGCCGGGCTCATCGACGTGGCCCTGGTGAACCCGCGCGATTTTTCCAGGAACCGGCACAACCATGTGGACGACCGGCCCTACGGCGGCGGGCCCGGCATGGTGATGATGGCCGAGCCCCTGGCCGCTGCCCTGAAGAGCGTGGCCCAGCCGGGCCGCAAGATCGTGCTTGCGCCCTCGGGCAGGCCCCTGACGCAGGTCCTGGCGCGGGAGCTGGCCCAGGAAGAGGCGCTGACCCTGGTCTGCGGCCGCTACGAGGGCATCGACGAGCGCCTGCTGGAGAGCGAGGGCCTGGAGCCCATCTGCGTGGGCGAGGCCGTGCTGAACGGTGGCGAGGCCGCGGCCCTGTGCCTCATGGAGGCCGTGGCGCGCCTGGTGCCGGGCTTCATGGGCAAGGAGGAGAGCGGCGAGGACGAGAGCTTCAGCGCCGGGCTGCTCGAGTACCCGCACTACACCCGGCCGGAGGAATACCTGGGCCGGGGCGTGCCCGAAATTTTGCGCGGCGGGTCCCATGCCAAGATCAATCGGTGGAGGCGCGAGGCCTCGCTCAAGCGGACCCTTGTCCGCAGGCCGGAGCTGCTGCGCGAGGCGCCGCTGGACGGATTGGACCTGAATTTCTTGCGTTCGCTGCCCCGCCCGGCAGCCCTTGGGCGCAGCCTGTTTCTCTGTTTGCTGCACCATCCGGTGCTGGATAAAGCGGGAAAAACGTCCACTGTCTCTTTGACAAACCTCGATATCCACGATATGTGCCGCGTTTCCCGCACCTATGAATTGGGCGGAGTGCTTTTGGCCACTCCCCTCGACGATCAGCGGGAACTGGGGCAGCGCTTGTTGGACCACTGGACCGACGGCGCGGGCGGCAAGGCCAACCCCGACCGGGCCCAGGCCCTGCGCCTTGGGCGCATGGTGACGGGACTGGACGAGGCCGTGAGCTGGGTGACCGGCGAAACGGGTCTGGCCCCCAGGATCGTGGCCACCTGCGCCCGCACGGGTTACCGCCCGGCGCGCGGCCGCAAGGAGCGCATGATCGCCTTCACCCCGCCGGGCACGGTGCGCGGCTGGCTGAAGGAAACCCCGGTGCTGCTGGTGCTGGGAACGGGGCACGGCCTGGCCCCGGAGGTGTTGACGCGGGCCGACGCCATCGTCTCGCCCGTGCGTGGATTTTCGGCGTACAACCACCTGCCGGTGCGCGCCGCGGCCGCCATCCTGGTGGACAGGCTGCTGGGCGACGCCGGTTGATGCAACAACGATAGCTTTCTCAGAAAAGGAGTCGACATATGGACATCATGAAGCAGATTGAACGCGAACACATGCGTATGGACATGCCCGAGTTCCGCGCGGGCGATACCGTCAAGGTCCACACCCGCATCATCGAAGGCGACAAAGAGCGCATCCAGGTCTTCCAGGGCGTGGTTCTGCGCGTGAACCGCGGCACCACCGACAGCACGTTCACCGTGCGCAAGGTGTCCGACGGCGTCGGCGTGGAGCGCATCTTCCCCATGCACACCCCGTCCATCGACAAGGTGGAGATCGTGGCCAGCGGCAAGGTTCGCCGCGCCCGCATCTACTACCTGCGCAACCTGGCCGGCAAGGCCGCCCGCGTCAAGTCCCGCCAGGCCTGGGATTAATCCTCCCAGTCCCCACTCGGACTCAATCGTCCCCGGCGGAGCCACACGGCCCTGCCGGGGACGCTTCGCCTTTTCCAGAGGGCCCGCGCCCACAGGGGAAAGACCATGGCCAAACGCCCCGCCGCCGCGACGCAGCGCGCGCTCATCGACCTCCCCCTCGGCTTCCACGCGGGGGTTGACGAGGCCGGGCGCGGCTGCCTGGCCGGGCCCGTGGTCTCCGCCGCCTGCATCCTGCCGGAAGCCTTCGACCTGCCCGGACTGACGGACTCCAAGGCCCTGACGGCCCAGAAGCGCGACAGCCTGGCCGCGGCCATCCGCTCCCAGGCCCTGGCCTGGTCCCTTGGCCTGGCCTGGCCCGGCGAGATCGACCGCGTGAACATCCTGCAGGCCAGCCTTCGCAGCATGGAGCGCGCCGTGGCCCGCCTGCGCCTCGCGCCCTCGCTGCTGTTGATCGACGGCAACCAGACCATCCAGACCCGCCTGCCCCAGCGCACGGTCATCGGCGGCGACGCCCTGGTGCCCGCCATCTCCGCGGCCAGCATCCTGGCCAAGACCTTCCGCGACCACCTGCTGGGCATTTTGGACCGCCTGCACCCCGGCTACGGCCTGGCCGTGCATAAGGGCTACGGCACCGCCGTGCATCTGGCGGCCCTGAAGGATCTCGGCCCCTCGCCCATCCACCGCCTGACCTTCCGGGGCGTGCGGCCGGAAGGCCCTGTCCCTGCCGCCACATCCGCCAAGGAGCGCCAGTCATGCCTGCCCGGCATTCCGACGACCGCCTTGAAGCCCGGCACCTCGAAGTAGGCCGCCAGGGCGAGGACGCCGCTGCAGAACATCTGCGGACCAAAGGTCTGCGGGTGCTGGAGCGCAACGTAGTCCTTGGCCGCCTGGAGCTTGATCTGGTGTGCGAGGACAAGGACACGCTGGTCTTTGTGGAGGTCAAGACGCGGGCCGAGGGCTCCTTGGCCGCGCCGTCCGATGGCCTCACCGCGCAGAAACGCTCCCGCCTGCTGCGCGCCGCCCAGAGCTACCTGTCCAAGCACGACCTCTGGGACCGCCCCTGCCGCTTCGACCTCGTGTCCGTGCTGTTCCGGGCCGGCGCGGTGGCATCCGTCGAGCACGTGGAGAACGCCATCACCGCCGACGAGCCGAGGCCATCGGGCGGGGGCCGCACCAGCGGCTGGCAGCCCTGGTAGCAGCCGCATCCGCCTCTTCTCCCTGACCTGTCTGATGCCTCGCCTGATGTAAGTCAAAGCGTGTTCCCGCCCCGACTGCTAGTGGGGGACTGCAACCCCGCACCCAAACGCCACGGAGGCCCCATGCGTCCGAAGATCAGCCCCGGCACCGCCGACCCCCGTACCTGTTCCATCGCGCCGCGCACGCCCGGCGGGGTGGTCACGCCGGAGCAGCTGGAGGCAATCGCCGCCGTGGCCCGGCGCTTTGCCGTGCCCCTGCTCAAGCTCATGTCCAGCCAGCGCATCCTGCTCATGGGTGTGCCCGAGGACGAAGGGGAACGGGTGCTGGAAGCCCTGGCCGCCGCCGGGGTTCCGGGCGAGGTGGCGCGCGGGCATGGTGGGAGTCTGGTCCAGGCCTGCCCGGGCAGCCGGGCCTGCCCCAACGGCCAGCAGGACACCATCGCCATGGCCGGGCGCGTCGAGGAGCTTCTGGCCGGGCTCTCGGCGGAGTTGGACCTGCCCGCCAAGGTGCGCGTGGGGCTTTCCGGCTGCCCGCGCTGCTGCGGCGAGTCCTACGTGCGCGATGTGGGCCTTGTGGGCCGCAAGGACGGCTGGACGCTGGCCTTTGGCGGCAACGCCGGGGCCAGGCCCCGCGCGGCCGACGAGCTGGCCACGGGCCTGGACGCGGACGCGGCCCTGGAGCTCATGGCGCGCACCCTGCGGCATTATGCGGCCACGGCCCGCAAGAACCAGCGCTCGGCGCGCTTCGTGGAAGGCTGCGGCATCGCGACCGTGCGCGAAGCCCTGGGACTTGCGGAAGACTAAGGCGCCGCTTGTCCGCGCGGGCAATTCCGGGTAGTTTGCGGCCAGACCCCCCGCAACCCAAGGAGAGCCCATGATGCGCACCAAAACGCCCCTGCTCCGCACGGCCTGCGCCGCCCTTTTCGCCGCCGCTCTTTCGGGCTGCGTGGCCACCCAGAAGATTCCGGTGAGCACCGACCCCAGCGGGGCCGTGGTGTTCCTGGACGGCAAGCAGGTCTGCCCCAGCACGCCGTGCAGCGTGGAAATGCCCAAGGACCAGGACCACCTGCTGACCATCATCAGGGAAGGCTACCGCCAGAAGGACATTGCGGTGCGCCGCGTGTTCAACACGGCCTCGGTGCTGCGCGAGAGCGTGCGCGAGGGCGCGCGTTCCGGCGTGGAAGGCGCGCTCTCCAGCGCTGACCAGCAGGAGCGCGATGGCCGGGCGTATACCCTCAAGCCGGAAATGGTCACGCTCAAGCTCATCGGGGTGAACGAGCCGGAGCCCGCTCCGGCGAAGGCCGGGCAGGGCGCGCAGGGCACCGGCGACCCGATGCTGGACATGGGCCTGGAGCTCTTCCGCATCATCGAGGGTGGCCAAGGCGGCCAAAGCCAGTAACCTTCCCCGCGCATCAATCGAATGAAAAAGGCCCGGTCCTCACGCGAGGGCCGGGCCATATTCATTTGAGGGTTCCAAGGGGAATCATTCCCCTTGGCGGGGTCCAGGGGCGGCGCCCCTGGCTTGCTTACGCCTTCTCTTTCCTCTCCACCGGAATGCTCACCGTGGCGGCGCCGCCGGCAGCCGGGGCGGCCGCGATCTGGCAGGCGTTCTGGCAGGCAATCTGGCGGCTCACGCCGGGCACCAGGTTCGGCATCACGGACAAGAGCGACAGGCACAGGGAGGCCAGGTACGGGGCGCTCTGCACCAGCAGGATGACCGCCCAGGTGACGATGTCCGGGTTCTCGGTGCCGTAGCGGGCGATGACCGCGCCGGCGGCGATCCACAAGAGGCCGAGGATGATCAGCTCTTCACGCGCCATCAGGAGGCCGCGGGTCACGGCGCAGCGTTCCTCGCACTTGGGCGTGCGCAGGAAGGGCTTCTTGGAGGTGAACAGGCCCTGGATCATGGCCTTGGCGATGGTGTGGGTAAGGGCCAGGCCGGCGATGGCCGCGCCGATGCGCTCCCACACGCCGCACTTCACGCGGGTCTTGTACAGCCACATGAAGTGGAACAGCTTGAAGATGAACGCGCCCAGCGGCGGCAGCAGGAAGATGGACAGCGGCGTGCCGAAGTAGCGGGGCAGCACCAGCATGCCCAGGCTCCAGACCAGGCTGACGACCAGCACGGCGATCTGGGTGGCGTCGGCGAACCAGGGCAGCCAGCCGGCGATGAAGTGGTACTTCTGGCCGTTGTCCAGGCTGGTGGTCTTGTTCCAGGGCAGCAGCATGCGCCAGTGGCGCTTCAGGATCTGCACGGCGCCGTAGGCCCAGCGGAAGCGCTGGCTCTTGAAGCCGGAGTAGGTGTCGGGGGTCAGGCCCTGGCCGAAGCTCTCGGGCACGTAGACGGCCTGGTAGCCGCGCTCGAACACGCGCAGGCCGAGCTCCGCGTCTTCACAGATGCACCATTCGCCCCAGCCGCCAACCTCGTCCATGACCGCCTTGCGGATCATGGTCATGGTGCCGTGCTGGATGATGGCGTTGCGCTCGTTTCTGTGCACCATGCCGATGCGGAAGAAGCCGTCGTATTCCCAGGCGCACACGGTCTTGTACGGGTCGCCTTCCCACTCGCGGTGGTCCTGCGGCGACTGCACGATGGCCACGTCCGGCTTGTCGAAGTACGGGGTGAGGGAGCGCAGCCAGCTCGGGCGCACCTGATAGTCGGAGTCCACCACGGCGATGATGCGGGAGTCGGCCGAGGTGTTCTTGAGGGCGAAGTTCAGCGCGCCGGCCTTGTAGCCCGGCCATTCCTCCAGGTGGAAGAAGCGGAAGCGCTCGCCCAGCTTGGCGCAGTGCTCCTCAAGGGGCTGCCACAGGGCGGGGTCGTGGGTGTTGTTGTCCACCACCAGTACTTCGAAGTCGGGGTAGTCCAGCGCCGCCAGGGAGTTCAGGGTGGCGATGACCATGGCCGGCGGCTCCTTGCAGCAGGCCAGGTGGATGGAGACCTTCTGCAGGCCTTCGTCCGAGTCGTGGCGCAGGGGGTAGAAGCGGCGCTTCAAACCCTCGGGCCAGAGCATCTCGCTCATTTCGAAGCCGTTGATGAGCACCACGGCGAGCAAGCCGATCTGCATGGGCAAAAGCACGGCCCAGGCCGCGGTCTCGGCCGGGAGGAACTCCACGGTGATGGGCGTGAAGGCGATCCAGACCATGGAGCTGGTGACGGTTTGCAAAAGCAGGCTGAAGAACAGCTTGCCCTGGAAAGGCTGGTCCTTGCGCTTATAGAGGAAGAAGCAGATGGGGATCAGGCAGAGGAGCGAAACGCCCCACTGCACGGGCCAGAGGCTGTCCTCCAGGATGGTGCCCACCAGCGGAATCTTGTTCTCGCGGTCCACGCTCCAGATGCCCCAGTGCGCGCCCACGACGCCTTCGAGCGGGCGCTTCCAGGGCTGGTCGAAGGCTTCCATGACGCAGTAGTCGATGTTCTGCTGGGCGGCCAGGTTCATGAACTGGCGCAGGAACTTGGCTTCGTTGGCGATGGACGCCTTGGCCTTGCCCCAGCGTTCGCCGTTGCTCGGCCAGCCGATTTCGGCCACCAGCACGTGCTTGTCCGGGAAGCGCTCCACCACCTGCTTGTAGCGCTTCATGCTCCACTCGATGGCCTTCTCCTCCGGGATGCGTTCCCAGTAGGGCAGGATGTGGATGGCGATGAAGTCCACGCTGTCGGCCAGCTCAGGATTGTTGATCCACACGTGCCAGGGCTCGGCGGTGCTCACCTGGACGTTGGGAGCGGCCTCCTTCACGCGGCGGATGTACTCGGCCAGGGCGGCGGGCTTGAAGTCGCCGCGCAGGATGGATTCGTTGCCCACGATGGCGCGGGTGACGTTCTTGTGCTCCTGCAGGTTCTTGATGAGCCCGGCCATTTCCGTCTCGTTGCGCTTCAGGCGCTTGTCGAGCCAGGCGCCCGCGATGACGGGCATGCCGTACTTGTCGGCGATGGCCGGAATGGCTTCCATGCCTTCCATGGACGAGTAGGTGCGGATGGCGCCCACCTTGCCCTTGAGGAAGGCCACGTCCTGCTCGATCTGAGCGGCCGTGGGGAACTTGTTGACCAGGGGGTCCTGGTCGGCCCGGTAGGGGCTGAAGGAAACGGCTTTGACCTGGCCCGTGAAGTCGAGCTGCGGGTCAGCCGGACGGTTGAACCAGGCCCAAAGACCCAGGTTGACCGCGAGAACGATGAGCACGATGAGTGCATTCTTGCGCATAGTGCCGCCCACTCCAGGATGGCGTGTGGTCGATTACAGTTTTAAGACTCCCACCCATAAAAACAGCGGCTCAGGGCCGCTCCTGCGGCGATTGGCCGAGGCGGGGTTGCCATACGTCATCCGGAATGTTGAGGCAACCGCCTCTGGTTCCAGGCTCGCGCACTTTTGGCCATAGTGTACCATTTGTGCGCACTCGGGGCATTCCCCACACCCGCGTCAACGCGCCTGACCCGTTTAAAGCAAGGGCCGTGCCACGCAGCATCATACTGTATTTCAAGGAGATACTGAAAAGGTTACAGCGCACGAACTTTTTTGGTGTGAAATATTTGCGCACATCGCGACGAGGACGTCGCGGGACGTCCAAAGCGGTCCTTTCGGCCGGGCCGGGGGCCGCTTCCCTCCTGGCGCAAAATCAGGCAAGAGGGCCTTGTGAGGGCCATATGATATCGACGTATCTGCTCTGGGCGGCGCTGCTTGCCCTGGCCGCCCTGGCCGGGCTGGGAGCGGCCTGGTGGGGGCGCACGCGCTTTGTGCGCGGCCGCCGCGCGTTCATCGCCGTGGGAGTGTTCCTGGTGGTGGGCGCGGCCGGAGGATACCTGGCCCATGGGCCCGTGGCCGCGCACGTGGCCAAGTCCCGCCTGGAGGCCGCCACCGCCCGCGCGGAGTACATCTTCCGCACCGACGGCCTGTTGCGCGCCTTTGCCCAGGCCGAGCCCGACCGCGCCGCGGCCCTGCGCGCCCGCCTGGCCCTGGCCCTGGCCGCCGGAACGGACGCCGAGGCCGCGCCCGTGGAGCAGCGCCTGCGCGGCGAGGCCCTGCACGAGGCCCTGGCCGCCGCCTTTGCCCGCCTGCCCAATGCCTCGGACGAGGCCGCCGCCCGCCTGGCCCAGGCCCTGCTTGCCGCCTTGGGCACCCTGCAGGGCACGGATTCCCTGCTGTGCCTGGGGCTTCTACACCCGGCCTCGGCCACGGACGCCGCCCTGACCGAGAACGCCCTGGCCCGGCTGGAAGGCAGCGTGCGCAAGGATCTGGAGTCGGCCATCGCGCTCACCCTGGCCTCAAGCGTCATGCAGCCGCACGCCGCGCCCTCGCCCGCCAAGGCTGACGCCGCGCTGGCGGACATGTTCATCGAGAATCTGCCGGAATTTCAGAAGGCGTACGGCAACCCCAAGCAGGTGGGGCAGCTGTTCGAGGCCCTGGCCGAGCCGGAGCACGCGCGGTCCATCGCGCCGGAGACGCTGTGCGCCTTTGCCCAGGACCTCTTGCGCGCGCTTTTGCGCATGCCCCCGGCGGAACGCGGCCCGGGTCTGCGGCGACTCCTGGGCGCGGGGTAGGGCCCTAGCTGGGCGATTGCGCCCACTGACGCCCCCTCCCGCCGCCCCCTTCCAAACCGTGAAGCTTTGGCGTAGAACCTTCGGCGTATGGTCCATCTCGATCACGTAAATTGCACGCTTGGCGGGGCCCAGGCCCTGTCGGACGTTTCGCTGCACGTTGAGCGCGGCGAGTTCGTGTTTTTGACCGGCCCCAGCGGCGCGGGCAAAACCACGCTCTTGCGCGTGCTCTACGGCGACCTCAAGCCGTCTAGCGGCGCGGCCACCGTGGCCGGCATCGACCTCATGCGCCTGCGCTCCTCCGGCCTGCCCGCCCTGCGCCGCAAGGTGGCCGTGGTCTTCCAGGACTTCAAGGTTCTGGGCGAGCGCAGCGTGTTCGAGAACATCGCCATCGCCCTTGAGGTGCGCGGGGTGCCCGCCGCCAGCATCGACCGCCGCGTGCGCGCCGTCATCCGCGCCCTCGACCTGGAGGAGCGTTCCTACGCGCCCTGCCGCGAGCTTTCCGGCGGCGAGCAGCAGCGCGTGGCCATCGCCCGCAGCATGGTGGTCAACCCGGAACTCATCCTGGCCGACGAACCCACGGGCAACCTGGATTCCGACCTTTCTCGCCACCTGATCGAGCTGTTCAAGCAGTTCAACACGTACGGCACCACCATCATCATGGCCACGCACAACCGCGAGGTGCTCTCCTGGGCGCCGGAAGCGCGGCAGGTGCACCTTGTGCGCGGGCAGATCACCCTGCCCACGGCCGAAGTCTTGAGCGGGGCCGAGAGCGTCGCTGCGCGGAGGGGCGCATGAGCACCAGCAAACTGATGCTGCGCGGCGTGGCCGACATGATCCGCCACCCCCTGCCGCAGCTTTTGACCCTCATCACCGTGTGCATGGTGGCCCTGCTTGCGGGCACGGGGCTGCTCATCCTGCACAACGTGCAGCAGGAAGTGCTGAAGACCCAGGCCCAGGCGCGCTTCCAGGTCTACTGGAGCGCCAGCTCCAACATGACCGAGGTGGAAGGCCAGTGGGCCGACCTGAAGCGCGTGCCCGGCGTGGCCGAGGTGTCCACCTTCACCCCGCGCGCGGCCATGGCCGAGCTCATGCGCGGCCTTTCCGCCGCGACACCCGCCCCGGCTCCCAAACCCGCCGACAATTCCACGGGCGCCAACGCCAGCACCCCGGCACCGCTTCCCGCCGCCGCGCCGGACGACTTTGCCTGGCTGGAGGGCGAGGACATCCTGCCGCCCACGGCCCTGGTGAGCTTCGACATTCCGCCCGGCGAGGCCCCGGAGCCCTGGATGGGCCGCATGTACGCGCGCCTGCGCGGCCTGAACGGGGTGGAGAAGGTGACCTACAACGCCACGCAGCTGAACCTCGCCACGGGCTGGATCGCGCTCATCGAGCACGCGGCCTGGCCCGCGCTCGGCTTCTTCGCCCTGGTGGTGGGGCTGGTGGTGGGCAATACGCTGAAGCTCATGATGCTGGCGCGCAAGGACGAGGTGGAGATCCTGTCCCTGGTGGGCGCGCGGCCCTGGTTCATTCGCGCCCCGCTCTTCGCCAACGGCGTGGTGCAGGGCTTCTTCGGCAGCGTGCTCTCGCTCTTCTGCCTCAAGTTCCTGCAAGCCTGGCTCAAAAGCGTCCTCGACGTTCCGCCGCTGTTCCTCAAGGTCCAGTTCCTGCCCGCCTGGCAGTGCCTCGCCCTGGTTTTCGCCACCACCTGCGTGGCCGGCGTGGCCGCGTTCCTAGCCGCCCGGAAATAGCCCCACCGCCCATTTTTCGCCGACACCAACAGGAGAGAACCCATGTCCGTCAGCAAGAAGATGACCGCGCGCAGTTCCAAGATGACCGGAGGCCTGGAAAAGGCTCCCCACCGCTCGCTTCTGTCGGCCCTCGGCCTGACGCGTGAGGAAATGCGCCGTCCGCTCATCGGCATCGCCAACTCCGCCAACGAGATCATCCCCGGCCACGTGCACCTGGACAAGATCGTCCAGGCGGTGAAGGACGGCGTGCGCATGGCGGGCGGAACGCCCATGGAGTTCCCGACCATCGGCGTGTGCGACGGCCTGGCCATGAACCACGAGGGAATGCATTTCTCCCTGCCCAGCCGCGAACTCATCGCCGATTCCATCGAGATCATGGCCTCCGGCCATCCCTTTGACGCCCTGGTGCTGGTGCCCAACTGCGACAAGGTGGTGCCGGGCATGCTCATGGCCGCGCTGCGGCTGAACATCCCCACCATCGTCGTTTCCGGCGGGCCCATGATGGCGGGCGAGCTGCGCGGCAAGCGCGTGGACCTCATCAACGTGTTCGAGGCCGTGGGCCGCGTGAAGCTGGGCAAGATGGAGCAGGGCGAGCTGGACGAGCTGGAGGAATGTGCCTGCCCGGGCTGCGGCTCCTGCGCGGGCATGTTCACCGCCAATTCCATGAACTGCCTGTCCGAGACCATTGGCCTGGCCCTGCCCGGCAACGGCACCATCCCGGCCGTGCAGGCCGCGCGTATCCGCCTGGCCAAGCACGCGGGCATGCAGATCATGGAGCTTCTGAAGCGCGGCATCAAACCGCGGGACATCGTGACCGAAAAGAGCGTGAAAAACGCCGTGCGCCTGGACATGGCCCTGGGCTGCTCCACCAACACGGTGCTGCACCTGCCCGCCATCTTCCGCGAGGCCGGGCTGCCGCTGACCCTGGCCATCTTCGACGAGGTGAGCCGCAGCACGCCGAACCTCTGCAGACTTTCTCCCGCCGGGCCGGACTACATCCAGGACCTGCACGCGGCGGGCGGCATTCCGGCCGTCATGGCCGAGCTGAACAAGGCCGGGCTCATCGAAACCGGCGCGCTGACCTGCACGGGCAAGACCGTGGGCGAGAACCTGGCCGAGCTCAAGGCCGCCGTGCGCGACCATGAAGTGGTGCGGCCCATCGACGCCCCCTACGCCAAGGAGGGCGGCATCGCCGTGCTCTACGGCAACCTGGCCCCGCTTGGCGCGGTGGTGAAGCAGAGCGCCGTTGCGCCGGAGATGATGAAGCGCAAGGCCAAGGCCCGGCCCTACGACTCCGAGGAGGAGGCCGTGGCGGCCAT
>CAYUOW010000029.1:0-29041 GCA_964446455.1 uncultured Desulfocurvus sp.
GAACACCACGCCGGAGCAGATGAAGATGTTCCTGACGCGCCTGGGCTTCGGCTCGCGCGCGGTGGTCACGGGCGACGTGACCCAGATCGACCTGCCGACCCAGACCCGCAGCGGCTTGGTGGAGGCCCACCGCATCCTGCAAGGGGTCAAGGGCATCGGCTTCGTGGCCTTCCACGAGGAGGACGTCATCCGCCATCCGCTGGTGGGACGCATTGTGCAGGCCTACGAGCGCCACCAGCGTGAGAATCCGTCCGGCGTCCAGTCCGCGGCCAAGGCCGTGGCGCAAGCTGACGCGAAGCCCGCGGTGAAGGGTGCCGCCAAGCCGGCGTCCAAGGCCGTTCCCAAGGCCGGAGACAAGAAATGACCCAGCAGGCCCAGACCACCGCTCCGGCCGTCACCCCTGGCGTCACTTTGGATATCGCCACGCCGCCCGCCACCCTGGACCCGCGTTTCCCCCTGGCCCGGCGCGAACTCACCGCCCTGGTGGAGAGCCTGCTCGCGGCCCTGGGCCTGCGCGGCAGCCACCTGTCCCTCACCCTGGTGGACGATGCTGGCGTGGCCGCCCTCAACGCCAAGTTCCTGAACTGCCCCGGCCCCACGAACATCCTGAGCTTCCCCGAGGGCGACCCGGACTGTCCTCAGGAGCTGGGCGCGCTGTTCCTCTCCGTTGAGACCTTGGCCCGCGAGGCCTTTCTGTACGGGCAGAACCCGGCGGAGCATCTGGCGCGCCTCCTGGCCCACGGCATTCTGCATTTGGCCGGGCACGACCACGGCACGGAGATGGACGCCCTCACCGGCATGGCCGTGACCATCGCCGTGGACACGGTCTGCGGCGGGTGCTGCAACTGCGAATGCGAGGGCGACTTCTAGGCCTAGGCCGATAGCCGCCTTTCGCGGCCCGTGCCGCCTGCCTCTTTACATCCGCCGCCCCGTTGGGCAAAATAACTCTTTTGGCACCAATCGCCCCACAGGCAGTCCCCTTGAGGAGAATCCGCCATGCCCAGACATTTCCTGAACATCCTGGACCTGACCAAGGACGAGGCGCGCACCGTGCTGCACCGGGCCAAGGCCCTGAAGGATGGCGACGTCCGCACCTCCATGCTCGACGGCAAGACCGTCATCCTCATTTTCGAGAAAGCCTCCACGCGCACCCGCGTGTCCTTTGAGGTCGCCGTGCGCCACCTGGGCGGGCAGACCGTTTTCCTCACGCCCCACGAATCCCAGCTGGGCCGCAACGAGCCCCTGAAGGACACGGCCCGTGTGCTTTCGCGCTACGCCGACGCCCTCGTGGTGCGTACCTTCGGACAGGAGAAGCTGGACACCCTGGTGGAGTGGGGCAGCATTCCCGTGGTCAACGCCCTCACCGACGAGCACCATCCCTGCCAGGTCATGAGCGACGTGCTGACCATGTACGAGCGCACGCCGGAGCTCACCCCGCTCAAGGTGGGCTGGATCGGCGACGGCAACAACATGGCCCATTCCTGGATCGAGGCCGCGGCCCAGTTCGGCTTCGAGCTGACCCTGGCCTGCCCCTCCGGCTACACCCCGGACATGGACATCGTGGCCAAGGCCAAGAAGCTCGGCGCACGCATCACCCTGACGGAAGACCCGACCGTGGCCGCCAAGGGCGCGGACTACCTGAACACCGACGTCTGGGCCTCCATGGGCCAGGAGGCCGAACAGCTGCGCCGCGAGGCCGCCTTCGAGGGCTATCAGCTGAACCGCACCCTCATGGCCCTGGCCAAGCCTGGTTGCAAGGTCATGCACTGCCTGCCTGCGCACCGGGGCGAGGAGATCTCCGATGAGGTCTTCGAGGCCAACGCGGACATGATTTTCGATGAGGCCGAGAACCGCCTGCACATGCAGAAGGCCATTCTCGAATGGGTCTTCGGAGCCCTGTAACCATACGCACACGCGGAGAAGCCAATGAGTTCCATCAAGAAAGTCGTGCTCGCCTATTCCGGCGGCCTGGATACTTCCATCATCCTCAAGTGGATCAAGAACACCTACAATTGCGAGGTCATCACCTTCACCGCCGACCTCGGCCAGGGCGAGGAGCTGGACGGCGTCGAGGCCAAGGCGCTCTCCACCGGCGCCACCAAGGCCTACGTGGAGGACATCCGCGAGGAGTACGCCCGCGATTTCGTGTACCCCATGCTGCGCGCCGCCGCGCTCTATGAGGGCCGGTATCTCCTGGGAACGTCCATCGCCCGGCCTTTGATCGCCAAGCGCATGTGCGAGATCGCCGAGGCCGAGGGCGCCCAGGCCGTGGCCCACGGCGCAACCGGCAAGGGCAACGACCAGGTGCGCTTCGAGCTCACCGCCATGGCGCTGGCTCCCAAGCTCAAGACCATCGCCCCCTGGCGCGACTGGGACATGAAGTCCCGCACGGATTTGATCGCCTACGCCGAGAAGCACGGCATCCCGGTGCCCGTCACCCAGGCCAAGCCCTGGAGCCAGGACGCCAACCTGCTGCACGTCTCCTTCGAGGGCGGCGAGCTGGAAGACCCCTGGAACGAGCCCGCCAAGGGCTGCCACCGTTACTGCGTGCCCGTTGAGGACGCCCCGGACAAGGCCGAGGAGATCGTCCTCGACTTCGAGGCCGGCAACGCCGTGGCCCTGAACGGCAAGCCCCTCACCCCGGCCCAGATGGTGCTCACCCTGAACGAGATCGCCGGACGCCACGGCATCGGCCGCGTGGACATGGTGGAGAACCGCTTCGTGGGCATGAAGTCCCGCGGCGTGTACGAGACCCCGGGCGGCACCGTGCTGCACATCGCCAAGCGCGACCTGGAAGGCCTGTGCCTGGACCGCGAGGTCATGCACCTGCGCGACTCGCTCATTCCGCGTTACGCCGAGATGGTCTACTATGGCTACTGGTTCGCGCCCGAGCGCGAGGCCCTGCAGGCCCTGGTCGACAAGACCCAGGAGAAGGTCACCGGCACCGTGCGCGTGAAGCTCTACAAGGGCAACGCCATCCCCGTGGGCCGTAAGTCGCCCTATTCGCTCTACCGCATGGACCTCGCCACCTTCGAGGAGGACGAGGTGTACAACCAGGCCGACGCCGCGGGCTTCATCAAGCTCGTGGGCCTGCGCCTGAAGGGCCGCATGGCCGGAAAATAGAAGAGAATCAGGGGCGCCGCCCCTGAACCCCGCAAGGGGGGACACGCCCCCCTTGACCCCGTATACCGCCTGATTCACGCGGCCATGGCCGCGCGGATCAGGCGGCATGAGGGTTCCAAGGGGAATCATTCCCCTTGGCGGAGGGGGCCCGGGGAAGGCGGAGCCTCACCCGGTTATTGCACCGCCACGCCAGGAGGCGACGACATGACGAAGAAAATGTGGGGCGGACGCTTCGCCGAGGCCGCTGCGGCGTCGGTGGAGGAGTACACCCAGTCCGAGAGCTTCGACCGCCAGCTGTACCGGGAAGACATTGCGGGCTCCAAGGCTCATGCCAGGATGCTCGGGGCCACGGGCATCATCAGCCCGGACGAGGCCGAGGAGATTCTGCGCGGCCTGGTCCAGGTGCTGGGCGAGATCGAGGCGGGCACCTTCGTCTGGAAGCGTGAGCTGGAAGACGTGCACATGAACATCGAGCGGCGGCTGACCGAGCTTGTGGGCCCGGTTGGCGGCAAGCTGCACACGGCCCGGAGCAGGAACGATCAGGTGGGGCTGGACTTCCGGCTGCATGTGAGCGCCCGGCTTGACGTGTGGAGCGCGGAGCTGGCGCGGCTGGTGGATGTGCTGGCGAACCGGGCCGAGGAACACGCGCAGACGCTTTTGCCCGGCTGCACGCATTTGCAGCCCGCCCAGCCCGTGAGTCTGGCCCAGCACCTGCTGGCCTACGCGCAGATGTTCAAAAGAGACTATGAGCGGCTGAGCGATTGCCTGAAGCGCGTGCGCGTGTCGCCTCTGGGCGCCGCGGCCCTGGCCGGCACCACGCACCCCATCAACCCGGCCCTGGTGGCCGAGGCCGTGGGCTTCCCCGCCACCTTCGCCAACAGCATGGATGCGGTTTCCGACCGCGACTACGCGCTGGAGGCCCTGTTCTGCGGCAGCGTGACCATGATGCATTTGAGTCGCCTGTGCGAGGAGCTCATCCTCTGGGCGAACCCCAATTTCGGCTACGTGAAGCTGCCCGACGCTTATTCCACGGGCTCCTCCATCATGCCGCAGAAGAAGAACCCGGACGTGTGCGAACTCATGCGCGGCAAGACCGGCCGCGTGTATGGCGCGCTGACCACGCTTCTGACCATCATGAAGGGCCTGCCGCTCACGTACAATCGCGACATGCAGGAGGACAAGGAGCCGTTCTTCGACGCCGACCGGACGGTTTCGGCCTCGGTGTCCATCATGGCCGACATGCTGGGAGTGCTGGAATTCCTGCCCGCCAACATGCGCAAGGCCTTGGACAAGGGCTTCCTGAACGCCACGGAACTGGCCGACTATCTGGCGGCCAAGGGTTTGCCCTTCCGCGAGGCGCACCACGCCACGGGCGCGGCCGTGGCCCTGGCCGAGAGAAGAGGCGTGCGGCTGGAGGACCTGACCCTGGAAGAGCTGCAAGGCTTCTCCGATCTTGTGCAGCAGGACGTGTTCGAGGTGCTCAAGCACGAGGCCGCCGTGAACCGCCGGGCTCTTTCCGGCGGCACCGGTCCCGGCCCTGTGGCCGTGCAATTGAAGAATCTTCGGGCCTGGCTGGCCAGCCTGCGCTGACGATTATTCGTTTTTTCGCTCAAACGAGGGAGAGGCGCCTTTGGGTGTTTCTCCCTTTTTTCTTGGAAATCCATGTGCATTTTGGAACATGGGTTGCGCTTCCCCAGGATATTGCCCTATGGGATTGTACGCAGAGTCACAGCCATCCGACCCGGAGGGAACAATGACGACGTACACAGTGTACAAGGAGCAGCTGCCCGGGCTGTTCGAGAAATGGAGCGAAAGTCATGCGCTCCATGTCCCGGCCAAGCTGCGCGAGGGGTTCTATGACCTGGTGCCCTGGAAAAAGGGCCTGGAGATCGCCTGGGACTTCGACGTTGCCTACAACTCGCCCAAGCGCTTCCTGCTTCCCCCGCGCGAAACGCTCATCACCTTCAACCGCAAGACCTGCGAGGCCGCGCCCGTGTTCGAGGCCCCCGCGCAGATCCTCTTCGGTGTGCACCCCTACGACGTCAAGGCAATCAATCAGCTGGACCAGCTGCTTGAATCCGGCGCGCCAGACCAGAATTATGTTCGCCGCCGCGCGGCCACGGTGATCATGGCCTTCGAGCCGCTCACCGTCTCCTCCTCGGCCTTCTGGGCCACGGTTGGCGCGGCCACGGCGGCCCACGGCTACGACCTGTACTGGACCAAGATCGGCCCGGCGGCCTTCACGGTCGAGGTCGGCTCCGTGCGCGGCGAGGAGCTCCTCGCCATGGGCGGGCCCCTCTTGCCCGCCACAGCGGGCGACAAGGAAGGCGCGCGCCGCGCCAAGGCGCGCATCCTGTTCAAGGCCCGCAGAAGCGGCCTGCGCTACAATTGGGAAGAGACCCCGCGCCTCTTGGCCAAGTGCTGGGATTCGCCCCTGTGGCGGCGCTATTCGCAGATGTGCCTGGCCTGTGGCTCGTGCAACCTGGTGTGCCCCACCTGCTACTGCTTCGACATCCGCGAGGAGGCCGACGACCAGCTGGAAGAGGGCATCCGCTACCGCGAGTGGGACGGCTGCATGCTGGAGAGCTTCGCCAAGGTGGCGGGCAACCACAACTTCCGCCCCAAGGCCCAGGACCGCTACCGCCATCGTTATTTCCGCAAGGGCAAATACATTTACGACAAGATCGGGGAACTGGGCTGCGTGGGCTGCGGGCGCTGCGTGCGCGCCTGCACGGCGGGCATCGCCAATCCCCTCAAGGTCTTCAATGAACTTTGGGAGGAGACCGTGCATGAACACTAAGCTCTTCTCGCCCTACGTGCCGCGTCCGGTCACGCTGGTCGAGAAGACCAAGCTGTCGGATTTCGTCACCCGCTTCACCTTCGAGCAGGACAACGGCAAGCCGCTGGCGCACAAGCCCGGCCAGTTCGTGAACCTCTCGGTGTACGGCATCGGCGAGGCCCCGTTTTCCATCAGCTCGCCCCCCAGGCGCACCCACAACACCTTTGAGATCGCGGTCAGGCGCATCGGCGCCGTGACCAGCGCCCTGCACGCCCTGGAGCCCGGCGCCAAGGTGGGCCTGCGCGGGCCTTACGGCAGCTCGTTCCCGGTGATGAAATTCGTGGGCAAGGACGTGCTCATCGTGGCGGGCGGCTTGGGGTACATCCCCTTGCGTTCGCTGCTCTTCTACCAGCTGCGCCACCGCGACGAGTTCGGCCGCATGGTGCTCATGGTGGGCACGCGCGAGCCCAAGGAACGCATCTTCGTCGACGAGATCGCCGACCTGGCGAAAAGCGGAGACGTGGAGGTGCTGGAGACCGTGGACATGCCGGACAGCACCTGGAAGGGCAACGTGGGCGTCATCACCACGCTTCTGCCCAAGGCCGAGCTGGACCCCGGCAACACCTACGTGGCCATGGTGGGTCCCCCGATCATGTACCGCTTCGTCATCGCGGAGTGCCGCAAGAAGGGTATCGCCTCGGACCAGATCTTCGTCTCGCTTGAGCGTAAGATGAAGTGCGGCCTGGGCAAGTGCGGCCACTGCCAGATCAACGAGCTCAACACCTGCATCGACGGCCCCGTGTTCTGCTACACGGACATCGAGGCCTACCAGGAAGCCATCTAGGCGCGGCCGGAGGGGTCAATCATGGCAAAACCAAGAATCGCCTTCTTCGACTTCGCGGGCTGCGAGGGCGACCAGCTCCAGATCGCCAACCTTGAAGAGCGCCTGCTCGACATCCTGGGCCACGTGGAGGTGGTGAGCTTCCGCGAGGTGGCCACCGGGCATTCCGACGACTACGACGTGGCCTTCATCGAGGGCTCCATCACCCGGCCGGAGGACGAGGTCCGCCTGAAGGAGATCCGCAAGAACGCCAAGGTCCTCGTGGCCCTGGGTGCCTGCGCGGCCATCGGCGGCATCAACTGCCTCAAGAACTTCCTGGCCGAGAACGTCTACCGCGAGGAAGTGTACGGCTCCTCGGCCCGCTGGTTCTCCACCTATGCCGCGCGCCCCTTGAAGAGCGTGGTCAAGGTGGATGCGGAGGTGCCCGGCTGCCCCATCGACCCCACCGAGTTCGCGCGCATCACCAAGGAGCTGCTGCTGGGCCGCTCGCCCTGGATCGCCGACTTCCCGGTGTGCGTGGAGTGCAAGCAGGCGGGCAACGTGTGCCGCTACGAAATGGGCAAGATGTGCCTCGGCATCATCACCCGTGCGGGCTGCAAGGCCGCCTGCGTTTCCCAGGGCGCCCACTGCTGGGGCTGCCGGGGCCTTGTGCCCGGCGCCAATCTCGACGCCGCGCGCATCGTCATGGACCGCCCCGGCACCAGCCGCAAGGCCATCCAGGACCTCTTGCGCTTCTTCCTGGGCGATACCGGCGCCGCCCTGTAGTCACGACGTCAGCCAGCGGCCCGGCTTGGGGCCGAGGAGAGGAGAGACCATGGCCAAGACTTCCGCGAAGACCGCCCCCGCAAAGCCGAAAAAGGCCAAGTCCCCGGCGACGCCTGTTTCCGTGCCCGAAAACGTGCCGGGCCCCAAGAAAGTCCGCGTTCATTACCTGACCCGCGTGGAGGGCCACGGCAATATCGTGGTCGACGTGGAGGCCGACGGCAGCGTTTCCACCTGCCGCTGGGAGGTGCCCGAGGCCCCGCGCTTCTTCGAGGCCATGCTCGTCGGGCGCGACTACACCGACGTGCACCACATCGTGTCGCGCATCTGCGGCATCTGCGCCATCGGCCACCAGCTGGCCAGCCTGCAGGCCACCGAGGACGCGCTGAACATCAATGTTTCCGAGCAGACGCACCTGTTGCGCCGCCTGGCCCTGCACGCGGAGAATCTGCAAAGCCATTTGCTGCACATCGCCTACCTGGTGCTGCCGGACCTCATGGGCGTGGATTCCATCCTGCCCCTGGCGCAGACGCACAAGGACGCGGTGCTCAAGTTCATCGCCGCGCGCCGGGTGAGCAACGAATTCAGCCGCATCATCTGCGGCCGCACCACCCACCCGCAGCGCATGACCCCCGGCGGCTTCACCATGTTCCCCAGCACGGACGACCTGGTGAGCCTGCGCGCCATGCTGGTGGACACCCTGCCCAACCTGGACTTCGCCGTGGATTTCTTCGCCGGCCTGCGGGACAAGTTCCCCAAGTTCGAGCGCGAGACCGAGTACGTGGCCCTGGTCTCCCCGGCGGAATACGCCATGTACTGGGGCGAGATCGGCTCCAGCCGCGACGAGCGCCGCCCGGTGCGCCAGTACCGCAACATCACCCGCGAGTACCTGATTCCCACCTCCACGGCCAAGTGGACCAAGAACCAGGGCGAATCGTACATGGTGGGGGCGCTGGCCCGCTTCAACCTGAACGCCGATTTCCTCATGCCGCGCGCCAAGGCCGCGGCCAAGAAGCTGGGCCTCAAGAAGGGCGAGACCAACCCCTTCCTCATCACCATCGCCCAGTTGGTGGAATGCGTGCACACGGTGGAGGAAGCCATCACCCAGGTGGACGAGCTGCTGGTGCGCGGCATCCGCGAGGAGGCCCCGGCCAAGCCCGCGCACGTCAGCGCCGGGCGCGGCGCGGGCGCGGTGGAAGTGCCGCGCGGCATCCTGTTCCACTTCTACGAATACGACGACAACGGCCGGATCTTCCAGGCCGATTGCGTCATTCCCACCAACCAGAACCACGCCAACATCCAGAAGGATTTGGACGCGCTGGTGCCCAAGCTCTCCGGCCTGTCGGAGAAGGAGCTGGAGCTCAAGCTGTCGATGCTCGTGCGGGCCTACGACCCGTGCATCAGCTGCTCCACCCACTGCATCGACGCGCGCGGCCTGGACGACGGTGCGCGCAGCATGGTGCGCTTCAACAGAAAATAGGAAGAGAGCAGGGGGGAGGCTCCGCCGTCCCCCCTGCACCCCCCTCCGTCGGGGGCTGTGCGCCCCCGATCCCCGCACAGGCATAGCGAAAGGCCCGGCCGAGAAGAACTCGGCCGGGCCTTTCGCTATGCGCAGGATATCAGGACGCTTGCTGGCATAACATCCCAATTTTGTGGATTGTTAGAAATAATCACGACTATTTCTAGATACGATTGAACGCTCCAGAGACTTCAATGTCAACCCAAAGCGAAGGGCTCCTGCCGATGTCTTCATCGGCAGGAGCCCTTCGCGCCATTGGGAGTCCAGAGGGCGAATGCCCTCTGGCAGGGTCCAGGGGCGGAGCCCCTGGCCGCCGGAGGCTATTCCTTCACGTCCTCCTCCGGTCCTTCCTGCGCCAGCTTCATGTTCTTGGCGTAGGTGGCGGCGTTGGTGCCTGCCACGCAGCCTTCGCCCACGGCCTTGGCCATCTGCAGGGGCGCGCCGCAGATGTCGCCCGCGGCGTATACGCCGGGCACGTTGGTGGCTTGGCGCTTGTCGGTTTCGATGTACTTCATGCTCTCGTCGAGGTTCAGCCCGAGGGAGGCGGCCAGTTCGAGCACGCCCTTGGCGCCGAGTTCGATGAACACCCCGGCCACGGGCAGCAGCGTTCCGTCCGCAAGCTCCAGGCCGGTGACCTGCTTGTCGCCCTGCACGGCCTTGATCTTGGCTCCTTCGTGCAGGATGGCCCCGCTCGCGGCCAGCTTGGCCTTCAGCGCGGGGGAGACATCCAGGGTCTCGGCCACGAGGTGCACGCTCTTGGCGAGGTGGAGCAGAGTGAGGGCGCCGCCGGCAGCCGCGCTCTGTCCGCCGACCACGGCCACGTCCTCGCCGCGGAAGAAGCCACCGTCGCAGTCCACGCAGTAGGACACGCCCCGGCCGAGCAGTTCCTTCTCGCCGGGCACGCCCAGCTTGTTGCGCGTGGTGCCTGTGGCGATGATCAGGGTACGGGCGCTCAAGGTCATGCCGCTCTCGGTCTCGATGTCGAAGAGCCTGCCGGTGGGGGTGATGCGCAGGGCGTCCTCCTCCAGCACCTCGGTGCCGAAGCTCTTGGCCTGGGCCAACCCGGTGGTGAGCATCTCCTCGCCGCTGGTCTTGAACATGCCCATGAAGTTCTCCACGTGGGCCCAGAACAGGCTGCTCTTGTTCAAGCGCCCCAGCATGAGCACGCTAGTCTTCTTGCGCGAGGCGTGTATGGCGGCCTGGATTCCGGCGGGGCCGCAACCCAGGATGACGACGTCGTAGATGGGCTTCAGTTCCATGGGGGGCCTCCTGCGTTGGGGGTTCGATCAGGAGGAGGAGTTAAGCATGTTCGAGGCGTTGGGCAAGGTCCGTGGTTATCTGTTTGCGGAAAAGGGCGACCTTGCCGTCTTCGGGCAGGGTGGCGAAAAGGGTGTCCAGGTAGCCCTGTTCCTTCAGCAGGCGGCAGGAGGCGCGGAAATTCAGGTCGTACAGCCAGCCGATGGTCATGAGCTTGAAGTCGTTGATGTAGACGATGGTGCGGTAGTCGCCGTGCTCGCGGTTCAGCAAGGCGTCCAGCACCGGACCGGTGTACTTGGCCGGTTCGTCCAGCACGTTGAGCGCCACTTCCGGGTGCTTGGGATTCTTCTGGGAGAAGTGGGCGATCATGACGCTGTAGATGTCCAACTTGTCGCTGTCGCGCACCACCTGGGCCACGGCGCGCAGCGCGGGGGAGGAAAGCTGCGGCAGGTCGCGTTTGTTGTGCAGGTATACCGCGCCCAGCACTAGGCGGCGAATATGGGCGGGCACGTCCTCAAGCAGCTTCTCGCGCAGGACGTGGGTCACGCTCAAGGCGGCGTGGTTGGCCGAGTCCGCATCGCGGAAGGTGCGGTACTGCCTGTACTGCGGGAAGCGCCCCACGTCGTGCATCAGCGCGGCCAGGCGCGCGGCCAGGGTCGGCTCATCGGCCAGGCCTTCCTCGGCGCAGATGGTCTCCGCGATGCCGAGCACGCGCTTGGTGTGCGCGATCTTGAGCGTATAGGCGAAACCGTCGCCCTGGTCGTCCTGGAACGAACCCGCGAAGGACTCGAAGCGTTCGGCCACTTGGCGCACAAGGGCGTCGCTCATCTGTTCAGTGAACATTAGGCTGCCGCTTACCGGTCGATGGATCTTTTCTTCAGCTCGTACAGCTGCTTGTCGATGCGGCCGGCGCGGAGGTCCGCGTCCAGCTCCGCATGCTCGCGGCGGCGGTTTTCCTCGGCCTCACGCTCCAGGTCCTTATCGCGCCAGATGCCCTTGGGGCCGTACAGGAAGCGCAGGAACAGGCAGATGGCCGCCAGGATGGCGAAGGAGAAGGCGTAGGTGGCGAGGCTGGTTTCCCAGTCTCCCGCGACGCCGGAATTGAACGGCCAGCCGGCCCATTTGGAGGGCACTTCGGACTGGGCCGAGATGTTCAGGTAGGACATGAAGCGTGGGCCTCCGAAAAAAGGATGGGCGGGAGCGGGCTCCGGCCTCGCGGCAGAGATACGTCTCCTCGCGCCATCTTGCAAGGGCAGGCGCGCAATGCAGTAGTGGGAGCGATTGTCTCTTGCCGGAACTTGGGGTAGGAGGACACAAGAAGGGAGACTTCCATGCGCATACTCATTGCCGAAGACGACAGCACCAGCGCACGCTACATGTCGGGCCTGCTGGCCCGCTTCGGCGAGTGCGTGGTGGTCGAGGACGGTGAGCTTGCCCTCGCCGCGTACAAGGCCGCCCTGGAGGAAGGCAAGCCCTTCCAGCTCATCTGCCTGGACATCATGATGCCCAGGAAGAACGGGCAGGAGGTGCTGGAGGATATCCGCCAGCTGGAGCAGGCGGCGGATGTGAAGCCCGGCCAGGGCGTCAAGATCATCATGACCACTGCCCTCGGCGATGTGCGCTCGGTCATGAGCGCCTACAAGGGCGGGGCCACGGCCTACATCACCAAACCCATTCTGACAGAACGTCTCTACGAGACCATTTGCAGCCTCGGTTTCGAGGTTTGAACAAAGGACAGCATTTCATGAAAAAGACCACCAAAACCCTTTCCGCCGTGCTGGCGCTGCTTCTGGCCGGTTCCCTCGCGGCCGAGGTCGCCTTTGCCAAGCGCCTGGGCAGCGGCGGCAATCTCGGCGGGCGCAGCACGTATTCGCGCAGCTACACCCCGCCAAGCAGCGCCCCCTACGCGCCGACGACTCCCACCGCTCCGGCCACGAAGCCCATGACCCAGCAGCAGGCCACCACGCCTCCGCCCGTGGCCCAGCCCCAGTCGCCGGGCATGTTCTCCCGCTTCGGCTGGGGACTTGGCGGTTTCATGGCCGGCGGTTTGCTCGGCTCCATGCTCTTTGGCCACGGCGGCGGCTGGGGAGCCGGCGGCGGCATGGGCATGCTCGATATCCTGCTCATCGGCCTGGTCGCCTTCCTGGCCTATAAGCTGTTCCGCCGCTGGTCCGATTCCCGGAATTCCTCCGGCTCCGCGACTCCCCCTCAGTACCCCGGGGGCGATCCGCGCGGCGATGAGCCGCCCGCCTCTGACCCCCGCTCCCGCGCGGAGCAGAGCTGGGACCACCTGCGCTCCGACTCCGGCCAGGCTCCCGCCGCAGGCTCAACCGGAGGCTTCGGCGTGGTTCCGGAGCCCGAGGTGGCCGCCGGGCCCGTGGTGCCCCAGGGCTTCAACGTGCCGGAGTTCCTGGAGGGCGCAAAGACCGTGTACGCGCGGCTGCAGCACTCCTGGGACCGCCGCGACCTGAACGACATCGCCCTGTTCACCACGCCGGAGGTCCTGGCGGAGATTCGCCGCCAGGCCGCGGCAGATCCGACGCCGTCCAAGACCGAGCTATTGCTCGTTAATGCCAAGTTGCTGGAATTCCGCGAGGAAAACCAGGACACCGTGGCCACCGTGCTCTTCGATGTGCTGATGCGCGAGGACGTGAGCGAGGAGCGGCCCAAGCAGATCCGCGAGGTCTGGCACTTTTCGCGTCCCACCGCGGACCTCTCCGCCAACTGGCGGCTTGAGGGCATCCAGCAGCTGGACAGCTAGCCCGCGCGACCCCCACTGATACGACCTGAAGCCCGGAACAATCCGGGCTTCTTGCTGCAAGGAGCACCCATGCTGAAGCTCAAGGATTGTTTCAAGGTCTACACGGCGGACCAGGACAAGGCCGCCCCCCCGGCGGAGACCGTGGCCAAGGTGAAGGCCCGGCTGGAGGAGAAGTGCCCCGGCGTGCTTGAAGAGACCAAGCGCGTGGACACCGGCCGCCTGGGCATTCCCGTGTTTCTGAGCATTTGCGGACCGGAAGCCCGCGCCGTGATGCCCACGCGCAAGCAGATGGGAAAGGGGGCAAGCCCGGCCCAGGCCGAGGCCTCGGCTCTCATGGAGCTGGTGGAGCGCTTCAGCTACTTCAGCTTCTGGGCCGACGAGTCCAACTTCACCCTGGCCACCTGGAGCGAGGCCGAGAGGCTCTTCGGCGCGCAGCTCATGGACATGGCCCAGATTTGCCAGTCCGTGGACGACGACCTGACCCCGCAGAACGCCCGGCGGCTCATGGACCTCGTGCGCTGGCGCTTCTGCCCGGTGCTCAACGTGGCCACTGGCGAGACCTGCGTGCTGCCGCTGGACTGGTTCAAGACCCTGAACGAGTTCAACGGCTCCTCCGCCGGCAACACGCCCGAGGAATCCATCCTCCAGGGCGGCTGCGAATTGGTGGAGCGTCACGTTTCGGCCCTCATCGACCGCGATTCGCCCGAGCTGCCCACCATCAGCCAGGAGGCGCTTTCCGATCCGGTGCTGAAGGATCTGTGCGAGCGCTTCCGCAAGAACGGCGTCATGCTGCTCCTCAAGGACTTCAGCCTGGGCATGCCCGTTCCCACGGTCGGCGCCCTGGCCTTTGACCCCAAGACCTTCCCCACCTTGAGCGAGATCGTCTACACCGCGGGCACCGCCGCCAATCCGGTCAAGGCCGCCGTGCGCGCCGTGACGGAGATCGCCCAGCTGGCCGGAGACTTCGAGACCGCGCGGGTGTACGAGGCCTCGGGCCTGCGCAAGTTCACGGATCCCGGCCAGTTCGCCTGGCTGACGCAGGGACCGGTGGTGGAGTTGGACAGCCTGCCCAACGTGGAGGACAACAACATCCGCGTGGAGCTGGCCCGCCTGGCCGACGGCCTCAAGGCCAAGGGCTACACCCTGTACACGGTGGCGACCACCCGCGCCGACCTGGACGTGCCCGCCAACTACAACCTTGTGCCGGGCTTCGACTTCCGCGAGCGCACGCAGAACCGCAGTCTTGGGCTGTTCGTGGGCCGCAAGCTGGCCGAGGAAGCGCCGGACGACGAGGCCATGGCCGGTTTGGACGTCCTGGCAGAGATCGCCCCGGACGCCTACTACCTGCCGTTCTTCCAGGCCCTGCTGGCCCTGCGCCTGGGCGACATCCACGGCGCGGCGGCGCTTTTCGCCAAGGCGGAACCCGTGCAGCCCGCCGCCGGGGAGCGCGCCCTGTGCGCCTTCTACCAGGCCTATGCGCTCTCGCAGGACAGCGCCTGGGACGCGGCCATGCCGCATCTGGACCGGGCCATCGGGCTCGACGCCGAGGTGAAGGAATATTTCAACCTGCGCGGAGTGGGGCGCTTCAAGGCCGGGAACTACGCCCAGGCCAAGGAGGACTTCCACGCCGTGCTGACGCTGGACAACGGCTCCGCCCCGGACTTGGCGAACCTCGGTTTGTGCCACAAGTTCATGGGCGAGCTGGACGACGCGCGGGAGTATCTGGAGTCGGCCCTGAAGCTCGATCCGAGCCTCGATTACGCGCGCACGCATCTCGAGGAATTGCGCCAGGGCGCTGGGAAATAAAATTCCCCCTCAAAGGCGGATATACTCCCGGACCGTATTGACCGGGGCGTGGAAATCATTTAGTTGCTCTCTGACGCACAAGGGATGCTACCTTGTACGCGATATTCTGGACTAAACGGCTAAGGCTTTATCCATAAGATCCTAGAGGAGGACGACGAATGGCTATTCTTGAGTACAAGGGCAAAAAGTTTGAGGTTGACGAGGACGGCTTTCTGCTGAAATTCGAGGACTGGAACCCGGAGTGGGTTGAGTTCGTGAAGGAGAGCGAAGGCATCGCCGTCATCTCCGAGAACCACCAGAAGGTCATCGACTTCCTGCAGGACTACTACAAGAAGAACGGCATCGCCCCCATGGTGCGCATCCTGTCCAAGGTGACCGGATACAAGCTGAAGGAAATCTACGAGCTGTTCCCCTCCGGCCCCGGCAAGGGCGCCTGCAAAATGGCCGGCCTGCCCAAGCCCACCGGCTGCGTGTAAGCCTCCTTTTCATTGAATGCAAAGAGGCGGGAGCTTTGGCCCCCGCCTCTTTTTTTCGCCCGCCGTCGCAAGACGGCGGGCGTTCCCGTTTTGTCTGACTCTATTTCTGTTCCGGTTCGGCCATGCGGATGGCGCAGAACTTGCCGCACATGCCGCATTCCTTGCCGTGCTCCGTGCCCTGGGAGCGCTGGCGCACCAGGCAGGGATCAAGCGCCGCGTCGGCCATGCCCTTCCAGTCGAGCTTGAGGCGCGCGTCGCACATGGCGGCCTCGCGGTTCACGGCCCAGGGGCGGCCCAGGGCGGTCTCGCCCGCCTGGGCGGCGATGCGCGAGGCCAGCACGCCCTCGTGCACGTCCTTGGCGTCGGGCAGGCAGAGGTGCTCGGCCGGGGTGAGGTAGCACAGGAAGTCCGCGCCGTACTGGGCGGCCAGCGCACCGCCGATGGCTCCGGCGATGTGGTCGCGCCCGGCGGCGGTGTCCGTCACCAGGGGGCCGAGGACATACAGCGGAGCCCCGAAGGTGGCGCGCTTGATGCCCTGGATCTGCGCCTGGACAAGGTGCAGGGGCACGTGCCCCGGTCCTTCGATCATCACCTGCACGCCCGCGGCCCAGGCGCGCTTGGCCAGAACGCCCAGGGTCAGCACCTCTTCCCACTGGGCCGGGTCGCCCGCATCCACGCCGCCGCCGGGGCGCAGGCCGTCGCCCAGGCTGATGACCACGTTGTGCTTGCGGCACAGGGTGAGCAGCTCGTCGTAATGGGTGAGCAAGGGGTTTTCCTGCCCCGTGCGGCGCATCCAGCGCGCCAAAATGGCTCCCCCGCGCGAGACGATGCCCAGCTTGCGCGAGCCGTCCTGGGCCAGCTCGGCCCCACGTTTGGTGAGCCCGCAGTGAAGAGTCATGAAGTCCACGCCCTGTTCGGCCTGCTTGGCCACCTCGTCCAGAAGCTCCTGGGGCTCGAAGCCCGCCGGGTCGCGGCCGGATTCCGTGCATTGCTGGGCAACGGCATAGATGGGCACGGTGCCGAGCGGCAGGGGGCTTCTGTCCAGCATGCTTTTGCGGATGCCGTCCAGATCGCCTGCGGTGGAAAGGTCCATGACCGCGTCGGCCCCGGCGGTTTCGGCCACCTGCAGCTTGTCGGCCTCGGTGCCCATGTCGCTCGTGATGGGCGAGGTGCCGATGTTGGCGTTGACCTTGACCCGCGCGGGCTGGCCGATGAGCGTGGCCCGCACGTTGGCGTGCCTGGGGTTGCCCAAGAGGGTCAGGCTGCCCTGGTCGATGCGTGCGCGGATGTCCGCTTCGCTCATGTGCTCGTACGCCATGAGCTTGGGCAGGCTCTTGGCCAGGATTTCGGCCAGGGCCGGATTGGCGCTGATGATGGACATGACGCACTCCTTGTTTCGCCCGTGGGCGGGCGGTTCAAACAGGGACATGCGTGGGGAAGGGAAGGGCCGGAACGCCAGCCTGATCCATTTCCTCCAACGGCATGACCCGTATCAGGTTCCACGGTCGGTCCCGGTAGCAGAGACCCTCTCAGCCCGGTTCCCCGGACCCCCGTATGGTTGTGTGCTGGCAATGAACGAGCTTTCTTGCTAGCGTCAGCGCCAGGGGAAGTCAACAGCCGCGCCCTGCGGGGTATTTCGGCCCAGCCGGGAAAATGTGCATTCTGCCCCTTGCCATCCGATTGTATCGGGCGTATATGGCGCTTCTTCAAGTGAACACTGAGCACGGAGATTACCATGAAAAAAGATATTCATCCCAACGTGAACGACGCCAAAGTGCGCTGCAACTGCGGCTATGAAACCGCCATGCTGACCACCAAAGGCAAGGAAGTGACCGTGGAAATCTGCTCCAACTGTCACCCCTTCTACACGGGCAAGCAGCGCTTCGTGGACACCGCCGGCCGCATCGACCGCTTCCGCAAGAAGTACGCCGCCGTCGCCGACGCCAAGAAGTAGCGCACCCGCGCACGCATAGGAATGCCTCTGTTGGGTTCGCCAATGGAGGCATTCTTGTTTCCTTTTGCCCGGCTCCTGCCTCCGCGCCTTCCTCGCCCTTCGGGCCGCGCCTTTACTTCGCAGGAACCGGGCTTATCTGGAAGGGGCCTGCCGGGCGGTCCGGCTGGCGGTTCTTTGGCCCTAGCCCCTTGACCATCCAGAGGTTGCCCCCTTGAGACGCGCCCTGTTCCCCTTTCTCACCGCCGCCCCCACCGTGGGCGGCCAGGCTGTCATTGAAGGCGTGATGATGCGCTCCAAGAACCGCCTGGCCATTGCCGTGCGCAAACCCGACGGCGAGATCCTCGTCGAGGTGCGCCCCTGGTTCTCCCTCACCGACGCCTCCTTTTTGCGCAAGCCTTTTGTGCGCGGCTTTCCGGTGCTCATGGAGACCCTGGTCAACGGCATCAAGGCCCTGAACTTTTCGGCCATGCAGAGCGCGGAGGACGAGGAGGGCGAGAGCGAGCTCACCCCCTGGCATCTGGTGCTGACCATGATCGTGGCCCTGGGCGTTGCCCTGGGGCTCTTCGTCGTGGTGCCGCACGCCCTGTCCGCCCTCATGCAGTGGCTGGGCCTGTCCGGAGACGTGGAGTCTTTGAGCTTCAACGCCTGGGACGGCCTGTACAAGATGCTCGTCTTTGTGGGCTACATCGGCATCATCTCCTTCGTGCCGGACATCCGCCGCGTGTTCCAGTACCACGGTGCCGAGCACAAGGTGATCTGGAACTACGAGAACGGCGACGAGATGACCGTGGCCAACGCCCGCGCCAACAGCCGCCTGCACCCGCGCTGCGGCACCTCGTTTTTGCTGTTCGTCCTCGCGGTGAGCATTCTGCTGCACACCGTGCTGGTGCCCTTCCTGCTGACCTTCTACAAGCCGGAAGTGGCCATCTTGAAACACCTGTACATTGTCGCGGCCAAGCTGGCCTTCATGATTCCCGTGAGCTGCGTGGCTTACGAGATCATCCGCTTTGCCGGAAAGTTCAATTCCAACGTGCTCTGCCGCATGCTGTGCTGGCCCGGGCTTGTTCTCCAGATGCTCACCACCAAGGAGCCGGACGACAGCCAGATCGAGGTCGCCATGGCCGCGCTCAAGTGCGCAGTGGGAGAAGAGGGGAGCTGCTGATGTTCGCCAAGCTCGAAGAGATCGAACACAGCTTCGAGGACCTGGAAAAGGAACTCGGAGCGCCGGAAGTCCTGGCCGACCAGGAGCGCTACCGCAAGGTGGCCAAGAGTCACGCCGACCTCGGCGTCATCGTCAAGGCCTTCCGCGAGTTCAAGCGCCTGTCCCAGGAGCTGGAGGACAACCGCGAGCTCCTGAAGGACGCCGATCCCGAGATGCGCGAAATGGCCGAGGCCGAGACCGAGGGCCTCAAGACGCGCCTGGAGGAACTGGACACCGAGCTGAAGCTGCTGCTGCTGCCCAAGGATCCCCTCGACGACAAGAACAGCATCCTGGAAATCCGCGCCGGCACCGGCGGCGACGAGGCCGCGCTCTTCTGCGCCGACCTGTTCCGCATGTATTCGCGCTATGCCGAGCGCGTGGGCTGGAAGGTGGAACTCCTCGACGCCAGCCCCACGGACACCGGCGGCTACAAGGAAGTCATCGCCTCCATCTCCGGCGAGCGCGTGTTCAGTAAGCTCAAATGGGAATCCGGCACGCACCGCGTGCAGCGTGTGCCCGCCACCGAGGCCCAGGGCCGCATCCACACCTCCGCCGTCACCGTGGCCATCATGCCCGAGGCGGAAGAGGTGGACGTGAACATCCGCACCGAAGACCTGCGCATCGACGTGTTCCGCGCCAGCGGCGCGGGCGGCCAGCACGTCAACCGGACGGAATCCGCCGTGCGCATCACGCACATTCCTTCCGGCCTCGTCGTGCAGTGCCAGGACGAGAAGTCGCAGCACAAGAACAAGGCCAAGGCCATGAAGGTGCTGCTCTCCCGTTTACTCGACCAGGAGCAGCAGAAGGCCAAGGCCGTGGAGACGGACATCCGCCGCGCCCAGGTGGGTTCCGGCGACCGCTCCGAGCGCATCCGCACCTACAATTTCCCCCAGGGCCGCGTGACGGACCACCGCATCAACCTCACCCTGTACAAGCTGGACGCGGTGATGGAAGGCGATTGCGGCGACCTGATCCAGTCGCTCACCAGCCACTACCAGACCGAGGCCCTGAAGCTCCAGGCTTCCGGAAGCTAGGCCATGAGCGAGGAGCGCCGCCCCTCGACCTTCTCCGCCGTGCGCGACCTGCTGGCCAAGCACGACTCGCGCCAGCGCCCAGGAACAGTGGGTGAGGCCGTGCTCCAGGCCGAGAAGGAACTCACCTCGGCCGGAGTGGACTCCCCGCGCCTTTCCGCTGAATTGCTCGCTGCCCAGGCCTTCGGCCTTTCCCGCCTGGGGCTCATCGTTCGCGCCAAGGACAAGCCCACGGACGAGCAGCAGAGTGCCTTCCGCGCCCTGGTTGTCCGCCGTGCCAAGGGCGAGCCCGCCGCCTACATCCTGGGCGAACGCGAGTTTTTCGGCCTGCCCTTTCGCGTCACCCCGGCCGTGCTCATCCCCCGGCCGGAAACGGAATGCATCGTCGAAGAGGCCCAGCGCCTGTTTCCGCCGCACACCCCTCTGCGTTTCGCCGATTTCGGCACCGGCTCCGGCGCGCTGGCCGTGACCCTGGCCCACGAATTCCCCGAAGCCCAGGGCCTGGCCGTGGACCTTTCCGGCCACGCCTTGGAGATCGCCCTGCACAACGCCCGCGCCAATGGCGTGGAGGAACGGCTGGAGTTCCGCTGCGCCGACTTCACGCAGCTTGAGCTGGCAGCGGAATCCCTGGACCTTGTGGTGGCCAACCCGCCCTATGTGACGGAGGCCGAGTACGCCGGGCTTTCGCCTGAGGTGCGCGGCTTCGAACCCCGCGAGGCCCTGGTCAGTGCGGAGCAGGGCCTGTGGCATCTGCGGGGGCTCCTGCCCGTTGCCGCGCGCGCGCTCAAGCCCTGCGGCGTGTTGCTTTGCGAACTCGGCTGCGGCCAGGGCGCTGCGGCCCTTGAACTGGCCGCCCAAGACCGCCTCGGCCTCGTGAGCCTGGAGATCCTCAAGGACTACGCCGGGCTGGACCGCATCCTCAAGGCGGTCCGGGCATCGCAAAATTGCGCCGAATAGCCCGCCATTTGTTGCGCCGCTGCCACCCTGTGGCAGAAACGACACACTGCCTCGAAAATGTTTTAAGCTTAAAAGATTAACAAAAACAGCAAGCTATGGTGCAGTTTCGCCTTGGCATCCCCTGTGCATATGTAGGGGCGTTGGAGGAAACATGCATCAGACCACCATTAAAAATACAGTGCGCTGCACGGGCATCGGCCTGCATGGCGGCAAGCAGGTGGAACTGGTGCTTCGTCCCGCTCCGGAGGACACGGGCATCCTGTTCGCCCTGCGCAGCGGTTCCGGCACCTCCTTCCTGAGCCCCAAGCCCCGCATGGTCGTTGATACCGGCCTGGCCACCAGCCTGGGCAACGGCCACGACCACATCGCCACCGTGGAGCACCTGCTGGCGGCCGTGCGCGGCCTCGGCATCGACAATATCCGCATCGAAGTGCAGGGACGCGAACTGCCCATCATGGACGGCAGCGCCGCCTCCTTCGTCTACCTGCTGAACCAGGCCGGCCTGCGCCGCCAGAACAAGGCCCGCAAGGTCCTGGCCATCACCAAGCCCATCACCTTCGAGCGCGACGGCAAGTTCATCAAGGCCACCCCGCACGACGGCTTCCTGGTGGACTACACCATCCAGTTCGCGCACCCGCTCATCGGCCGCCAGAACATCAGTCTTGAAGTCACCCCGGACATCTTCGCCACCGACATCGCCAAGGCCCGCACCTTCGGGTTCCTGCGCGAGGTGGAGTACCTGCACGCCAACGGCCTGGCCCTTGGCGGCAACCTGGACAACGCCGTGGTGCTGGACGAGTTCGGCGTGCTGAACACCGACGGCCTGCGCTACACCGACGAGTTCGTGCGCCACAAGCTGCTCGACTTCGTGGGCGACATGGCCATCATGGGCCTGCCCCTGCAGGGTCGTTTCGAGGTCTTTGCCTCCGGCCACGCGCTGAACAACAGCTTCCTGCGCTACATCGAGGACAACGCCGCCGAGTACCTGGAAGAGCGTACCCTGGCCCTGCCCGAGAACGCACCCGCCACCGCCCCGGCCAAGGTCCCCGCCGGCCAGCCCGTGCGCGGATTGAGCCGCCAGCCTGCCATGGCCTAGGCTGGAAATTGAGACGAATGGAAGACGCCCCGCAAGGGGCGTCTTTTTTTGCGCCACGCGAGGGCAGGGCTGGGAGGAAGATCTGGGGGAAACCTTCCTGAAGAAAGGTACTTCCCCTGGCCCCCTTCCAAAGACTTTTAAGTGTGAAGCGGAGAAAGGGGGAGTCAGACCCTGGTGTTGAGCCCGCCGGAGGACCAGCCGGGCACGGAGCCGAAGAGTTCGCCCAACACGCCGCCCAGGGCATTGGGGCGCAGGCGCGTGGGGCCCAGCATGTCCGGCTCAAGGCCGGTTTCCTCACGCGCAAGGGCGAAGAGCTCCACCTGGAGGGTGCCGCAGGCCTCGGGCGTGTCGGCGGAGAGGGTAAGGCGGGCTGCGCCTGAAGCTGCGTTCAGGCGGCATTCGAAGGCCCCGGCGACCGCGTCCACGGCGCTGACCGCAAGTTCGAAGCCCTCGGCCTTGGGCCGCTTGAGTATTTCCTGCCTGCGCTGGCCGGGCAGAAGCCAGGGCTGGTACAGGGCCACGGCGTTCTGCTGCGCGCCCAGGCTGGTGTTGATCTGTGCCAGCAGATCTTGAACCTTGGCGAAATGTGTTGCGGCTTCCGGGCTGGCGGCGAGCATGGTGTTGAAGGCGTCCAGGCGCAAGGACGGCTGCGGGGGAGTGGGGCGCAGGGCGGCCAGAACTTTGGCGCTGTGCACCTCGAAGACCTCGCGCGCGGCGCGGAAGCGCTGCACGAGGCCGGGCAGATCCGCGGCGCTCATGCCGCCGGAAAGGGCCTGGAGCATGATTTCCGGGGTCAGGGCGCGGACGATGAAGATGAGTTCGTCGCCGGGGTCGGCGTTGACTTCCAGCCGGGCCAGCAGCTCTTCACCCCCGGCCTGCACCCAGTACAGGCCGTTCTGCTCGCGCCGCAGGATGCGCCCCTTGATGCGCTGGCCGATGCTGTGTCGGGCCCGGAAGGCGGCCGCGCGGTCCTTGGCGCCGCCCTGCTGGCCGAAGCCCGCTCCGTACCCGGATATGCGCATGGCTGCTCCCCCGCGGGGCTAGATCCCGGACTGATCGATGATCAGCTCAACCTCGTCCTCGCCGATGCCCGTGGCCTTGGCCAGCTCCTTCACGGTCTTGCCCTGCCGGTGGCCGGTGATGATCACCGAGCGCAGGAACTGCGGGGAGCGGGCGTATTCGTCGGCCTGCTTGAGCAGCTTGTTCAGGATCACCACGCGTTCCGTCAGCTGGGTGTCCAGGCGGGCCAGTTCGTCCTGCCTGCGCTCGAAGCTGTCCACCAGCTCCTGCTCCAGCTGTGCGTTGGCGCGCAGTTTTACCAGGAACTCCTCCTGCTTGGTCTGCATGCGGGCGATGAGCGCCTCGCTTTTGCGCAGGCGCAGGTAGAAGGCGATGACCACGAAGAGCAGAACCAGCTCTGTGACGGTGAGGGCCAGAAGCATGAGCGCGGAAGTCTGCATGTCGTCACCTGTGCGGTTGGGGCTTTGGATGGGGGGCGTCGCCAGTGAGATGCCCGCTTTTGCCGGGAAATGCAACGCGGGCGGCCGGAAAGGAAAACGGCGCGGGCGGCTCCGGAGTGGACCGGTGGCCGCCGCGCGCCGGGACTGAGCGTATCTGCTCTATTTTGCCGCGCCAAAGGAACGGGCGAAAAGCGCAGCGATGGCGGCGCGGCCGTTGTCCTCCAGAAAGCGGGTGCCGGTGCCGGTGAAGTGCGCCTTGGTGATGACCGGCGCGGCCACGCTGGCCCAGGCGTTGTCTTTCCAGGTGAACCAGCCGTTCTTGACCTGGTCGAACACGAACAGGGGCTTGTTGCAGATCTTGGCGAACTCCGCGCCCCAGCCGGTGCCGCCGTTCACGGTGCCGTTGTCCAGAATGGCACCCACGACAAAGACCTCAAGCCCGGCGTCCACCTGATACATGATGGTGCGCAGCACCATGCGGATGAGCGGCCCGTTGCTGAAGTTGCGGTCCAGCAGCTTGGAAACGTAGGTCAGGCTCACGTCCTTGCGCATCAGCTCTTCCTGGGTCAGCATGCGCAGGCCGCGTGTGCGTTCGATCTTGTGGCCTTCAAAGGAATAGTTGACCTCTTGCACACCGAAGCTCTCGGCCTGTTTGCCGAATTCGGCTTCCGCGCCCTGGGCGCCGCCGCTGAACAAGGTGAACTCGCTGGCTACGGGCATAAAGGCTCCTTGTCGTGATTGAGTTGGCGAGAGAGGTATCGCATTGCAGGCACATTATGCACATTCCAGGCACAAGAGGCAATGCGCCAAGCCCAAGGAATTTATCTCGCGTTTCGTATTGCGCTGGAGTACCGTGTACATGCTGAAAAGTTCTTTCGCTTCCAGCGCAGGAGGAACCGGCCGTGCCCACGTGGTTGTTCGCCCTTATCGTGTTGCTCATCGGACTTGGACTTGCCTTCAAGGTCGACCGCATGAAAACGCGCCCCGGAAGCGGCGCTGGCGAGCCGCGGCGGCGTTCCGAGCGCTCGAAATGGCTGTACTACTGGTTCTTGGGACGCTTCCCCAACAAGGCGGAAGACGAGGCGGACGAGGCCGAGGCCAAGCGGGTGGCCCAGGTGGCGCAAGAAGAGGCGGAGCGCGAGGAAGAGAAGAAGCGGGAAGAGCAGGGGCGCAAGAAATAGGCGCAGGTCAGATCTTAACGTTGATGATGTTCCCGGCCCAGGGCGAGGCGTTAGAGGACTGCGTGCCGGCCGCTGCTTGTTCCTGGTCCGGCTGCTGCTTTGGGCGCGCCTGGCGCGGTGCGTGCTGCGAGGCGTTCTTGTTGCCGCCCGAGTCGCGGCCCATGGCGTCCAGTCCTTCGCCCTTGTCGACCACCTGGACGGTCTGCTCCTCTTTGCGCTGGTTCTCGGCCACTAGCTGGCCGAAAAGCATCTGTTGGGCCTCGGCGGGCACATGCTGCGGTCCCATCATCTGCTGCACGTTCGGCAGCTGAGAGATCAGGATTGGCAGATCCAGCGGGCTGGAGGACATCTACTTCACCACATACTCCTCAAACATCAGGGTGTCGAACTTGCCATCGGTGACGTACTGGTTGATGACCAGAAGCAGTTCGCCTTTCAGTTTCTCCGCATTTTGCTCATCGGCCAAAAACTGCACGTCTTTATTCTTCAGGTAATAGAAGATCGCGTTGCGCGCGGGCATGAGCTTCTGTTCGAACTCCTTGGCCACCGTGGGGTCTTTGGTGCCCAGCAGCATGCGCACGATGAGGAAGCGTATTTCGTCCTGGCCGGCCTTCTGCTCAATCCAGAACGGGTCCATGCGAACCTGGATCTCCGGTTTTTCCGGCTCGACCACGGTGGCGTTCTCCGTGGCCGGGGCCGCCTGCTCGGTCTTCTGCGGCTCCGGGGCCGCCTTGCCCTTGAAGAAGAAAAACTTCACTCCCAGGGCGGCGATGATAAGCAGGACCAGGGCAGCCGCCCCGATGATGATGAGCTTTTTCTTGGCGAGGGGCGGCTTTTCTTCCTTGGGAGCCTCAAAGCTCATGGCCGAGGAAGGCTTTGGCGGCTCGGGAACTACCTCTTCCTCTTCTTCAAGGAAAGGCGCGTCCTCAAGGTCGAGTTCGACCTTCTGGGTCCCCCGCGAGGTCTCGCTGATATCAATGGCGACATCGGCCTGTTGGGCCCCGGCAGGTGGTGACCCTGCGGCGTCCTCCTTCTGATCAGCAGCCATGAAGCAAGCGCCCCCCCATCAAGGGTACAGGCTTAGGCGAAGATCTTGTCGATCTTCTGGCCCAGGGTTTCCGGCGTGAACGGCTTGACGATGTAGTTGGACACCTTGGCCTGCACAGCCTCGATGATGTTCTCCTGCTGGGCCTCGGCCGTGACCATCAGAAACGGCGTGGTGGCATATTCCTCGCTGCCGCGAACCTTGCGCAGCAGTTCGATGCCGGTCATCTGCGGCATGTTCCAGTCGGAGATGATGAAGTCGATGTTGTCGCGGTTCAGCGTTTCCCACGCGGTGGTGCCGTCGTCGGCCTCGACCACGTTGTTGAAGCCGAGCTGGCGGAGGATATTCTTGATGATCTTGCGCATGGTGGAGAAGTCGTCAACAACGAGGATGCGCAAATTCTTGTCAGCGGGCATGGTTTCTCTCTCCTGTCAGCCTTCGTTTTCGTAACGTCTGCGGAAACTGTCGCGCAGCTTTGCCAGAGCCTGGGAATGCAGTTGGGACACGCGCCCTTCGGTTATGTCCATAACCTGGGCGGTTTCCTTCATGTTCAGTTCTTCACCGTAATACAGAGAAATGACAAGTCTCTCTCGAGGTGTCAATTCTTCTATGAGCCCAGCAATCTTGTCAACCATTTCCTGAAAAGCGGTGGATTGGTAGGGCTCGTTCTCCGACAGCGATTCCCGGCTGCCGACGAAGTTCTCCTGAAAGGCGTCGAGGCTGACGCACAATTGGTTCTGCAACGCCTCCAGCCCGTTCTGCACCTCCCGCGCGGAAAGTCCGGTCTTGGTGGAGAGCTGCTCTTGCGTCGCAGTCGCGCCGGTCTCGTGCTCTATCTGGCGCATGGCCTCGTCGAGCATTTTGACCTTCTGGCGCATCCCGCGCGAGAACCAGTCCATGCGCCTGAGCTCGTCGAGCATGGCGCCCTTGATGCGGTTCTCTGAATAGGTGTCGAACTTGATGCCGAGCTCCGGGCGGAACTTGCCCAAAGCGTCAAGCAGCCCGATGCTCCCCGCGCTGATGAGTTCGCCAAGCTCCACGCTCTGTGGAAGCTTGTTCTTCATCCGCAACGCAAGGATGCGGATCTTCGGGGCGTAGTGGCGGACGATTTGCTCCTGGTCGCGCGGGGGGAAGTGCGCCCAGGCCGTTTGGCCGGCCTCCAGCTCACGCCACGGACTGCTCCTGGAAGAGGAGCTTTTTCCAAAAGAACTTGATGTTTCCATCTGCTTTTGCCGTGACTTTCCAGGTGTTGATCTTCTCTGCCGCCTTATTGATGGCCACACTGGCCGGGCAATCCGGGCTCATTTGCTCAAAGGGGATCTGGTTGATGACGGCCTTGCGCACCGCAGAATCCATGGGGATGAAGCCCACCAGGTCGAGGGACACGCCGGAAAGGAAATGGTCGCAGGCCTTGTACAGCTTGACGAAGATCTCCTTGGCCGTCTTCTCGTCCTTGGCCATGTTCACAAGCACGCGGAAGCGGTCCACACCGTGGTTCAGCTTCAGCACCTTGATCAGTGCGTAGGCGTCGGTGAGGGAGGTGGGCTCCGTGGTCAGAACCACCAGGCGCTCCTGCGCGGCGATGTTGAAATACAGGACGTTGTCGTTGATTCCCGCGCCCGTGTCCACGATGAGGTGGTCGATGCCGCCCTCCAGGTAGTCCATGGACTCGAGCAGGTCGAGCTTCTGGCCCGTGGTCAGGTTCACCATGTCGCTCACGCCGGAGGCCGCGGGCAGGATGCGGAAGCCGTAGGGCGTGTCGCACAGGATGTTCTCCAGCGTCATGCCCTCGTTGAACAGGTGGAACAGGTTCAGCTTGGGCGCGATGCCGAGGATCACGTCCACGTTGGCCAGGCCCAGGTCGGCGTCCAGGATCACCACGCGTTTGCCCATGCGGGTAAGCGCGCAGGCCAGGTTCACGGAGATGTTGGTCTTGCCGACCCCGCCCTTGCCGGAGGTGACGGAGAAGACCAGGGGGAGAGCCGTGGGTGTCATGTTCCTCGCCTTATGCCGCCTGCTCGGCCTGATGGCCGGGCAGCGTGTGCTTGAAGATAAGCCGCCACAACATGTCGCTTTGGGCCGGGGCGATGCTGTTTTTCAGGCCCGGGCCGAAGGACAGGGCGGAAACAGGCAATTCCGTGAGCCGCGCCATATTGAGCAGCGCTCCGAAACTACAGGCTTCGTCCAGTTTCGTCCAGATGAGACTTTGCAGTGTCGGGCAGGAGTAGCGGTTTGCTATCTGCGCGTACTGGCTGGCGGAGAAATACGGTGCCAGCACCAGGTGGGCCGCCATGTCGCGGCTGTCGTCCAGGCCAAGCTCGGCCAGGTGTTCCGCCAGGGTGGCCGTGCCGGAAAGGCCCGGCAGGTCAACGAAGATCATGTCGAACTTGGGCGATTCCTTGATGAGCTCGCGCATTTCCTCGGCGCTGCCCGCCTCGCGGAAGGCCAGGCCGGAAAGATCGGCGTAGTGGCGCAGCACGAGCCTGCCCTTGCCCTGGCCTTGGTCGGCCGCAACGACACAGATGCGCGCCTTGGGCCGGGCCTGCTTTTCGCGCAGGGCCAGACGGATGAGCGTCAGAGTCTTGCCCACGCCATGGGGGCCGGCGAAGATGTGGAACTTCTGCAGCCATTTTTTTGACTCGAAGCCGTAGCAGGGCGCCACGGATTCCAGCACCGGGAGGATGGGCCGGTCCGGGTCGGCCTTGAGGTCGAGGAACACGCGCAGAAGCACCTGCATGTCTACTTCCTCGCGCTCCAGGTACTTGATGGCCACGCGCTGCCGGGGCGAAAGGTCGTCCATGTTGAGCTGGGGCTTCACCAGGGCCATGAGCTGGTCCTTGATGACCCGCCACTCGCAGGCCCAGTCCGCCGGGTTCTCATCCATCTGTGGCATGAGGCCTCCCGCGTTGCGCGCGGGCATGAGCGGGGTCTTTTTTCCCGCGCTCTCCGCCCTGGGGTCGATGGCCGCGGTGATCTCGCAGCCCTTGCCCGTCCCCGTGCGCACGGTCTTGGTGTTCAGGATGATGGCTTCATCGCCCAGCTCGGCTTTCACCTTCGCCAGGGCGGCCTGTACGTCGATTCCCTTGAAAGTCTTTATATGCATGGCATTAGCTCAGTTTAACAGTGGCCATGGATTGGATTCGGATATCTGCCGGTATCTCTGCCTGTGAAATCACGGGCATGGTTGGCAGGAAGCGAAGCAACAATTGGGCCAAGTGGGGCCGGACCTGGGGCGTGGTGAGCAGAACGGGCTGGCCGTCGGTGCCCACGGCGCTGTCCTGGGCCGCGCCGATGGCCTTGATGATCTGCTGGGCCTTGTTGGGCTCGAGCGCGAGGTAGCCTCCCTGGTCGGTGGTGCGCAGGCTGTTCATGAGCGTGGCGTCGATGTCGCTCGCCAGGGTGACGATGGGCAGGGAATTGTCGCTGGCCAGATAGCCCTTGACGATGGTGCGGCCCATGCGCGAGCGCACGTATTCCGTCAGCACCGCGGCGTCCTGCACGGCCGGACCATAGTCGGCCAGGGCTTCCACGATGGAGAGCATGTCGCGGATGGAGATGCTCTCGCGCACCAGGTTCTGCAGCACCTTCTGCACGGTGCCGAGCTGCAGCACGCCGGGCACCAGATTCTCCACGGCCTTGGGCGCGCGCTTGGACAGGTTGTTCAAGAGCTCCTGCACTTCCTGGCGGCCCAGGAACTCGTGCAGGTTGCGGCGGAACACTTCCGTCAAATGTGTGGCGACCACGGTGGAGGGGTCCACCACGGTGTAGCCGGCCAGCATGGCGGCCTCGCGC
>CAYUOW010000030.1:0-27142 GCA_964446455.1 uncultured Desulfocurvus sp.
GGCATGGTCTTTCTCTTCGGCCACGGCAGCAACCTGGCCTTCGGCCCCTGCCTGGAGAACGCCAACCAAGTGGTGAACTTCATCAACAACCGCTACATCGAATACAAGCTGCACCAGGGCTGCCTGCTGGGCCACGCGGCCGCCGTGGCGCACCTCATGGCCGATCCCGGCGGCGGGCGCCTGCGGGGCCTGGCCCTGTGCGGCTTTTCCGGCGCGGGCAAAAGCACGCTGGCCATGCACGTCATGAGCCGGGGCGCGCTCTTCGTCAGCAACGACCGCCTGCTGGCGGCCCCCCTGGACGGGGCCGGGGCCATGGCCGGACAGGCGGGCCTGCGCATGAGCGGCGTGCCCAAGCTGCCGCGCATCAACCCCGGGACGGCACTGAACAACCCCGACCTGGCCGGCGTGGTGCCCGCCGAGGACCGGGCGCGCTTCCTGGGCCTGGACGCCGACGAGCTCTGGGAGCTGGAGCACAAGTACGACGTGTTCCTGGACAAGTGCTTCGGCGAGGGGCGCTTCGTGCTCCAGGCGCCCATGCACGGGCTGGTGGTGCTGAACTGGAAGCGCGGCGGGGGCGAGACCTCCATCCGTTTCGTCAAGGCCGCCGAGCGCCCGGACCTTTTGCCCGCCTTCATGAAGGCCGCAGGGCTCTTCTCTCTGCCCAAAAACGGCGACGCCTCCTGGCGCGACCCGGAAGCCGCAGCCTACACGGAGCTTTTGTCGCGCTGCGACATGATCGAGATCTCCGGCGGGATCGACTTCGACCGCGCGGCGGACTTCTGCATCGAATACCTGGTGCACGGCTAGCCTGCCGGGCCATCAGCAAGGAGCACACGCACAGTGGCAAAGACCTGGATACGCCGCGAGGTGGAGATACCCAACCACATGGCCCTGGCGCGGCTTGAGAAATGCCCGGAGCTGGGGCCGAAGGTGCTGTTCTTCAGCGGCGGCACGGCGCTGCGGCGCGCCAGTGCCCGGCTGGTGAACTACACGCACAATTCCGTGCACGTCATCACGCCCTTTGATTCCGGCGGCAGCTCGGCCGAGATACGCCGCGCCTTCAACATGCCCGCCGTGGGCGACATCAGGAACCGTCTCATGGCCCTGGCCGACCAGAGCCTGCGCGGCAACCCGGAGATCTTCGCCCTGTTCGCCCACCGCCTGCCAAAGGATGAAGCCCAGGAGCCCCTGCGCCAGACCCTCGACCGCATGGTGCGCGGCAAGCACGAGCTCGTGGCGCGCATCCCGGACCCCATGCGCAAGATCGTGCGCAACCATTTGGCCATGTTCCAGCAGAACATGTCCGAGGACTTCGACCTCAAGGGCGCGAGCATCGGCAACCTGGTGCTGGCCGGGGGCTACCTGGCCAACAGGCGACACCTTGATCCCGTGATCTTCATGTTCTCCAACCTGGTGCAGGTGCGCGGCACCGTACGCCCGGTGGTGAACAAGAACCTGCACCTGGCGGCGGAGCTGGCCGACGGCACGCTGGTGGTGGGCCAGCACCGCATGACCGGCAAGGAGACGGCGAAGCTGGCCTCGCCCATCGCCCGTCTGTACCTGTCGGACGATGCCGGCCGCCTTGTGGACCAGCCCATCCGCGAAAAGATGCGCAGCCTCATCCAGGGGGCGGAACTCATCTGCTACCCCATGGGCAGCTTTCATTCGAGCCTTTTGGCCAACCTGCTGCCACGCGGTGTGGGCCAGGCCGTGGCCGCGGCCGCCTGCCCCAAGATCTACGTGCCCTCCACCGGGGAGGACCCGGAGTGCCTGGGGCTGTCCGTGGCCGACCAGGTGGAGCGCCTGGGCCAGGTGCTCATGGCCGACGCTCCGGGCATCCGCCTGTCCGACGTGCTGCACTTCGTGCTGGTGGACCAGGAGCACGGCCACTATCCCGGCGGGCTGGACCTGGCGCGCATCCGCAACCTTGGGGTCGAGGTCATCGACTGCCCGCTCATCGGCTATGGCCCCAGCCCGGACATCGACGACCGCTTCCTGGTGCCCATTCTGCTTTCCCTGGCGTGAGCGAATCCAATCCCCCCCAACCACAGCACACATACGGAGGTCGACATGGACAAGGACAAGATCGAGCTGAAGACGACGATGGAAAGCGCCGCCGTGGCCGAATACCTCACCGCCCTGGCCAAGGGCTTCAAGAGCGGCATCATCACCGTGGAGAAGGGCGAGGAGCGCCTGACCTTCTTCCCCGTGGACACCGCCGAGGTGGAGGTGGAGGCGCGAGTGAAGAAGGACAAGGCCCGCTTCAGCCTGGAGGTGTCCTGGCGCGTGGCGGACGGCCAGGACGACCCGGCTAGCCTGAAGATCAGCGCTGGTGCGGCCAAGCCAGATATGGCCAAGTCCGATGCTGCGAAATCCGCCGCGAAGGATGACAAGAAGCCGGAGCAGAAAGAGGAGAAGAAGGCCGCGCCCAAGCCTGAGGCGAAGGCGGACGCGAAGGACGTGAAAAAGGACGCGGCGCCCATGGTCAAGGTCATCTCCACGCCCGCGGTTTCGGCCCCGAAGCCCGCTGCAGCGGCTGCGGAGGCCAAGGCCGGGCCGAAAGCCTAGCGCCGTCGTTTACTTTACCACCTCGCCCGCAAAACGCCCCCGCGCTTCCGGTTTGCCGGGTGCGGGGGCGTGCGTTTGCCGCGCGCCCGGACGGCGCTTCCGGCGCATGCATTTTGCTGCGCTTGAGGTGATACCCTGCGTACATCTGCCAGCCTGCCGGGCTTGTGCGCGAAATGAAGTGACGGATTTCATGGGCATGGATGGCATGACGCTGAAGGTTTCTGCTGCTGCATTGACAATATGCGTTCCATTACTATTTCTTTGTCCTGAAGTACAACCACCACACGGCGCGAGGCCTGACGGAAAATACGTCCACTGCGCCGCCTGTCCGGCACCAGTCCGGACCTGAAGGAGGAACCCATATGATCGACCGCAGCACCTACGTGAATGCGCTCATGGATGCGCTTCCCGATGTGATCAAGGATGCGGACCTGGCGAACCAGATCATCGAGATCGTCTTCTCCGTGCCCATCAGGGCGCTGGAGAACGGCAACGAGGTTGACCTGCCCGGCCTGGGCGCGCTCTCCATAGACAGGAGCCGGGGCGCAGGATGCCTCAGCTACTCGGCCTCGGGAGCGCACATGCAGTGCATGGTCCAGTAGCCCCGCCAGGCAGCCCCGCCCGGCAACTCCGAACGGCATCCTCGCCAGGAGGCCGCGCGCGGCCCAAAAAACAAGCCCCCGCATCCATCCAGCCAGGAAGCGGGGGCTTTTTCGTGTCTTCTTTGCGCGCCTGCTAGGCGGCCCGGGCCTGCCCGGCAACTTGATCCGCTCCCTGGCCTGTCCCCTGCACAATGCTGGCGTAGATGTCCCAGGTCTTGAGGAAGGCCTGGTCAAAGGAGGTCTGCGCCGCGAACTGCCGCGCCAGGGAAGCCATGTTCGCCAGGCGCTCGCGGTCGAGCATCAGGTCCAGCACGCTCATGGCCAGGGCCGTGGCGTCGTAGGGGGCCACCACAAGCCCGGTGCGTCCGGGCTGCATGGCCTCGCGCGGGCCGCCGCTGCTCGTCACCACCACGGGAAGCCCGCTGGCCTGGGCCTCCAAAACCACGTTGCCGAAGGTATCCGTGGCCGAGGGGAACACGAAGAGGTCCGCCCCGGCGTAGGCGCTGGTCAGTTCCTGGCCCTGCAGGTAGCCGGTGTAGACCACGGGCAGGTCCGCCGTGGCCGTGCGCATCTCTTCCAGGTAGGGGCCGTCGCCCACGATGACCAGGCGCGCATCGGGCCTGTGGGCGTGCACCAGGCGGAAGGCCTCGGCCAGCACGTCCAGGCTCTTCTCGCGTGAGACGCGGCCCACGTAGAGGATCTTGAACTGGCGCGAGAGGCCCAGTTCGCCGAAGAAGCGGCCGTCGGACTGCGGCCGGAAGCGCTCGGCGTCCACCCCGCGCGGGTGCACCACGATGCGCTCGGCCCCGATGCCGCGCTCGGCCAGGTCCTGGGCCGTGCTGCGGCTGGGGGCGTAGATGGTGTCCATCTGCCCGTAGAACCAGCGCATGTAGCGCCAGGCCGCGTCCTCCATGGCCGGGTCCTCGGTGAACATGCGCACGTACTGCGGGAAGGCCGTGTGGTAGGTGCCGTGCACGGGAATCTTGAGGATGCGCGCGATGGCCAGCCCGGCCAGGCCCATGGGGCCCGGGGTGGCGGTGAGGATGCAGTCGAAGTCCTGCTCCGCGCACCAGGCCAGGAGCTTGAGGAACGGCGGGTAGTGCAGGGTGATCTCCGGGTATTCCGGCAAATGGAACGAGCCCACCGGGGCGAAGCGCGCCGCGCCCTTGCCGAGGTCGTCCTTTGTGAGCCCCTCGCCGCAGGTGACGACGGTCATGTCCTTGCCGTGCTTGGCGGCCAGGGCCACCTGCTGCTGGATGGTGCGGGCCACGCCGTTGACCTCGGCGAAGGTGTCGGTGAAGTGGGCGATTTTGAGGCCCGGGGCCTTGGCCTGTTGCGGGGCAAGGCCGAAGCGGTCCAGGCAGCGGCGGGCGAAGGCGCGCTCGCTGGCGAAGAGCTCGCAGGACAGGAAGAAGGGCGAGAGCATGGCGTAGAGCGAGCCGGCCGAGGCCACCTCGTGGAACAGGCCGAAGATATCCGCTCCCTGCACTGCGGTAAGCGTGCGCCCGGCGAAGCGCGCCAGCATGCGGTCCGTGACACGGGACACGAACCTGCGCCAGGTGTTCTCCGGCGGGGCCATGGTCTCGCGGCCGCGCGCGGCGTCCGTCATGTTGGCGTCGGCGCGGATGACCTGGCTCGCCTCGGCCAGCAGCATGGCGCTGGTGGCGTTCTTGTCCGCCACAAGGGAGTAGAGCCCCAGGCGGGCGCGGTCGGAGAGGGTGCGCAGCATGTGGCGCGGGCCCTTCTTGCGCGGCGCGGAGGGGTCCAGCAGGGCCTCGGCGAAGCGCACGCAGATGTGGCTTTCCGGCAGGCGGCTCTTGCGGCTCTTGTAGAACTGGTAGGCGATGCCGCAAAGGTTGTGGGCCATGTTCCAGGGCGTGGCCGGCTCGCCCAGCACCTGGCCCCGGCCGGAGGGGATGGCCGCCAGGAGGTTCTCCAGCGTGGCCGGGCCTTCAAAGCGCGTGTGCATGCGCGTGATGCCCAGCGACGAGTGGTCGTCGCTGCCGGCCACCAGGGCTTTTTCCCATGGCGCTGGGCCAAAGGGCTCGATGCCGTGCTTGTCGGCCAGCCGTTCCACGTCCTGGGGGGTGAGCCCGGCCACGATGCGCGCCAGGGCCCGGTTCTGGAAGGCATCGCGCGAGCCGTTCTGCTCCAGCGTGTTGAAGAGCAAGAGCGTCCGCTCGAAGTGCTCCGGCGTCAGCTTGCCGTTGACCGCGAAGAGCGGGTGCGCCAGCACGTGCACGATGCCCTGCTCCCGCAGGTAGGGCACCAGCTCGAAGACGTTTTCGCGCAGGCGCTGGAAGTCCGCGTGCTGGGCCTCGGTGATGCCGTAGGCCAGCACATGCAGCTTGCAGCGGTCCTCCGGGAAGTAGGTGGTGATCTCCTCGCTGACGAAGGCGCCGGGCAGGTGGGCGATTTCAAGGGACCCGGCGATGGTGTTGTGGTCGGTGATGGTGACGAGGTCCATGCCGCGCGCTTTGGCGATGTCGTAGATCATGCGCGGCTGGGTGAAGCTTTCCGGGCAGCCCATGCGCTGCAGCACCCACTGGGAGGGCCGGGTGGAGTGGCGCGAGTGGACGTGCAGATCGATTTTGAAGCAGGGACCTTGGCTGTCGCTTCCGGTCATGTGCGCTCCTTTGTTTGCGTGCGTTACGCGCAGCGGCGGAACGGCGCGTTTTCGCGGTCGGCCTGGCAGTGTACGCACAGTCGCGCCGTAGGGTTGGCGAACAGCCGGGCCATGGCGATGTCCTCGCCGCAGTCTTCGCAGGTGCCGTAGTCGCCCACGTCCATGCGGGCCAGGGCCTCTTCTATCTCGGTGCGGCGGGCCTCCATGCGGCGGCGCAGGGCCAGCTGCATGCCCACCTCCACCACGCGGGAGGCGTACTCGTTCTCGTCCGCGCAGGCGTCCAGGCGCGGGGTGTCGTCCATGTCGGGGTCCGGGCTTTGCGGCGGGGTCAGTCCGTTCAGGGCTTCCATCAACTGCTGGCGAAGGTTCGTCTGCATGGTGTTCTCCTTGAAGGTGGTCCGGCTGGATGAGTCCTCCGGGGCCGTGGACTTCCCGCGTCAGGAAGGCCTCGGCGCACCGGCGCGTTGGAGAACGCTAGCATGTTGCGGAAGTGCGCGGGTTACCGGGGTGTGACGGGTGCGGAACAAGTGTGCGGCCACGCAGCCGGAGCAGGGCAGGGGAATCAGGCCTTGAAGCGGTAGCCCACGCCGCGCACGGTCTCGATGCAGTCGGCGTAGGCGTCGAGCTTGGCGCGCAGGCGGCGCATATGCGTGTCCACCGTGCGCGAGGCGCCCTCGAAGTCGGTGTTCCATACGGTGTCCAGCAGGCGGTCGCGCGAGAGTACGCGGCCTCTCGCCTGCACCAGCTCCTTCAAGAGCCGGTGCTCCGTGGCGGTGAGCTGGCGTTTCTCGCCGTCCACGTCCATCTCGTGCGCGGCGAAGTTCACCACCAGGCCCTCGTGCCGCCAGATGTCGTCCACGCCCGCCGTTTCCGTCCCGGCGCGGCGCAGGGCGTTCTTTATGCGCAGGATGAGCTCACGCGGGCTGAAGGGCTTGACGATGTAGTCCTCGGCTCCCAGCTCCAGGCCCACCACGCGGTCCACCTCGTCGCCGCGCGCGGTGAGCATGATCACCGGCACGGTGCGCAAGCTGGCCACCTGCTTGAGCCTGCGGCAGACCTCAAGGCCGTCCATCTCCGGCAGCATGATGTCCAGGAGCACCAGGTCGGGCCGCCAGCGGTGCATGGTGTCCAGCCCCTGTTCGCCGCCGCCCGCGGCGCGGACCTCGTAGCCCGCGGCCTGGAGGTTGTATTGCAGAAGCTCCCTGGTCTGGGCGTGGTCTTCCACCACCATGATGCGCCGCTGTTCCATGCGTCTGGACCTCCGTTGCGCTTTTTGACTGTTACGGATGCGACTTTAGCCGTTGCGGGCCGCGTGATTGTTACCTTCGCGTGACGGGCGGGCAAAGGTTGCGCGACGCGGAAAACAGGGACGAAAAGGCCCCTAAGGGAGCGAAAGGGCGGGAAAGGGCGCATATTTCCGCCCTGCGCCCTTGCCTCTCGCCAAAGCGGCATTAGAATAGACAGGCCCGGAATCAGGCGGTGCGCGCCGGAAGGATGCGCCCGGAGCCTGACAGGGTATGCTAGACGGCAAGGAGTAGTTGTTTGAAACGCAAGAAAGCCCCCAAACCGGTCCGCCTCCGCCGCCGCGCGGGCGCCCCCACAGCGGCGCAGCGCTTGGCCAAGGCGGCCAATGGAATCCATATGGACGACAAGAAAAATCTCCACCGTTTGAACCTCATGGCCGACCAGGGCGAAGGCGCCATCCCCGTTGGCGGAGCCGCCGGGCAGGATGGCGACAACGCCCCGCGTCCGGAGATCCCCTCGGTGATGCCCGTGCTGCCCGTGCGAGACATCGTCGTCTTCAACTACATGATCCTCCCGCTCTTCGTGGGCCGGGAAAAGAGCGTGAAGGCCGTTGACGCGGCCCTTTCCGGCGACCGCTACATCCTCATCGCGTCCCAGAAGGACGAGACCGTGGACAACCCCGGCCCGGACGACATCTACCAGATGGGCACGGTCGGCATGATCATGCGCATGCTGAAGATGCCCGATGGACGGCTCAAGGTGCTGGTGCAGGGGCTTTCCCGCGCCCGCATCAAGCGCTTCGTCACCGACGAGCCCTTCCACCTGGCCGAGGTGGAGGCCGTGGCCGAGAGCGAACCCAAGGAACTGACTCCGGAGCAGGAGGCCCTGGTGCGCTCCTCCCGCGAGCTTTCCGAGAAGATCCTCACCCTGCGCGGCATCTCCCCGGCGGACATCATGGGCGTCCTGAACTCCGTGTCCGAGCCGGGCCGCCTGGCCGATCTCATCGCCAGCAACCTGCGCATGAAGGTGGTCGACGCCCAGGGCATCCTGGAGTGCGAGGACCCGGTTGAGCGCCTGCGCCTGGTGAATGGCCAGCTGGTGAAGGAGGCCGAAGTCGCCTCCATGCAGAACAAGATCCAGTCCATGGCGCGCGAAGGCATGGACAAGGCCCAGCGCGACTTCTTCCTTCGTGAACAAATGAAGGCCATCAAGCGCGAGCTGGGCGACGAGGGCGGCGAGGACGAGGAAATCGAGAACCTCAAGAAGGCCATCGAAAAGGCCGGCATGCCCAAGGACGTGAAGAAGGAGGCGCTCAAGCAGTTGGCCCGCCTCGAGTCCATGCACCCGGATTCCTCCGAGGCCACCGTCATCCGCACCTATCTGGACTGGATGACCGAGCTGCCCTGGAAGAAGCAGTCCAAGGACAGGCTCGACGTGAAGGCCGCCAAGGAGATCCTGGACGAGGACCACTTCGACCTGGAGAAGGTCAAGGAGCGCATCCTCGAATACCTCTCCGTGCGCCAGCTGAACCCCAAGATGAAGGGCCCCATCCTGTGCTTCGTGGGTCCCCCGGGCGTGGGCAAGACCAGCCTGGGCCGTTCCATCGCCCGCAGCCTGGGCCGCAAGTTCCACCGCCTGAGCCTCGGCGGCATGCGTGACGAAGCCGAGATCCGCGGCCACAGGCGCACGTACATCGGGGCCATGCCCGGCCGCATCATCCAGGGCATCAAGGGCTGCGGCACGCGCAACCCGGTCATCATGCTCGATGAAGTGGACAAGCTCGGCACCGACTTCCGGGGCGATCCGTCCTCGGCCCTGCTCGAGGTGCTGGACCCGGAACAGAACTTCAGCTTCACCGACCACTACCTGAACGTGCCGTTTGACCTCTCGGGCGTCATGTTCATCTGCACCGCGAATACGCTCGACACCATCCCCGGCCCGCTTCTGGACCGCATGGAGGTCATCCGCATTCCCGGCTACACCGAGCAGGAGAAGGTCAAGATCGCCCGCCGCTTCGTCATGCCCCGCCAGGCCAAGGACAACGGATTGAAGGAGTCCGAGGTCAAGCTGGACGACGACATCCTGGCCCGGATCGTGCGCGAGTACACCCGCGAGGCGGGCCTGCGCAACCTGGAGCGCGAGATCGGCTCCGTGTGCCGCAAGCTGGCGCGCAAGAAGGCCGAGGGCGAGAAGGGCCCCTTCACCGTCAACGAGAAGAACCTGCACAAGTATCTTGGCGTGCCGCGCTTCCTGGACGACGAGAAGGAGACGACCCTGCCCCCGGGCGTGGTCACCGGCCTGGCCTGGACCCCGTACGGCGGCGAGATCCTGCACGTCGAGGTGACCACCATGCCCGGCACGGGCAAGCTCATCCTCACGGGCAAGCTGGGCGACGTCATGAAGGAATCGGCCCAGGCGGCCGTGTCCATCGCCCGCGCCAAGGCGACCCAGTACGGCATTCCGTTGGACTTCCACGAGAAGCGCGACATCCACATCCACGTGCCCGCGGGCGCCACGCCCAAGGACGGCCCTTCGGCCGGTGTCACGCTGGTCACGGCGCTCATCTCCTCCCTCACCGGCAAGGCCGTGAGTGCGGACACCGCCATGACCGGGGAGATAAGCTTGCGCGGCCGCGTGCTGCCCGTTGGCGGCATCAAGGAGAAGATCCTGGCGGCCGTGGCCCAGGGCATGACGCGGGTCATCATCCCCAGCCAGAACAAGAAGGACCTGCAGGACATCCCCGAGGACCTGCGCAAGAAGATCAGCGTGAAGTTCGTGGAGCGCGTGGACGAGGTGTGGCCCCTGGCCACAGCCAAGGCCCCGGCAAAGCCCGAAGCCGCTCCTGAAAAGGCCGTTCCTGAAAAGGCCGCGCCCAAGGCCAAGGCTCCGGCCAAGAAGGCCGCTGCCGCCAGCGTGGCCGCGGCCCCCAAGGCGGCCGCGAAGAAGCCGGTTGCCAAGCCTGCCCCCACCGGGAAGGCTCCGGCGAAAAAGACGACCGCGAAGCCTGCCCCGGCGAAGAAGGCGAGCCCCAAGAAGCCCGCTCCGAAGAAGCCCGCTCCGAAGAAGTCGGGCTCCAAGTAGTCCGGCCAGGCGGTACCGATTGAGCACAGAGGGCGGCGGGGGAACACCCTCGCCGCCCTTGTTTTGCAACCGGAAGCCGTGCGCCGGCTGCCGGGCCGCGTTGCCAGCCACGGTGATTTGCGCTACACCACACCCCCGACCCGGACCGCGCATCGCGACGGGAACAACCGACGAGGAAGCCGCCATGCCCATATTCGAATTCGTGTGCAAGAAGTGTAAGAAGCAGTTCGAGGAACTGGTGTTCGGCCAGGATGAAGCGGTCACCTGCCCGCACTGCGGCTCCACCAAGACCGAGAAGCTCATGAGCTGCTGCCGCAGCAAGATGGGCGGAGGTCCGAACATGGACGCCCCCGCGGCCCAGGCTTCGCCCGCGCCTTCCGGCGGCGGCTGCGCCGGCTGTTCCGGCGGCTCCTGCTCCTCCTGCCACTAGGTCCGGCCGACATGACCGACATGATGAAGAAAGTCACCATCGCCACCCGCGGCAGCATGCTCGCCCTTTGGCAGGCCGAGCACATCAAGTCCCTGCTCCAGTCCCGCTATCCCGGCCTCGCGGTCGAACTGCTGAAGATCAAGACCACGGGCGACAAGATCCTCGACGTGCCGCTGGCCAAGGTGGGCGGCAAGGGCCTGTTCGTGAAGGAGATCGAGGAGGCGCTGCTCGACGGCCGCGCCGACCTGGCCGTGCACAGCATGAAGGACGTGCCCACCGAGCTGCCCGCCGAGCTCATCGTGGGCGTGAACCCCGTGCGCGAGGCACCGACCGACAGCCTGCTTTCCGTGACTTACGACGGCCTGGACGCCCTGCCCAAAGGGGCCAAGGTGGGCACCAGCAGCCTGCGCCGCCAGGCCCAGCTGCTGACCCTGCGCCCGGACCTCACCATCGAGAGCCTGCGCGGCAACCTGGACACCCGCGTGCGCAAGCTGCTGGAAGGCCAGTTCGACGCCATCGTGGTGGCCACGGCCGGTTTGAACCGCCTGGGCCTCACCGCGCCCAAGGTGGAGATCCTGGGGCCCCCGCGTTTTCTGCCCGCCGTGGCCCAGGGCGCGCTGGGCATAGAGTACCGCCGTGACCGGCCGGAAATGGCCGAGCTGCTGGCCTTCCTGAATCACCCCGAGACGGCGGCCCAGGTGGCGGCCGAGCGCGGCTTCCTCACCGGGCTCGACGGCGGCTGCCAGGTGCCCATCGCGGCCTGGAGCCAGCTCGAGGGCGCGAATGTCACCCTCACGGGTTTCGTGGCCGGGGTGAACGGCGAGAATCCCATCCGCCTTTCCGCCACGGGCCCGGCCGACAAGGCCTGGGACCTGGGCGCCAAGCTGGCCGACCAGGTGCTGGCCGCCGGCGGCAAGGCCATTCTGGACGAGGTTTACGCGGGCAACAAGTAGCCTGAATTCGCAAACGTTTCCGGGGGCGCGAAACCGCCCCCCAGTTTTTCGCCCCGCAGGACAAGGAGGCAGCCCATGACCCAGCCCGCCGCCAAACGCCCGCCCGGCCGCCCCAGAAGCGACGCGGTGCGCAGGCAGGTGCTGGAGGCCGCCAACTGCCTGCTGGAGGAGGTGGGTTTCGCCCGCTTCACCATGGAGGGCATTGCCGCCAAGGCGGGGGTGAGCAAGGCCACCCTGTACCGCTGGTGGCCCGGCAAGGGCGCCGTGGCCATGGAGGCCTTCATGGCCGCCACCACGCCCAAGATCAACTTTCCCCACACGCAGTCCGCCGTGGCCGACGTCACCGCCCAGATGCTGGCCCTGGCCGAGGCCTACCGGGGCGTCACCGGCCGCCTCATCCGCGAGCTCATCGGCCTGGGCCAATCCGACCCGGAGGCCTTGCGCTCCTTCTCCGAGGGCTATCTCATCCCCAGGCGCGCGGCCACCAAGGATGTGCTGCGCCGGGGCATCGCCAGCGGCGAAATACGCCCGGACGTGGACCTGGAGACCCTGGTGGACGCGCTGTACGCCCCCATCTTCCACCGCCTGCTCTTGCAGCATTTCCCCCTCGACGCCGAGTTCATCAGGCAGATCGCCGCACTCGCCTTTTCTTCCGTGACCTTGCCCGGCAGTGTCGCCGCCCCGGGCGACTCACTGAAATAATGACAGTTTTCATGCTCTGCCACGCGCGGTTCGCCATTTGTTGGTGACCGCGTTTTTTTGCACGCCCCCCCGTTGACACTGGGGGATCGGTAATTATAATACGGGACGTCTCGTATTTGTATTTACCACAAGGAGCGGGTATGTCCGACAACACAAACAGCAACGCAGGCAACATCGGATCCACCACCAGCATGGGGGGCGCAAGCGCGCGGCCCAGGCAGCCGGAACTCGGCGCCGGGGTGGTCATCCTCATGGCCGTGGCCGCGGGGCTGTGCGTGGCCAGCATCTACTACAACCAGCCCATGCTGGGCATTCTGGCCAAGAGCTTCCAGGCCGGGCCGGGCGAGGTCTCGCTGATTCCCATCGTGACGCAAGTGGGCTATGCGGCGGGGCTTCTGCTGCTTTCGCCCCTGGGCGACCGTTATGAGCGGCGCGGGCTCATCGTGTGGACCACGGCGGCCCTGACCCTGGCCCTGGCGGCCGCGGCCCTGGCCCCGAGCATCGCCCTGCTGGCGGCGGCGAGTCTGGCCGTGGGCGTGCTTGCCACCGTGGCCCAGCAGGTGGTGCCCATGGCGGCGCAGCTTGCGCCGGACAATCAGAAGGGCCGCGTGGTGGGCCTGGTCATGGCCGGGCTGCTTACGGGCATCCTGCTTTCGCGCACGGTGAGCGGCGTGGTGTCGGAGTACGGCAGCTGGCGGCTGATGTTCGGGCTGGCCAGCGTTTCCACCGCCGCGCTGGCCGCGCTTCTGGCCGTGCGCCTGCCGCGGGTGGCCCCCCTGATCAAGGTCAGTTATCCCGAACTGTTGTTGTCGCTTGCGGGTCTGCTGCGCCAGCACGCAACCCTGCGCAGGGCCGGGCTGGTGCAGGGCCTGCTCTTCGCCGGTTTCGTGTCCTTCTGGTCTAGCCTGGCCTTCTTTCTGGAGCAGCCGCCGTTCCGCATGGGCAGCTCCGTGGCCGGAGCGCTCGGCGTGGTGGGCATCGTGGGCGTGATGGTGGCGCCCCTGGCCGGGCGTTTCGCGGACAAAGGGGGCAAGAGGCGCATCATTCTGCTGGGGGCCGCCTCGGTGGCCGCGTCCTTCGTGCTGTTCTGGCTGGGGCGCGAGTCCATGGCCGTGATCGTCGCGGGCATCGTGCTCATGGACGCGGGCCTGCAGGCGGCCATGATCTCAAACCAGGCGCAGGTCTTCGGGCTGGACGCCTCGGCCCGCAGCCGCCTGAACACGGTGTTCATGACCATCATGTTCACGGGCGGTGCCATCGGCACGGCCCTGGGCGCGCAGGCGTATTCCCTGTTCGGCTGGGCGGGCGTGTGCGGCTTCGGGGTGGGCTGTTCCCTGGCGGGCTTCGCCATCCAGTTCCTCAGCCCGGCCACGCAGCCCGCCCAAGCCGGCTAGGGCGCTCGGGGGAAGTGCGCGCGCAGGGGGTCAGTCTGTGGCGCGCGCGCCCTCCAGGCTCTGGGACTCCAGGCGCTGCATGCACCGGGCGCAGTAGACCGTGGCGGGAACCGCCTCCAGCCTGCGCGGGGAAATCTCCTCGCCGCATTCCTCGCATATGCCGAAGTCCTCCTCCTCCATCCTGCCCAGCAGGCGCAAAAGTTCCACCATGCGGCGGTCGGCCTTGTCCTTCCAGCTCTGGCGCAGCATGCGCTCGGCAAGCTCGTCCACGCGCGGTCGGCCGTTTTCGTCCAGGCCGTTGCAGGCCCGCCACTGTTCCATGGCCGTGTGGATGGCCTCGATCTCGGCCTCGACGATTCCTCGCAATCTCGACAACTGTTCAGCAGTCATGTGTGTCTCCTTGTTTGTTTTGCTGTTAATGAAAAAGGCCCCGCCTTCCGGTGATCGGAAAGGCGGGGCCCCATGCAGGCGTTACGCGTGACGCGCGCTACATGACGGCCCCTCCCCCCGGACGGAGATTGCGGAACTCCTGCCGGGACATGGCGCAGCCCGCGCGCAGGTCGGCGCGGCTGGTGATGTGGTTGGTGCGGGAACGGTTCATGTGCTCACTCCATGTGGTTGCGCGGCGTTTTCCGCGCGCGCTGGTCCCAAGCATAGCCGAAGCGGAACAAAAGGCCAAGCCCTGGAACGGGCTTTGGCTACTCGTCGAAATCCAGCAGGTCGCCTCGGATGATGGCTCCCTTGCCGAAGCGGCCGCGCACGGCGTCCATGGCGCTGTCCAGCGCGCCCTTGGGCCGGGCCGTGGGCTCCGGCTCCAGCAGCGAGAGCTGGCGGGGCTTGTCGCCGAACTGGCTGACGCCCACGCCGATGAGCCGCAGGTCCTGCCTGGGGTTCAACTCGGCCAGCAGGCTCACCGCGGTGTCGAAGATGGTCTGGGTGTCGCAGATGGCCTCGGGCAGCGTGCGCGAGCGCGTCACCTGGGTGAAGTCCGCGAACTTGGCCTTGAGGGTCACCGTGCGGCCGCGCACGCCCTGCGCCCGCAGGTCCGCGCCCACGCGGTCGCTTTGCAGCAGCAGCCAGCGGCGCAGGATGACGGGGTCGCGGGTGTCCTTGTCAAAGGTGTTCTCCGCGCTGGAGGACTTCGGCGGCGTGAAGGGCGTCACCGGGCGGTCGTCGCGCCCCTGGGCCAGGGCGTGCAGCCACAGGCCGCGCTCGCCCAGCTGCTTCTGCCAGAAGCTTGCCGGCTGGCGCAGCACGTCGCCCGCGTTTTTGACGCCCAGCTTCTGCAGGGTCTCAAGGGTGCGGCCGCCCACGCCGGGCACCTTCTGCACCGGGAGGGCGTCGAGGAAGGCGCGCACGTCCTCGGGCCGGATGATGGTCTGGCCGTCGGGCTTGTGGTAGTCCGAGGCGATCTTGGCCAGGAAGCGCACCGGGGCCATGCCCACGGAGCAGGTGAGTCCGGTCTCGGCCTTCACCGCCGCGCGCAGGGTGCTGGCGAATTCCTCCGGCGGGCCGAAGAGCCGCGCAAGGCCCGTGGCGTCCAGGTAGGCCTCATCCACGCTGGCCTGCTCCACCAGCGGGGAAAAGCGCTGCAGCACGGCCATGACCCGGCGCGACATCTCCTTGTAGCGCCACATGCGCACCGGCACGAACAATCCGTGCGGGCAGAGCTTCTTGGCCTGCAGCACCGGCATGGCCGAGCGCACGCCAAAGGCGCGGATCTCGTAGCTGGCGGCGGAGACCACGCTGCGCGGGCCATCGCCCACGGCCAGCGGCTTGCCGCGCCACTCCGGGTGGTCCAACTGCTCGATGGACGCGAAAAAGGCGTCCATGTCGATGTGCGCGATGCGCCGTTCCGGGGGGGCCTTCGCCACGCGTTCCATGCGCTCTGGTACGACAGACCGGAGCGCATGGAAAGGGGGCGGGCGAGGGCTGCGGTTCTAGAAGCCCCAGGCCGAGAGGGTGGGGCGGCGATAGCCCTGCTGCTGGGCCAGCACGTCCAGCGCGACGCTGGCCATGTCGTCCAGGGCGGCCAGGGTGTCGTTGTCCAGTTCGCGGTGGTCCAGGGTCTTGATGTACATGTTGCAGGTGTCGCACACGTCCACGCGCACGCCGGGGTATTCGGCCACGCGGAAGAGCTTCAGCTTGTTCTGGTCGGCCTCGTCGCAGTACGCGCAGGCGATGCGCCGCAGCCGGTGCTCGAAGCCGCAGAAGGAGCACACGCCGTAGCGCTTGCCCTCTTTGTCGCGCAGCAGCGAGATGTACGGCAGGCTGCCGCAGAGCGGGCAGTGGCCGTGCTCATGGGGCAGGTTCTCCGGCAGGCGCGGGGCCAGCTGCTCCGCAGCCACGTTCAGGCTGGGCATGAGGGCGCAGGTGGCCAGGAAGTCCAGGGCGCGCGGACTGCGGGGCAGGCGCTCGCGCCACTGGGCGAACAGGGCGTCGTCGCCCGCGGCCAAGCCGCGCAGCGCGGCCTCCGGGTTCAGCTCGCCTGCGGCCATGGCCTGGCGCAGGGTCTGGGCGGCCTCGGCCGCGGCCTCGCCGGACTGCTCCAGCAGGTCCAGCAGGGCGGGCATAAGGCCCAGGGCCTGTTCCAGGTCAAAGGGGAAATTCTGGCGCAGCACAAGCGGGCTGCCAGCGAACATGGCCTCGGCCGTGGCGCAGGCCGTCGCCTCGGGCAGGGTCACCTTCGCCTCGGCCCGGGCCTGGCGCAGCAGCGGCAGTACGCTCTCCACCAGGGAGATGAGTTCCTCGGGCAGAATCTCCTGCGAACGGATGAGGGCGAGCTTGGCGCTCGCGAGCCGCGCGTAGGTATGGTCGTCACAATGCATGGGGTATGTCCTTGGCGGTTATTGCGGGTTGAGGATACCCGCGGCCAGGACTCTACGTGCTGCCGCAGCCGGATGCAACCAGGCAGGCCAATGTTCATGCTTTGAACCAGCGTTTTCTTCACATTCCGCTTGCGGGCAATGGCGCTGGGACGTATGAGTGGGGGAGTGGCAAAATCTTGAGCAGCGCTGGTGGTGGCTATGATTGGCGACGAATCCGCATCCGGGATCAATCTGGTGAATCTTCGCGAGGCCTTTGACGGCAGCGAGGACGTGCTGGCCCAGATGCTCGGACTGTTCATCGTGCAGGCGGCGGAACGGGTGGAGCAGCTGAACGCCCACCTGGGCGGCTGGGACACCATGGGGGCGCGCACGGCCCTGCATTCGTTGGTGAACATCTCCGGCGCGGTGCGCGCCTACGCCATGAGCGAGCTGGCCAAGGCCGTGGGCGACGCCGTGAAGCGCGACGACCGGGGCCAGGCCCTGACCGCGGCGCGGGCCCTGGAGCGCGAGTCCGACACCGTGCTGGCCCAGGCGAAGCTCCTGCTCGAAGCCGCCAAGGACGATCCCAGGAACATGTGGAACGCGCCCCTGCCCGGCCTGGGCGGCCCCGCCGACTGAGCATGAAGAAGGCCGCCCGCCCCGGCCCCCGGAAAGGGGAGCGCCTGGAGCGGACGGCCCTGTTGCTGACTGTCTGACGTCGTCTTTCTGTTGCCGGGTGGCGGAATCCCTACAGGTTCGCCTGCAGAATCTCCCCGAATTCCTTGCAGCCCACGGCCTTGGCCCCCTCGATCTGGGAGGCCAGGTCGATGGTCACCTTGCGCGCGGCGATTGCTTTCGCGACGGACGCGTGCACCAGCTGCGCGGCCTCGAACCAGCCCAGGTGCTCCAGCATCATGGTGCCGGAGAGGATGAGGCTGCCGGGGTTGGCCATGTCCTTGCCCGCGATGGTCGGCGCGGTGCCGTGGGTGGCCTCGAAGAAGGCCAGGGTGTCGCTCATGTTCACGCCGGGAGCCAGGCCAAGCCCGCCCACCTGCGCGGCCAGCGCGTCGGAGATGTAGTCGCCGTTCAGGTTGGTGGTGGCCACCACGGAGTACTTCTCCGGGCGGATGAGCGCCTCCTGGAACATGGCGTCGGCGATGCGGTCGTTGATGATAACCGGCTTCTTGCCGCCCTCGGCGGCCTCGGCCTCGGTCATGGTGAACTCGCCGAATTCGGCCGCGGCCATCTCGTAGCCCCAGGCGCGGAAGCCGCCCTCGGTGAACTTCATGATGTTGCCCTTGTGCACCAGGGTCACGCTCGGGCGCTTCTGGTCGATGGCGAACTTCACCGCGCGGCGCGCCAGGCGCTTGCAGCCCTTCTCGGTCATGGGCTTGATGCCGATGGCGGCCAGGTCGTCGAGCTTGGCGCCCATTTCGTCGCGCAGGAACTCCACCACCTTCTTGGCCTCGGGCGTGCCCGCGGCCCATTCGATGCCCGCGTACACGTCCTCGGTGTTCTCGCGGAAGATGACCATGTCCACGCGCTCGGGGTGCTTCACGGGGCTTTCGATGCCGGGGAAGTACTTGATGGGCCGGATGCAGGCGTAGAGGTCGAACATCTGGCGCAGGGTGACGTTCAGGCTGCGGAAGCCCTTGCCCACCGGGGTGCCCAGGGGGCCCTTCATGGCCAGTTCCGCGCCCTTCAGGGCGTCGAGGGTGGCCTGGGGCAGGTTCTCGCCCGTTTCGCGCACGGCCTTCTCGCCCGCCAGGATTTCCTTCCACACGAGCTTCTTGGAATCGCCGTAGGCCTTCTTCACAGCCGCGTCGAGGACCGGACGGGCCGCCGCCCAGACCTCGGGGCCGATGCCGTCGCCCTCGATGAAATAGACAACCTTCTCCACCATGATGCCTCCCGAAGAAAATTCGCTGGGCGGCGCGTCGATTTGGGCGCGGCCCGCGTGCCGACCCTGATAGCCGGGCTTCGGCCGCAAGGCAAGTGCCGCCTGCACGCGGGGCCGGGTCTTGACAATTGCGCGGGCTCGAAGTAGGCGCTCACCATGAGCAAAAGCATGACGCATATCTCCAGCAAGGGCTGGTGGCGCTGGTGGCAGAGGTATTGAAGCCGCCGGCGTGACGGATGCTCGAATTTTCAGGGCCGCGGACTTCAGGACCGTGGCCCTTTTTCGTTTCTGCAGGGCACAAACGAAAACGGCGGCCGCGGCCGGAAGGGCGGCGAAACCCCGTTCCCAGAAGGAGCACATCATGGAGACCAGAATCAATCTGCCCCAAAGTGAAATGCCCACGTCCTGGTACAACGCCCTGCCGGACCTGCCCACCCCGCTGGCCCCCCCGCGCGACCCGGAGACCCAGGAGATCCTGACCCCGGACAAGCTGGAGCCCATCTTCGCCAAGGCCCTCATCGAGCAGGAGATGAGCCCGCAGCGCTTCATCGAGATTCCGGAGCAGGTGAAGGACATCTACCGCCTGTTCCGGCCCACGCCGCTGGTGCGCGCCCACAGGCTGGAGAAAGCCATCGGCGCCAAGTGCCGCATTTACTACAAGAACGAGTCCGTCTCGCCTTCCGGCTCGCACAAGACCAACACCTCCGTGCCGCAGGTGTTCTACAACAAGCGCGAGGGCGTGAAACGCCTGGCAACGGAGACCGGCGCGGGCCAGTGGGGCACGGCGCTCTCCTTCGCGTGCAGCATGTTCGACATGAAGTGCACGGTGTACATGGTCAAGGTGAGCTTTGAGCAGAAGCCCTACCGCAAGATCCTCATCAACGCCTACGGCGGGGAGATCTTCCCCTCCCCCTCGGACAAGACCAACGCGGGCCGCGCCATGCTGGCCAAGGACCCGGACTGCAAGGGCAGCCTGGGCCTGGCCATCAGCGAGGCCGTGGAGGACGCCGCCACCCACGCCGACACCAACTACACCCTGGGCAGCGTGCTGAACCACGTGCTGCTGCACCAGTCCATCGTCGGCCTGGAGACCGAGAAGCAGCTGGCCATGATCGGCGAGAAGCCGGACTATCTGGTGGGCTGCGTGGGCGGCGGGTCGAACTTCGGCGGGCTGGTGCTGCCGTTTCTGCCGCGCAAGCTCCAGGGCGAGAACATCACCTTCGTGGCGGCGGAGCCCAAGGCCTGCCCCACGCTCACCCGCGGCAGCTTCCGCTACGACTACGGCGACATGGCCCGGCTCACCCCGCTCATGAAGATGCACACCCTGGGGCACGCCTTCATGCCCGCGCCCATCCACGCGGGCGGCCTGCGCTACCACGGCGAGGCGCCCATCGTGTCGAACCTGATGGAAGAGGGGCTGGTGGACGCCCGGGCCTACTACCAGGGCGACTGCTTCGAGGCGGCCATGCTCTTCCTCAAGACCGAGGGCTTCCTGCCCGCGCCGGAAACCAGCCACGCCATCGCCAGCGCCATTGATGTGGCCAAGACGGCCAAGCCCGGCTCCTGCGTGGTCTTTTTGTACTCCGGCCACGGCATGCTCGACCTGGCCAGCTACGACGCCTACCTGCGCGGCGACCTCTCCAACTACGAGCTGCCCCAGGACCAGATCGACCAGGCGCTCATGATGTGCCCCACGGTCGAAGGCTAGGACGAATTCCTGCCGCACCCTGACGGGAGGAGCCTCAAGCGGGGTTCCTCCCGTTTTTTGCGCCCGGTGCGCGAAAAAACGTTTGCGTATTGACCTCTCTCGCGCCTTCGTCCACAAAAGAAGCATGGACCTGACACTTTTCTCCGAAATACTGACCATGTTCGGCCTGTCCGTGGCCGTCATCTACCTGTGCCACAAGGTGCGCATCCCGCCCATCGTGGGTTTCCTCATCACTGGCGTCATAGCCGGGCCCTATGGCCTGGGGCTGGTGAGCGCCGTGCACGAGGTCGAGCTCATGGCCGAGGTGGGCGTGGTGCTGCTGCTGTTCACCATCGGCCTGGAACTGTCCATCGGCGAGTTGGTGCGGCTGAAGAAAAGCGTGCTGCTGGGCGGCGGCGCGCAGGTGCTGTTCACCATCGCGGCCTTCGGAGCCCTGGCCTACGGCCTGGGCATGAGCGCCTCGCACTCCGTGTTCGTGGGCTTTCTGGCCGCGCTCTCGTCCACGGCCATAGTGCTCAAGATCTTCCAGCAGCGGGCGGAGATGGATTCGGTCCACGGCCGCATCTCCCTGTCCATCCTCATCTTCCAGGACCTCGTCATCGTGCCGATGATGCTCGTCATCCCGTTTTTGGCCGGCAAGGCCGATGCGGACGGGGGCACGGGCCTGTCGTTCCTGTGGCCCACGCTCAAGGGCTTCGGCCTGGTGGTGCTGGTGTTCTTCCTGGCGCGCAAGGTGGTGCCCAAGCTCTTGCACCGCATCGTGAAGACGCGCAGCCGCGAACTGTTTCTCATCAGCACCCTGGCCCTGTGCCTGGCCACGGCGTTCTTGACCTCGCACATGGGCCTGTCGCTTTCCCTGGGCGCGTTCCTGGCCGGGCTCATCATCTCGGAGTCCGAGTACAGCCTGAGCGCCCTTGAGGGCATCATGCCCTTCCGCGACGTGTTCACCAGCCTGTTCTTCATCTCCGTCGGCATGCTGCTCGACGTGAGCTACCTGGTGAACCACCTGCCCCCCGTGGCCGGGGCCACCGTGGCCGTGCTGGCGGGCAAGACGCTTATGGCCGCTGCGGCCGCGTACCTGCTGGGCTTTCCCCTGCGTCCGGCCATCATGGTGGGCCTGGCCCTGTGCCAGGTGGGCGAGTTCTCCTTCGTGCTGGCCAAGGCCGGGCTGGCCCAGGGGCTCATCGACAACGAGGGCTACCAGCTGTTCCTGGCCGCCAGCATCATGACCATGACCCTCACGCCGCCGCTCATCGCCTCCTCGTCCCGCGCGGCGGACTGGGTGCGCAGCCTGCCGGTCTTTGCGCGCATGCGCCCGCGCCCCTTTGAGCAGGAGATGGAGCAGACCTGTCCGGACCACGCCTGCGTGGCGGACCATCTGGTCATCGTGGGCTTCGGCGTGGGCGGGCGGCACCTGGCCCGCGCGGCCAAGAGTTTCGGCATCGGCTACCGCATCATCGAGATGAACCCGGACACCGTGCGCCAAAGCGCGGCCGAGGGCGAGCCCATCATGTACGGCGACGCGAGCCAGACCGCGGTGCTGGAATACGTGGGCACGCAGAACGCCCGCGTGCTGGCCGTGGTGGTCAGCGATCCCGTAAGCATCCGGCGCATCACCGACGCCGCGCGCAAGCTGAACCCCTCCCTGCACATCATCGCCCGCACGCGCTTCATGAGCGAGCTTGAGCCCCTGCTCGAACTCGGCGCCAGCGACGTCATCCCCGAGGAATTCGAGACCTCCGTCGAGATCTTCACCCGGGTGATGATGCGCTACCTGGTGCCCAGGGGCGACATCGAGCGCTTCACCGACGAAGTGCGCAGCGAGGGCTACGAGATGCTGCGCGCAACAGAGGTGCGCGGCGAATCCTTCTGCACCCTGAACCGCCAGTTCCCGGGCATGGACGTGAGCGCGCTCACCGTGGAGCTGGGCTCCATCCTGGACGGGCAGACCCTGCTCGAATCCGAGCTGCGGCGCACCCATGGCCTGACGGTGGTGGCCGTGGGCCGCGAGGGCGAGGTCATGCCCAACCCGGACGGCTCGCTCAGGCTCCAGGCCGGGGACGTGGCCTATGTTTTCGGCCCGCACGCGGACATCACGGCCAAGGCCGGGCTGTTCACCGGGCGCAAGCGCCCCTGGGAGAGCGACGGGAAAGCCGACCCCGCTTGACATCCTGAGGGTGTTTGGGAGAGAGAATAGCTATTACTGGTATTCCTCACCCCCAACCTTTAGGAGGAGAACATGAGCGCTGCCGAAGAGACCAAAGGCGGATTGAACCGCCGAGAGTTCATGGCCCTGGCCGGTGTCGCGGGCGCTGCGCTGGCGGCTCCCGGGCTGTTCCTGAGCGACGCGTTTGCCGCCGATCCCCTGGAGATGGCCCCGCTGCCCTATGCCATGACCGCGCTGGAGCCGGTCATCAGCGCGCGCACCCTGGAGTTCCACTACGGCAAACACCACGCCACCTATGCGGCCAATGTGAAGAAGATGGTTCCGGGCACCGGGCTCGAGGGCAAGAGCATGGAGGACATCGTCAAGGCCACCGCGGGGCAGGCCGACAAGGCGGGGCTCTTCAACAACGCCGCCCAGTGCTACAACCACGCCTTCTACTGGAAGTGCATGAAACCCGGCGGGGGCGGCATGCCCACGGGCAAGCTCATGAGCGCCATCACCGCCGGCTTTGGCGGGTACGACGCCTTCCGCAAGGCCTTTGTGGACGGCTCGGTGGGGCGCTTCGGCAGCGGCTGGGGCTGGCTGGTGCAGGAGGGCGGCAAGCTGAAGTTCGTGTCCACCTCCAACGCCGAGACCCCGCTGACCCAGGGCGCCACGCCGCTTCTGGTGGTAGACGTGTGGGAACACGCCTATTACCTGGACTACCAGAACAAGCGGGCGGACTACGTCAATGCCTTCATGGACAAGCTGGTGAACTGGGAGTTCGTGGCCGCGAACATGAAATAGCGGCGCGCCGACGAGGAAATGCAAGGGCTGCGGCGACGAACCGCAGCCCTTTTCATTTGGTGCGCAAAGCGCCTAGCACTCGCCGTCGAGGAGGAAGCGCAGGGCCTTGCCCGTGCGGGTGGCCTTGAATTCGATGATTTCGTAGGTGGCCGCGCCCTGGGTGACGAAGGGGTCCTGCTCCAGCACGGCGGCCAGCTCCCAGCGGCTGCCGGCCTGGGCCAGGATGAGGCCGCCGTTGCGCGGCTCGCGCGGGCCGGAGAGCAGGAACAGCCCGGCCTCGTAGTTGGCTTCCAGGAATTTCCGGTGGGCGGGCAGCAGTTCGTCAATGACTTCAGCGGGCTTCACGTAATTCATGAGCACGAGGTACATGGTCTCTCCTTGGTTGGGCGGTGCCGTTTTCTCATTTGTATGGGGGATGCCCGCAGTTCTCAAGGGGTTTGTGCAGGACTTTTTCCCGCTGCCGCGCGTTTGGCGCGCACCCGGGCCAGGTTCTCGCGCGCCACGGCGTACTGCGGGTTGCTCTCCAGCGCCTTGGCGTAGTGCTGTTCCGCAAGCTCCAGCCGGCCGCGCAGATCGGCGATGTTGCCCAGGTCGTTGTGGGCCTGGGCATAGCCGGGCTTGAGCCTGAGCGCTTCCTGGTAGTGCGGCTCGGCCTCGTCGAAACGGCCCAGTTGCGAGAGGCACAGGCCCAGGACGTAATGGTCCTCGGCCAGTTCCGCCAGTTCCTGCGAGTCCTGCGCCAGGGCCGCCTCAAGGTAGGGCAGGGCCTGGGCGTAGCGGCCCTGGTTGGCATACAGAATGCCCAGGTTGCCCAGGGCCTTGCCGTAGCGGGGCTGCACGGCCAGAGATCTGCGCAGCCACTTCTCCGCGTCCTCGAAGTCACCGGCGCGCATCTTGTGCACCCCGTAATTGTTCATCACGAAGTAGTTGTCGTCCGTCACGGCCAGCACGCGCTCGTACACGGTCATGCCGTTTTTCCACCAATCCAGCTGGCGGGAGCACAAGGCGCCGAGCACGAGGCACAGGGCCGCCAAGGTTTCGACCGTGGCTCGGCGGCGCGTCCGCTCGCCCAAGCGCGCCAGGCCTTCCCAGGCCAGCAGGGCCAGGCCCAGATACAGGCCGATGGCCGGGAAATAGAGCCAGCGGTCGGCATAGGCCACGTGCAGGCCGACCTTGGGCGGCATGAGCACCGGCGTGAGGCTGAGGACGAACCACAGCCAGCACACGGCCAGATACGGGCGGCGCTTCAGCTGCGCCAGGGCCCCGGCGCTCACGGCCAGGAGCAGGATGGCGGCGGCGATGACCTTGGCCGCGGGCACGGCGTCCGGGTAGGGATAGACCAGCGCCAGCCCGGCGGGGAAGAACACCAGCCGCAGGTAGTCCAGGTAAGAGGCCACGGCGTTGGCCAGCTTGAGGCCCAGGCCGTAGTCCACCGCGCCATAGGCCTTGGGGTGGGTCAAAAGGGCTATGGCCACCATGCCCAGGGCCAGGACCAGGAACGGGAGTTTTTCGCGCAGCAGGGCGGCCGGGCCGGGCCTCGTCGTGTCGCCAAGGCGCAGGCGGCCCAGGGGCCAGTAGTCCAGCAGCAGCAGGAGGACCGGCAGGGTCACCAGCATGGGCTTGCAGAGCAGGCTGAGGACATAGAAAAAAAGCGCCGGAAGCAGCCCGGCCGTGCGGCCTTCCGCCTGGGTCTGGGCGCGGGCCGTGTAGCTGCGCAGGCAGAGCAGCCCGAACAGGACGAAGAGCACGTCCTTGCGCTCCGTCACCCAGGCCACGGACTCCACATGGGCCGGATGCAGGCCGAAGGCGAGGGCCACGCCGAGGGCCGCCCATTTGGCTCCGCCGTCCCCCGGCCGGACCAGGCCGAACCAGCGCAGGGCAAGGAAAAAGAGCAGCGCCACATTGGCGCAGTGCAGGGCCAGGTTGGTCAGGTGGAAGCCCCCGGCCCAGTCGCCGTACAGGCTGCGGTCCAGGAGCAGCGAAAGCCAGGTGAGGGGATGCCAGTAGTTGGCGTCGTTGAAGGACAAGGCCCAGCGCAGGCTGTCCAGGGTCAGCCCGGCCAGCACCTGCGGGTTCTCGGTGACATAGAGGGTGTCGTCCAGGTGGATGAAGGCGAAGCCCGCCACGCGGATGTACACGGCCGCGGTGAGCAGGACCGCCAGGGCCGCCAGCAGGGCTGGGGCGGCCTGCGCGATTTGGAGGCCCAAACGTCTATGGGATTGGCCCTGTGCTTGCCCCCGACAGGGCGGGGTTGGTGTGCGGGAGCTTTGCGGGGTTTGGACATGGCGGCTATCCTTCGGGCCTGGCGCTCTAGCGCTGGCTCTGGGCCTGGAGTCTGGCCTTGAGGGCCGCGATGCGCTCGGCGGACTCGCGGATGCGCGCGGGGCTCACCGTCCCTTCGGCCACAAGTTCCATGAGGGCGCGCAAGGCCTTGTCGGGCGCGTCTTCCTCATAGGCCAGGTTGTTGCCGATGAGCAGCAGGTCGGCCCCGGCGTTCACCGCCAGGCCGAGGGCTTCCTTCAGGCCGTACCTGCCGGTGATGGCGCGCATCTGCAGGTCGTCCGTCACCACCACGCCGTTGAAACCCAGCTTGCGGCGCAACAGCCCGGTGATGACCGCGCGCGACAGGGTGGCCGGGTGCCGGGAATCGAGGCGGTCGTTGAACACGTGGGCCGTCATGACCAGGTCGGCACGGCCGCTTTTGATGAGCGCGGCAAAGGGGAGAAGCTCGGCTTCGCTCCAGGTGGCGGAGACGTCGGTGAAGCCCAGGTGGCTGTCCGAGGCGCTGGAGCCGTGGCCGGGAAAGTGCTTGGCCGCGGTGAGCACGCCTTGGCCTTGCAGGCCCTGGGCAAAGGCCCCGGCGCAGTCGGCCACGCGGTTGGGGTCGGCGGAAAAGCTGCGGCCGATGCCGCCGATGACCGGGTTCTGCGGGTTCACGTTCACGTCGCACACGGGGGCGAAGTCCAGGTTGAAGCCCGCCTGGCGCAGCATGCGGCCCGTGGCCGTGCCTGCGGCCAGGGCCAGCCCGGCCTGCGCGTCGCCCACTGGGCAGAGGTCCGCCGCGGCGGGGCCGTCCGGGAAGCCGTTGATCGGCTTGAGCCGCTGCACGCGTCCGCCTTCCTGGTCCACGGCCACGAACAGGGGCGGCAGCCCGGCGTCGGCAGCGGCGTTGCCCATTGCGGCGTTCAGGCGCCGCAGCTGCTCCGGTCCGGTCACGTTGCGTCCCGGGGTGCCCAGCTGCGCGTCGCGGTCGAAAAGAATGACCCCGCCAAGGTTCAGGCGGGGAATCTGCTCCAGGATGGGCAGGGGGCGGCCGGCTTCGTCCAGGGGCTCCGCGCCGCGGAAGCCCACCAGGAGCATCTGCCCGGCCTGGCGCTTGAGCTCCGGGGTCGGAGCCTCGCGCAGCAGGGCGCAGCCGGAGAGGACAAGCCCGAGGCAGAGGAGCGCAAGGCCCCTCGCGAGGCCGGGGCCGCGTCTACGGGCGGTCATTGCCCAGGGAGAAGGTGCTCTCAAGGTCGTAGCTGGAGATGACGCGGTAGGAGATGAGGGTCTCCGTGCCGGTGATGCCCTGGATGAGCAGCATCTTTTCCGTGACGATGGTGGCCAGGTCGTCGTTGTCCCGCGCGCGGATGATGGCCACAAGGTCATAGCGGCCGCCCACGGAATGGACTTCGCTGATGCCGTCGATGGCCACGAGTTTCTGGGCCACCACGTTGATGGCCGTGGGCTGGACGTGCATGAGCACGATTGCGTTGGTCATGGCGATCCTCCGATGGCTGGGTATTACCCGTTTGCGGGCCAGCGGTCAAAGGGAAGCGCTGAAAAAAAGGCCCCCGGAAGCATACTTCCAGGGGCCTTGGGATGCGTGGACCTGGGCCGCTATTCTTCGGCCAGGGCGACGACGGTGTCGCCGTACTCGTCCTTCTGCGTGGTCTTGATGGAGAGTAGTTCCATCCAGCGGCGGATGGCGCCGATGAACACGATGACCATGAGCACCATGACCAGGCCGCCCAGGCCGGCCAGCAGGTACTTGCCGTTCGGCAGGTAGTTGCCGGTGATGTTCAGGTAGCCCGCATACATGGTGATGAAGGCCATGGCGATGCCGGGCACCGCGGTGATCCAGGCGTACTTGGCCTTGTTCATGCGGATGATCATGGTGGTGCCGATGATCAG
>CAYUOW010000031.1:0-22880 GCA_964446455.1 uncultured Desulfocurvus sp.
GAAACACCGCGCCACAGGGAGTCCAGAGGGCCTTGTGCCCTCTGGCGGGGTCCAGGGGCAGCGCCCCTGGATATTTGCCCCGGACCTACTCGTCTGCCAGGTACTGGGCATAGCCCGCGGCGCGCAGCTCGCAGGCGGGGCAGGCGCCGCAGCCGTGCCCCCAGGCGTGGCGGTTGCCGCGTTCGCCCTTGTAGCAGGTGTGCGTGTGTTCCAGGATGAGGTCCACCAGGGGCTGACCACCCAGCTCGCGGGCCAGGGTCCAGGTTTGGGCCTTGGTGAGCCACATGAGCGGTGTATCGATGACCAGGCGCGACTCCATGCCGAGGTTCAGGGCCACCTGCAGGGCCTTCATGGTGTCGTCGCGGCAGTCGGGGTAGCCGGAAAAGTCGGTCTCGCATACGCCGGTGACGAGGTGCTTCAGCCCCCGGCGGTAGGCCTGGGCCCCGGCCAGGGTGAGGAACACGAGGTTGCGGCCGGGCACGAAGGTGCTGGGCAGGCCCGAGGCGGTCATGGAGATTTCCACGTCGTGGGTGAGGGCGGTTTCGCCCAGCTGGCGGAACACGTCCAGGGTGAGGGTGGTGTCCTGGCCGAGCTTGGCGGCCCAGTCGGGGTAGTGCTCGCGCAGGCGGGAAAGGACTGTCTGGCGGCACTCGAGCTCGATGCTGTGGCGCTGGCCGTAGTCGAAGCCGATGGTCTCGACCCGGTCGAAGTTGGCCAGGGCCCAGGCCAGGCAGGTGGTGGAATCCTGCCCGCCGGAGAAGACGACCAAGGCGGTGTTCGAGGTCTGCATTGTCGCTCCTAGACGCCGCGCGCGTCCGGCTTCCAGATGTATTTGTGCTGCTGCAGGTTCAGGCGCAGGTCCAGGCCGGATTCCAGGATCCAGCGGGCCAGCTCGGCCGGGTCCACGCCGCCGAACAGCGGGGAGACGTTCACCACGTTGCGGCAGGTGTCGATGCGGGGCAAAAGTCCCAGCATATGCTGCCAGTCCTCGCGGTCGGCGATGATGAATTTGACTTCATCGCGCTCGCGCAGACGGCTCAGATTGGCCAAGTCCATTTTATCGGACTCGCCGCTGCTTGGCCCTTTCATGTCCACGATGGCGATGACTTCCGGCGCCAGGACGGAGATGTCGCGGCTGCCGTTGGTTTCCACCAGCACGGTGCGCCCGCTGCGCGCCAGGGCGTTCATGAGGTCAACGGCCGCGGGCTGCATCAGCGGCTCGCCCCCGGTGAACTCGATGAGTCCGTCGCCCAGGGCTTCCACGCGTTCCAGCACCTCGCGCTGGGAGAGCGCCTCGCCGCCTTCGTAAGCGTAGGGGGTGTCGCACCAGCGGCAGCGCAGGTTGCAGCCCGTCAGGCGAACGAACACGCAGGGCCGTCCAGCCCAGGTGGATTCGCCCTGCAGGCTCTTGAAGATCTCGCAGACCTGGAGGCTCAAGGCTCCTCCCAGTAGGTGACCTCCGCGCCGGGGGTTTCCTCGATGCGGATGCGCGACACGCGTGCGCCGGACGCCTTGTCCCCGCGTTCCGCCAGCCTGCGGCCAAGGTCGTGGTACAGGTGCCGGGCGATGTTCTCCGCCGTGGGATTCTCGCCGCTGAAGGGCGCCAGGTCGTTCAGGCAGGCGTGGTCCAGGGTGGAAAGCGCCTCGCGCAGGATCTGCTTGATCTCGCGGAAGTCGAGCCCCATGCCGATCTTGTCCAGGTCCTGGCACAGCACGTAGGCCGTGACGCCCCAGTTGTGGCCGTGGGTGTTCCGGCAGTTGCCGGGATAGCCTTCCAGGCGGTGGGCGGCGCAGAATTCCCCGCGCACGCTGAGTTCGTAATTGCGTTTCATGGGCGGATGCTACGGCCTCCTGTGCCGGGTCGTCAATGCGTAAGGGCGCGCCTACAGACCCCAGGCGTAGGCCGCCATGGACAGCACCCCGTAGGTGTAGCCGTCGTGCAGGATGCGGCCCACGTCGCCGTTGCCCGCGCCCAGGGCGGCCAGAAGCGGCACGTAGTGGTCGGCCGTGGGGTGGTTCTTTTGTCCGTGGGGCCCCTGGGCCAGATAATCCACCAGGGCGGCCTCGTCGTTGGCCTCGATCCGTCCGGTGAGCCAGTCGGCGAAGGCCTTGGCGTAGGGCACCGGGGACTCCAGCATGTCGTGGCTGAAGACCTCGCGCAGGTTGTGCGTGGCGTTGCCGCTGGCCATGACGAGCACGCCCTCGTCCCGCAGGGGGGCCAGGGCCCGGCCCAGGGCCACGTGGTGCGCCGGTGACTTGTGCGAACTGATGGACAGCTGCACCACGGGGATATCGGCCTTCGGGTACATGAGGGAGAGCGGCACCCAGGCCCCGTGGTCCAGGCCGCGTTTCTCGTCCAACTGGGCGGGCAGCCCGGCGGAAGCCAGCAGCTTCGCGGCTTTTTGCGCCAGCCCAGGTGAGCCCGGAGCCGGGTAGGTCATCTCGTACAGCGCGTCCGGGAAGCCGTAAAAGTCGTACATGGTGTGCGGGCTGGCGCCGCTTGAGATCCGGGTATCCGCTGTGTCCCAGTGGGCGGAGACGGCGATGACGGCTTTGGGCCGGGGCAGCGCGTTCCCAAGGCCGCGCAGGAAGTCCCGCGTGGGCACGGGGTCCATCACCAGGGTGGGCGCGCCGTGGGAGACGAAGAGCGTGGGCATGGCATCGGGCATGGGGTGCTCCCTGTTGTTGCGTAGAACGGAACACAGAACATAATGCGTATGCGCCATCAGGCAAGTGCCCTATACATCGCGCGCTGCTTTGGGCATAAAGTAGGCAAAACCAAAGGAGCAGCCATGACCTTCAAAATCACCGACGCCGTGACCTGGGTGGGCAAGCGCGACTGGGAGCTCAAGCGTTTCCATGGAGAGGAATATTCCACGCACAAGGGCAGCACCTACAACGCCTATCTGGTGCGCGACCAGAAGACCGCGCTCATCGAAACCGTGTGGGCGCCCTTCGCGGGCGAGTTCATCGAACAGCTCAAGGCCGAGGTGGACCTCTCGACCATTGACTACGTCATCGCCAACCATGCCGAGAGCGACCACAGCGGCGGCCTGCCGGAACTCATGAAGCTCATCCCCGGCGTGCCCATGTACTGCACGGCCAATGGCGTCAAATCCCTCAAGGGCCACTACCACCAGGACTGGAACTTCCAGGTGGTGAAAACCGGCCAGCGCCTGAGCCTGGGCAAACGCGAGCTCATCTTCATCGAAGCGCCCATGCTGCACTGGCCGGACACCATGTTCTGCTACCTGACCGGCGAGGAGATCCTGTTCAGCAACGACGCCTTCGGCCACCACCTGGCCACCGAGGGCATGTACAACGACCTGGCCGACCCCTGCGCCCTGGAGGCGGAGTGCATCAAGTACTACGCCAACATCCTCACGCCCTTCAGCACACTGGTGAAGCGCAAGATCGAGGAGTTCGTCGGCCTCGGCCTGCCGCTGAAGCTCATCTGTCCCAGCCATGGCACCATCTGGCGCGAGAACCCCACGCAGATAGTGGCCAAGTACCTGGAGTGGGCCAACAACTACCAGGAGAACCAGGTCAGCATCGTCTACGACACCATGTGGAACGGCACCCGGCGCATGGCCGAGGCCATGGCCGAAGGCCTGGCCCAGGCCGACCCTTCCTTGCGCGTGCGCCTGTTCAACGCGGGCAAGGCCGACAAGAACGACATCGTCACCGAGATCTTCCGCTCCAAGGCCGTGCTCGTGGGTTCGCCCACCATCAACAAGGGCTACCTGTCCTCCCTGGGCGGGTTGCTTGAGATGGTGCGCGGCCTGGGCTTCAAGAACAAGAAGGCCGCAGCCTTCGGGGCCTACGGCTGGAGCGGCGAGTCCGTGAAGCTCCTCACCGCGCAGCTGAAGGAATGCGGTTTCGAGGTGCCCGCCGCCTCGGACGCGGGCATCCGCGCCATGTGGAACCCGGACGCGGACGCCTTGGAGCAGTGCCGCGCCTTCGGGCTGGAGTTCGGCAAGGGCCTGTAGGGGGAGGAGAGAGAAGAGAATAGCCTCCGGCGGCCAGGGGGTATGCACCCCCTGGACCCGCATATGGCAACGAAAAAGGCCCCGGAGCGATCCGGGGCCTTTTGTTTCAGGTCAATGGGTAGGCTACTTGCTACTTGCCGCCGCGGCCGTCGTCGCAGGGCTTGGTGGAGTTGCCGCTGTCGGACATGGCGCAGGGCTTGGCGTCACCGGTCGGACCGGCAGCGGGCGCGGCCGGCGGGGTGAAGTCCAGGCCGCCCTCGACGCAGGCGAGCTTGGGATCGTCCATGAGCTTCAGCTGCTTGTAGCGCTCGTAGTAGGCGGCCTCGATGCCGGAGCGCAGGCGCTTGGACTCCTCGGGCTTGGCCTTTTCCAGGGCCGCGTAGCGGTTCTCGCCGGAGAGGAAGGCCTGCAGGGTGCCGTCGGGGGCCTTGGACTCCAGCTTGAAGGGGTTCTGGCCCTGGGCGGCCAGCTGCGGGTTGAAGCGGTACAGGGGCCAGTAGCCGGAGGTGACGGCCAGCTTGGCCTCTTCCTGGCTCTTGCCCATGCCCTTGCGGATGCCCTGGTTGATGCAGGGGGCGTAGGCGATGACCAGGGACGGTCCGGGGTAGGCCTCGGCCTCCTGGATGGCCTTCAGGGTCTGGTTCTTGTCCGCGCCCATGCTGATGCTGGCCACGTAGACGTAGCCGTAGGTCATGGCCATGCGGCCCAGGTCCTTCTTGCCGGTCTTCTTGCCGCTGGCGGCGAACTTGGCGATGGAGCCGAGCGGGGTGGCCTTGGAGGACTGGCCGCCGGTGTTGGAGTAGACCTCGGTGTCCATGACGAAGATGTTCACATCCTCGCCGCTGGCCAGCACGTGGTCCACGCCGCCGTAGCCGATGTCATAGGCCCAGCCGTCGCCGCCGAAGATCCAGATGGACTTCTTGGTGTACAGGTCGGCCATGCTGGCGATCTCGGCCAGCAGGGGGTCCTTGGTGTTCTTGAGCAGGCCCTTCAGCTGGTCGCCCGCGGCCTTGGAGGCCAGGGGATCGCTCTTGCCGGCCAGCCACGCGGCCGCGGCGGCCTTGATGGCGGCGCTGGCCGAGGAGTCGGCCACCTGGGCCATCAGGTCGGCCAGCTTGGCGCGGCGCTGGTTCACGGCCATGTTGAAGCCGAAGCCGAATTCGGCGGCGTCTTCGAACAGGGAGTTGTTCCAGGCCGGACCGAAGCCGTCCTTGTTGGTGCAGTAGGGCGCGGCAGGAGCCGAGGCACCCCAGATGGAGGAGCAGCCCGTGGCGTTGGCGATCATCATGCGCTCGCCGAAGAGCTGGGTGATGAGCTTGACGTAGGGGGTCTCGCCGCAGCCCGCGCAGGCGCCGGAGAACTCAAGCAGCGGCTGCTGGAACTGGCTGCCCTTCACACTCTCGCGCTTCACCAGGTCGCCCTTGAGGGACACGGTTTCGCTGAACTCCTGGTTGGGCACCTCGACTGCGGTCTGGGTCTCCAGGGGCTTCATGACGAGCGCCTTGGTCTTGCTGGGGCAGATGTCGGCGCAGTTGCCGCAGCCCATGCAGTCCATGGTGTTCACCTGGATGCGGAAGGCGAGGTCCTTCAGTTCCTTGCCCTGGGCGGGCAGGGTGGTGAAGGTCTTGGGGGCCTTCTTCATCTCGGCAGCGTTGGCCAGCACCGGGCGGATGGTGGCGTGGGGGCAGACGAAGGAGCACTGGTTGCACTGGATGCAGTTGTCCTTGATCCACTCCGGAACCAGGATGGCCACGCCGCGCTTCTCGAACTGGCTGGTGGCGGCGGGGAAGGAGCCGTCGGGCGCGAAGGCGGACACGGGCAGTTCGTCGCCCTTCTGGGCCAGGATGGGACGCATGACGTCCTTGACGAAGGCGGGCACCTTGGCGGCCGGGGCGGGCTTATCGGCCGCCTTGGCCCAGGAGGCGGGCACCGTGATCTCGATGAGGTTGGCCAGGGTCTGGTCGACGCCGTCCACGTTCATCTTGACGATCTTGTCGCCCTTCTTGCCGTATTCCTTCTTGATGGATTCCTTCAGGAGCGCGATGGCCTTGTCGATGGGCAGCACCTTGGCCAGCTTGAAGAAGGCCGTCTGCATGATCATGTTGATGCGGTTGCCCAGGCCCACGGCGGCGGCGATCTTCACCGCGTCGATGGTGTAGAGCTTGATCTTCTTGGTGGCGATGGTGCGCAGCATGGAAGCGGGCAGGTTGGCTTCCATGTCGGCCACGCTGCTCCAGGTGGAGTTCAGCAGGAAGGTGCCGCCGTTCTTGATGCCCTCGAGCACGTCATAGATGTGCACGTAGCTGGACTTGTGGCAGGCGATGAAGTCCGCCGTGTCGACCAGGTAGGTGGACTGGATGGGCTTTTTGCCGAAGCGCAGGTGCGACACGGTGATGCCGCCGGACTTCTTGGAGTCGTAGGCGAAGTAGCCCTGGGCGTACAGCGGGGTGTTGTCGCCGATGATCTTGATGGCGCTCTTGTTGGCGCCCACGGTGCCGTCGGAACCAAGGCCCCAGAACTTGCACTGCACGGTGCCTTCGGGCGTGGTGGCCAGGGCCGGTCCGGCGGGCAGGCTGGTCTTGGTCACGTCGTCTTCGATGCCGACGACGAAGTGGTTCTTGGCCTTGGCCTTGTCCATGTTCTTGTACACGGCCATGACGTGGTTGGGGCGGAATTCCTTGCTGCCCAGGCCGTAGCGGCCGGCGATGAGCTGCGGGATGGCCGCGGCGCGCTCGATGAAGGCGGCGCAGACGTCCTGGTACAGCGGATCGCCCAGGGCACCCGGCTCCTTGGTGCGGTCGAGCACGGTGATCTTCTTCACGCTCTTGGGAAGCACGGCGAAGAAGCTGGCGGCGTCAAACGGGCGGTACAGGCGCACCTTGATGAGGCCGACCTTCTTGCCCTTCTTGACCATGGCGTTGATGACTTCCTGGATGGTCTCGCAGCCGGAGCCCATGGCCACGATGATGTTCTCGGCATCGGGAGCGCCCACGTAGTCGAAGGGCTTGTACTTGCGGCCGGTGATCTTGGCCACCTTCTTCATGTTCTCGATGACGATCTTGGGAACGGCATTGTAATAGGGGTTGGAGCGCTCGCGGCCCTGGAAGTAGATGTCCGGGTTCTGGGCGGTGCCGCGCAGGTTCGGGTGCTCCGGGTTCATGGCGTTCTTGCGGAACTCGGCGATCTTGTCGTGGTTCACCAGTTTCGCCATGTCGGCGGGGTCGATGACCTCGATCTTCTGGATCTCGTGGCTGGTGCGGAAGCCGTCGAAGAAGTGCAGGAAGGGCACGCTGGCGTCGATGGCCGACAGGTGGGCCACCAGGGCCAGGTCCATGCATTCCTGGACCGAGGAGGAGGCGAGCATGGCGAAGCCGGTCTGGCGGCAGGCCATGACGTCCTGGTGGTCGCCGAAGATGGACAGGGCGTGGGCGGCGATGGCGCGGGCCGTGACGTGGAACACGCCCGGGAGCAGTTCGCCCGAAATTTTGTACATGTTCGGAATCATGAGCAGCAGGCCCTGGGAGGCCGTGAAGGTGGCGGTGAGCGCGCCGGCGGCCAGGGAGCCGTGCACCGCGCCCGCGGCGCCAGCCTCGGACTGCATCTGGCGGATGTTCACCACCTGGCCGAAGATGTTCTTCATGCCCTTGGCGGCCATTTCATCCGCGATCTCGCCCATGGTGGAGGACGGGGTGATGGGGTAGATGGCCGCGGCTTCACTCATGGCATAGGCCACGTGCGTCGTGGCCGAGTTGCCGTCCATGGTCTTCATTTTCTTCGCCATGTTCGTATCCCTCTTTTCAGATGGAAGTTTTGGACTGGTTGGTAGCGTATCACTGGACCTAGATGAATTTCGTCGACTTCGCAACTTGTGTGCCAAAAGGAACGAGTGAAAATAATGTATTGTATTTCAATGTGTTGAATTTTAAACAGGGAATCCGCTATCGCCACGATTCAAATTTGTCCGAAAAATCGGGCAACGCCGTAAAGAGCGGAATACGGCCTGTTCCAAGATTATTTTTGTCCGGCTGTCCATTATTTCGGACAACACCCTGAAAATATGCGTCCGGGCCGGGGAAAATTGCACTGGCGCGCGCCTGCCAGTTGCGTTAAACGGGCATTGGATGGGAAAAGCAACCATTGCCACACAGGGACGCCCGGAACCGTATGGAAGAATGTGAACTGCCCCAGCCGAAAACGGCCTTGCAGAAGGTGGCGCAGGCCGCGCCGCGCTTCCTGCCCGTTCTTGGCTGGTGGCCAAAGGTAACCAGGCGCACCCTCAAGGCCGACCTCTGGGCCGGGCTCACGGGCGCGGTCATCGTGCTGCCGCAGGGCGTGGCCTTTGCGGCCATCGCCGGGCTGCCGCCGCAATACGGCCTGTACGCCGCCATGGTGCCGGTGATCATCGCCGCGCTGTTCGGTTCGTCCCTGCACCTCGTCTCCGGCCCGACAACGGCCATCTCCCTCGTCATCCTGGCCAACGTTGGCCACTTCGCCGAGCCCGGCAGCGCGGAGTACATCCGCCTGGTGCTCACCCTGACCTTCCTGGCGGGCGTTTTTCAGCTGGGCCTCGGCCTGGCGCGCATGGGCGCGGTGGTGAACTTCGTCTCGCACTCGGTGGTGACGGGCTTCACCGCCGGGGCGGCCATCCTCATCGTCACCAGCCAGCTGGGCGGTTTTTTCGGCCTGGCCGTGCCCCATGGCGGCGGCGTGGTGAAGGCCTGGGGACATCTGTTCAACCACCTGCCGGAATTCAACCCTTATGTGACGGGCCTGGGCGCGGGCACCATGCTCGTGGCCCTCGTCGTGCGCCGCGTGAACCCCAGGCTGCCCGCGCTGCTCATCGCCATGCTGGCGGCCAGCGTTGGCAATCACTTTGTCGGCGGCGCCGCCCACGGGGTGGCGCTCATGGGCGCGCTGCCCGACTCCCTGCCGCCGTTTTCCCTGCCGGTGCCGGGTTTCGACGAGGTCCGCCATCTGGTGCCCGGCGCGCTGGCCATCGCCATGCTGGGCCTGGCCGAGGCGGTCAGCATCGCCCGGGCCGTGGCCGTGCGCTCGCAGCAGATGATCGACAATTCCCAGGAGTTCATCGGCCAGGGTCTGGCCAACGTGGTGGGCAGCTTCTTTTCGGCCTATGCGTCCTCGGGCTCGTTCACGCGCACGGGGCTCAACTTCGAGTCCGGCGCGAAGACGCCGCTGGCCGCCGTGTTCTCCGCGCTTCTGCTGGCGGCCATCGTGCTCCTCGTGGCCCCGCTCACGGCCTATCTGCCCCTGGCCGCCATGAGCGGCGTCATCCTGCTGGTGGCCGTGAACCTGGTGGACCAGCACGGCATCCGGCACATCCTGCGCACGGACAAGAGCGAGGCCGGGGTGCTCGGCGTCACCTTCCTGGCCACGCTGTTCGTGCAGATGGAGTTCGCCATCTTCTGCGGCGTCATCCTCTCGCTTTTGATGTACCTGAAGCGCACCTCGCACCCGAGCTTCGTGGTGCTGGCCCCGGACCCGGACAACCTGCGCCGTCCCCTGGTGAACGTGGACCGCAAGCCGGTGAAGGAGTGCCCGCAGCTCAAGATCCTGCGCCTGGACGGCAGCATCTTCTTCGGCGCGGTGACGCACATCTCAGAGGAGCTGCACCGAATCATGGAGACCTTCCCGGAGCAGTGCCACATCCTCATCGTGGGCAGCGGCATCAATTTCATCGACGCCAGCGGCTGCCATATGCTCTTCAACGAGGCCTTGAGCCTCAAGCTCTCCGGCCGGGACATGTTCTTCTGCTCGCTCAAGACGGATGTTCTGGAGGTGCTGCGCCGCGGCATGTGCCTGAAGCGCCTGGGCGGCGAGCATATCTTCGAGTCCGAGGGCGTGGCCATCGCCCAGATGGTGCAGCGGCTCGACCCCGAGCGCTGCGCCTGCTGCTGGCTGCGCGTGTTCCGCGAGTGCGAGCGCATGCCCGGCGGCGAGCACTACCTGCCGCCCAAGTCGAGCGTGTGACGCGCGCTACCGCGTGATGAGCCCCCAGGCCGTGACGCCGAACCACCCCGCATAGCCCAGCAGCATGAGGCCCAGCCCGCGCATGACGAGGGCATAGGCCGGGCTGCCCATGAGCGGCCCGAAGCGCCCGGTAAGCCATGCCACCAAGACCTTTGAGCCGATGAGGCAGGAGAAGAAGCCCAGCAGGAAGGCCGGGGCCGCGCCTGCGCCCGTTGCCCAGGCCTGGGCCAGAAGCGGCGCGCCCACCCCGCCCCAGAACAGGTAGGGGCTGGGGTTCAGCAGGTTGGCCAGCACGCCCTTTTGCAGCGATTTCGGCTCCGCCGGGGCCGGGGCCTCGGCGCCGGGGCGGAAGCGCAGGCTCCCGAAGGCGCAGAAGGCCAGGTACGCCGCGCCGCACAGGGTCAACAGGCCCAGCAGCCGGGGATGCCCGGCCAGCCCGGCGGTGAGGGCCAGGGCGGTCAAGACGATGGGCGCGTCGGTCAGCAGGGGCGAGGCCGCGACCTTGGCCCCCTCGCGCACGGAGTAGCGCAGGGTCTGCACGATGACCAGGGCCAGCAGGGGGCCGGGGGAAAGCCCGGCCGAGAGGCCAAGGGCCGCGCCCGTGAGGGCGGCTGTGGCGGGTCCGTCTAGCATTGGCTGGTCATTCTGGGTGCTGTGCTTTCCGGGCAGGCCCTAGGGCATGTTCTTGGGGTTGAGGCCCGGCAGGGCGGAGGGCACGGGGCCCAGGGCCATGTCGAAGCGGCGCAGGAATTCCTCGGCCTTGTCCTCGGCCAGGGGCCGGGCGAAGAGATAGCCCTGGAAGTACTCGCACCCCAGGCCCTGCAGGATGCCCTGCTGGCTCAAGGTCTCCACGCCCTCGGCCACCACGTCCATGCGCAGGCTTGTGGCCAGCTGGATGATGGCCCGCACGATCTCCAGGTTCTCCTGGCCGCATTCAAGCATGCGCACGAAGGAGAGGTCAATCTTCAAGTGGTCCAGCGGCAGGCGCGTCAGGTAGGCCAGGCTGGAATACCCGGTGCCGAAGTCGTCCACGGAAAAACTCACGCCCATGTCGCGCAGCTCGGTCAGCTTGTTCAGCACCAGGGTGCCGCTCTGCATCAGCGCGGTCTCGGTCACCTCAAGCTTGAGGTTCTTGGCGGGCAGGCCGGTCTCCTGCAATATTTCGCGCATGCGCGGCAAAAAGTCCGGCTTGGGCACCTGCTGGGGCGAAAGGTTCACGGAGAGCATGGCGTTGCGCAAGTGCGGGTAGCGCTCGCGCCAGCGGTTCAGAATGCGCGAGCCCTCGCGCAGGGACCAGTAGCCCAGCTCCACCACCTTGCCCGATTCCTCGGCGATGGGGATGAACTCGCCGGGCATGATGAGCCCGCGTTCCGGGTGTTTCCAGCGGGCCAGGGCCTCGAAGCCGAAGAGCTGCTGCCCCACGCCCAGCTGGATGATGGGCTGGAATTCCAGGAAGAACTCGCCCCGGGCAATGGCCCGCTCCATCTCGTTTTCCAGGCGCACCACCTTCATGGTCTGGGCCAGCAGGGAGGGCGTGAAGCTCTTGACCCGGTTGCGGCCCATGGTCTTGGCGCGGTGCATGGCCAGGTTGGCGTTGCGCAGCACCTCCTCCGCGCTGGCGGCCGGGGTCTGCCCCAGGGCCAGGCCGATGCTGGCCGTGACGGTTATTTCCTGCCCGTGCACGGGAATGGGCTGGGCCATGGTCTGGCGTATGCGCCGGATGGCCTGGATGGGCCGCTTGTAGGAGTCGAATTCCTCCATGACCACCACGAACTCGTCGCCGCCCATGCGGGCCACGGTGTCCAGTTCGCGCACGCTGGCGCGCAGGCGGGCTGCTATCTCCACCAGCACGGCGTCGCCTGCGGTGTGTCCCAGGGTGTCGTTGATGAGCTTGAAGCGGTCCAGGTCCAGGTAGATGACGGCGTGGCGGTAGTCAGGTCTGCGGCGTGCTCGCTGCAGGGCGGTGTCGATGCGTTCCACACAGAGCGAGCGGTTGGCGATGCCGGTGAGGGGGTCGTGCAGGGCCTGGTGGCGCAGCCGTGTTTCCAGGCGCAGCTGTTCCGTGTGGTCCAGGAACATGCAGGCGCACACGCCGGGTTCGGTCTGGAAGCAGTGCAGCTCCAGGGCTCCGGCCAGGTGCTCGTCGCCGAAGCCGCCTGGCCCGGTCTGCCAAGGCGTGCCGTGGGTGCAGGTGCGCGCAAGACGCTGGCGCAGCTCGATTGAGGAGAGTTCCGGGAAGGTCGCCTCTATGGGCTGGCCCACGAGGAGCGCGTGCTCGCGGTGCAGAATCTTGTCCGCGGCCGGGTTGGCGGCCACCAGCATGAGCCTGCGGCTGGGGGTCAGGCGGTAGAGGTGCACGCCGAAAGGTGAAGACTGGAACAGGGCGTCGGCGCGGCGCTCGGCCTCGCCCAGGGCATTTTCCGCAGCCTTGCGCGCGGTCACGTCCACCCCGGATTCCCACGTGGCCCAGCCGGTGACGGGCTGCGCCTGGCGCGCCTGGGTCCAGGCGATGACGCGCTGGCTGCCGTCGGCCGCGCGCATGAGGGTCTCGCGGTCCTTGAAGCCGCCGGGTTCCCTGTGCCACTCGCGCACGGTCTCGCGGTAGTCCGGGTCCGGGTACAGGCGCTCGAAGATCTCCGGGTTGCCCAGCACCTCGCTGGAGGGATAGCCCAGCACGCGCTCGCATTCCCGGTTCCAGAACACGATGCGCCCGTCCTCGTCGTGGGCGTGGAGCAGAAGCGGCAGGTTGTTCACCAGGGCTTCCAGGCGTTTTTGATGCAGGGCGCAGGCCAGCTCGGTGTCGCGCAGGGCGGTGATGTCGAGGATGTGCCCGGCGGTGAGCCCCTTGGCGCGGGAGCTTGTCGGCAGTTTCTCGCGCAGGAGGTGGACCACATGCTCCCGGCCGTTCCACACCAGCACGCGCTCGGTCTGTTCGGGATCGGAGACGGGCTGCGGCGGGAAGAACAGGGATTCGGCCGCGCCCAGCAGGGCGTCCGCCGATCTGCCCATCACACTACAGGCGGCCTGGTTCACATAGGTCAGGCGTCCGTGTCTGTCCGAGGCGAAAACCGGCACGGTCAGGCTGTCGAGGATGCGGGTGAACTCCCGCGCGGTAAGGCTCGGTTTTGGCCGTGCGCCGGACCGTTTCGGGAACTGCAGTTTGAGGCTCACCGCTGGGGGGGACGGCTTGGCGTGCATGTTCACCTGCATGGTGGAGGGTGTTGAATGGGCTGTTATCACCCTGGCAGGCAAAAGCAAGGGGGGGCGTAACCCTTGGGGATATTTACACGCCGCCCCTCCGGCGGCTGGACGCGAACGGCCCGGGCATGCTACGTACCGGCAGGGCGCCGCCCCCAAAGGCGCAGGACCGTGATGCAGGAGGTTTATTATGCTGAAGGACTTCAAGGAATTCATCATGCGCGGCAACGTGGTGGACATGGCCGTGGGCATCGTCATCGGCGCGTCCTTCGGCGGCATCGTCAAATCCCTGGTGGACGACGTGCTCATGCCTCCCATCGGCTTGCTGCTCGGCCGGGTGGACTTCACCAACCTGTACCTGATCCTGCGCGACGGCGCGGTGCCCGGCCCCTACGCCGCCCTGGCCGAGGCCAAGAAGGCCGGGGCCGTGACCCTGAACCTGGGCCTTTTCGCCAACACGGTCATCAATTTCCTCATCGTGGGCATGGCCATTTTCCTGGTGGTGCGCGCGGTGAACCGCCTGCGCGACATGCAGAAGAAGGAGGAGCCGGAGGCCGCGCCCAGCACGCGCGACTGCCCCTTCTGCGCCATGAACATCAGCACCAAGGCCGTGCGCTGCCCGCACTGCACGTCCGATCTTTCGGACTGATCCGAAACGCGGCGCGCCGGGCTTTCTGGGTGCCCACGCGGGCAGAAGAGGCGTTTGACAGTGGGGGAATTCCGCGTTTTGTCCCCTCTCTGCTCTTGCAGATTCCCCGCGCTCTGTTCTAGGATCAGATGCGCGGCAGCAGTTGCGGTTTCTTTCAAACATTTCTCGATAACATTTTGCTGCGGCAATGCTATTTCCGACCTTTTGTGAAGGGTTACAGGTTTGCAGTGCGGTAGCGCCCAGAATGCATACATGTCGTTTATGTGCGTTGGTAAACGCTGTATGTGTTTTGCATCGTGTTATGATTGTTCCATGAGTCAGGCGGAGGTCTCCCCATGCCTTTCAGCGTGCTCAAGGGCCTTCGGGCGAGACTGCTGGTAATCGTCCTGCTGGCCATGCTTCCGGTTCTTTGCCTGGCCCTGTACATGACGATGGAAGACCATCAGCAGGCGAAATCCGCTGCGGTGGAAAGCAGCAGGCATCTCACAAGAGCATACGCCGCTTCTGGAAATGCACTCATAGAACGCACGCGCGAGCTTATGAAGCAGGCGGCGCAGCTTGCCCCTGGGCACGCGCCGGACACCGCCGCCTGCCTGCGCATGGTCGAAACCCTGCGCCAGCCCCAACACCGCAACGTCAGCATCCTCCGTCCCGACGGCAGCGCCCTGTGCGCCTCGCAGTCCCAGGGCGAGAACATTTCACGTGCCGAGGAATCCTGGTTCCGCAGGGCCGTCGGCACGGGCCTCTTCACCATCGGCCACTTCCAGCCCGACCCCGTGACCGGGGCGGGCGAACTGCCCCTGGCCATGCCCGTGCGCGGGCCCGGCGGCGAGGTCCGCTTTGTGCTCTCGCTCGGGCTCACGCTTTCCAGCTTGCGCGACGTGCTGGACGACGAGCCCCTGCCCGAAGGGGCCGCCGCCTCCATCATCGACCGCACCGGCACCATCCTGGCCCGCTTCCCGGACGAGCCCGCGGCCGTGGGCCGCAGCGCCCCCCAGGCCGAAAGCTTCCTGCCGGAGCTCATGCGCCTGGGGCGCGACACCTGGGAGTCCGAGGGCGTGGACGGGGTGCGGCGCATCTATTTCCTCTCACCCCTCACCGCCAGCCAGGACCGGGGCCTGTTTCTGCGCGTGGGCATGCCCGCCGACGTGGCCTTTGCCGCCGCGGACCGTGCCCTGGTGCGCAACCTGGGCTTCATCGGGCTCATGTGCGCCGTGGTGCTGGCCGCCACCTGGACCTTCAGCAACACCCTGGTGCTGCGCCACATCAAGACCCTGTGGCTGGCCACCAAGAAACTCACTGAGGGTAACTACTCCCATCGCATCGGGACCAAGGGCGGCGGCGAACTGGGCGAGCTGGCCCTGGCCTTCGATCACATGGCCGGCGTGCTGGAGGACCGCACGACGCGGCTTTCCAGCGCCGAAATAAAGTACCGCGAGATCTTCGAAAACTCCGTGGCGGGCATCTTCCAGGCCACGCCGGAGGGGCGCATCCGCGACGCCAATCGCGCCATGGCCCGGCTTCTGGGCTACAGCGAGCCGGAGGAGCTCATCAGCAAGGTGGGCGACATCGGGCGCGACGTGTACGCCGAGCCGGAAAAGCGCCGCGAGGTCATCGAGCGCCTGGAGCGCGAGGGCACCGTGTCCTGCCTGGAATTCACGGCCAAGCACGCCAGCGGCGGCAAGGTCTGGCTGTCCATGGACGCCCGGGCCATCCGCACGGACGAGGGCGTGGTGGCCTACTACGAGGCCATGGTCTCGGACATAACCCTGCGCAAGAAGATAGAGCAGGAGCTGAGGGCCAAGCAGGAGAAGCTGCATGCCCTGCTGGAATACTCGCCCGCTCTCATCAGCATCAAGGACGCCGAGGGCCGCTACGTGCTCTCCAGCCGCATGCACACCAAGGTGCGCTCCCAGCAGGGGCGGCCGGTGCTGGGTCGGCGCGTGGACGAGCTGTTCCCGCAGGAGGTCGCCAAGGGCATCCTGGCCGAGGACGCGCAGGTGCTGGCCCAGGGCAAGCCCCTGACCTACCAGCGCCCCCTGCCGCTTGACGGCGAGCTGCGGCACTTCGTGGCCATCAAGTTCCCCCTGCGCGACGAGCAGGGCAGGCCGAACCGCGTGGGTACCATCTCCTACGACGTCACCGACCTGGAGCGCGTGCGCGACGCCCTGCGCCAGAGCGAGGAAAAATTCCGCATCATGATCCAGACCTCGCCGGACCTCATCTGGCTCATCGACCCCCAGGGCTGTCTGGTGGAGGTGAACAGCGCCAGCCGCGAGCTCATCGGCTACGAGCCGGAGGAACTGCGCGGCAAGCACTTCAGCAGCTTTTTCCACCCGGAGGACCTGCAAAGCCACGACCGCGAGCAGGTGCTGCCGCACTTTTTGGGCACCGGGGTCAGCCCCGCCAACCCGCCCAAGCTCATCAACGAGCGCAGGCAGCTGCCGCGCTCCACGCGCAACCTGAACCTGCGGCTCATCGCCAAGCCGGGCGGCGCGGCGGACGAGGCCTGCCGCAGCTTCGAGCTGTCCTCCTGCGGCCTGTGGCAGGACATGCAGTTCATGGGCACCATCGTGGTCATCCGCGACATCACCGAGCGCAGGCGCGCCGAGGCCGATCTGACCCGCAGCCAGGAACTGTTGCGGCAAACACAGGCCATGGCGCGCATCGGCGGGTTCACGGTGAACCTGGACACGCGCCAGGGCGGCTGGACCGAGGAGGCCGGCAGGCTGCTGGGCTGCGGAGCGGAACCGGACGGCGCCAGCGCCGCCATGCCTGATTTTTGGAGCCGTCTGGAATTTCTGGCACCGGAGGACCGCGAGCTGTTCCGCACGGCTCTGCTGCGGGCCGAGGAACTGGGCGAGAGCTTCGACCTGGAGCTCAAGCTGGAGCGCGGCGGCGGACCCCAGGCCTGGGTGCGCTTCATGGGCCGCCGGGCCGACCAGGACGGCGCGCGGCTGCTCTCCGGCTTCATCCAGGACATCACCGAGCGCAAGGAGCTGGAGCAGCTCAAGGCCGACATTGACGGCATCATCCGCCACGACCTCAAGGCCCCGCTGAACGGTATCATCAACCTGCCCGTGCTGATGAAGAACGACGGCAACCTGAGCGACAGCCAGGTGGAGGTGCTGCAGCTCATCGAGGACTGCGGCCGGACCATGCTGCGGCAGATCGACATGTCCCTGGACCTCATGAAGATCGAGCGCGGCCAGTACGAGAGCCACCCCGCGGCCTGCGACCTTGCGCCCCAACTGCGCGAGGTGGCCGCGCTTCTGAGCGACTCCGCGCGGGTCAAGCGCGTGCAGGTGGTGGTGCGGCTTGGCGCCCGGCTGCTGGGCCCGGAGGACCGCTTCATCATCTGGGGCGAGGAGCGCCTGTGCCACCCCATGCTGGTGAACCTGGTGCAGAACGCGCTGGACGCCTCGCCCCCGGGCGAGCGCGTGGAGGTGGAACTGGCCCAGGGCGAGTGCTCGCGCATCGTCATCCGCAACCGGGGCGAGGTGCCGGAAGGCATCCGCGAATCGTTCTTCGACAAGTACGCAACCAGCGGCAAGACCGGCGGCACGGGCCTGGGCACCTACTCGGCCCAGCTCTTCGCCAAGGCCCAGAACGGCTCGGTGGAGCTCGACACCGACGAGCCCGGCTTCACCTCGGTGGTGGTGCGCCTGCCCCGGCCCTAGCCTTCCAGCCGCTCCGGCTCCAGGAAGGGGTTGCGGTGGGCGGCGGTCATGAACAGGTAGGGATAATTGGCCTTCAGGTGGCGCATGTAGGCCAGCCACTGGGTGGCCAGCAGGCGGTAGGCGCGTTCCAGGTCGCCCTGCACGTGGGTCTTGTCGGCGTCTGAAAGCTCCGCCAGGTCGAAGCGGTACTCCAGCTCCTCCTTGATGTGCAGCACGGCCCACAGCAGGTCGGTGAAGCTCTCGTGCTCCAGCAGGTTGGGATTTTCCAGCAGGCGGATGAGCAGGGGGCTTCTTTCGCCCAGGAAGGTCTTGATGCGCTCAAGGGCCGGAATGTCGGCCCGGACGCGGAAGGGGTGCCCGGCCAGGGCGTTCGCATACGCGCCGAAGCTTTTGTCCGTCCAGGAATCGTGCTGGGGCGGCAGGGCGGCGCGCAGGGCGGGCAGGTTCCCGTCCAGGGCGGCCAGCTTGCGCATCAGCGTCGTGCCCGCCTCGCTGAAGAACACGCCGATGACCATGTTCAGCTTTTCCATGCGCTCGCGCTGTTCCCGGCGGGAAAGCAGATGGTCCGCCGTGGCGGCCATGGCGGTCATGAAGGAGCCCACGCCCGTGAGGATCATGATCCCGGCCACGAAGCGCCCGGCCCCGGTGAAGGGCACCACGTCGCCGTAGCCCACGGTGGACATGGTGACCACGCTGAAATAGAGCGCGTCTTCCAGGGGCAGGCCTTCCACGTGCATCAATGCCACAGTGCCGCAGACCAGCACCGTGAGCATGAGCCCAATGGACACGAGCACGCGCTGCTGGCCGGAATCAAGCTTCATGCGTCCTCTCCCATGCCGCCGTCGACTTCCGCCCGGCGCACCAGCGCCGCGTAGCTGCGGATCTTTTCGCGTCCGGCCAGGGCCAGCTGCGCGCCGCGGGCCAGGGCCAGCAGCTCGTCCACCTGGGGCAGGGCCAGCACCGGGGCCAAGAAGCGCACACGCTTGGCGATGCGTTCCACCAGGTATTCGCTGCGGGCCATGCCGCCGGTGAGCACCACCGCGGCCGGGCCGTCCTCCGTATCCTCGAAAAGCGCCGCGGCCATGCCGCCCACGGCCTTGGCCACGGCGTAGGCCAGGGCTTCGATGACGGCCCCGCAGTGGGCTTCGCCCTTGCGGAAGCGTTCCTCCACCTCGCGCAGGTCGTTGGTGCCGGTGTGGGCGTACAGCCCGCCCGCAGTCAAAATCTCCCGGCGCAGCAGGGCCGGGTCCGCGCCCTTCTGAATCATCTCCACCAGCACCAGGGCGGGCAGGGCGCCCGCGCGCTCCGCGCTCATGGGGCCTTCACCGTCCAGGCCGTTGGTCACGTCCACCACTTGGCCCCGGTCGTGCGCGCCCACGCTGACGCCGCCGCCCAGGTGCGCCACCACGAACTTGGCGTCGTAATAGTCGAGGCCCAGGCGCTCCGCCGCGAGGCGCGCGGCCATGCGCTGCGAAAGGGCGTGGAACACCGTGCGCCGCCGGATGCGCGGCAGGCCGGTCATGCGCGCGATGTCGCGCAGCTCGTCCGTCACGGGCGGGTCCACCACATAGGCCGGGCAGGCGGAGGCCCGGGCGAAGAGCAGCGCCAGGGGCGCGCCTAGATTGCAGGGGTGCTCGCCATGGGCGTTGCGCGCCAGTTCGTCCAGCATCACGTCGTCCACTGCGTACACGCCGCCGGGCAGGGGGCGCAAAAGGCCGCCGCGCCCGGCGATGGCGTCGAAGCTGGCCGGGCAGCCGTGGCGGGAAAGGGCGTCCTCAACGGCCTTGCGCCGCATGGGCAACTGGGCCTGGGACCCGCCGCAGGCGGTGAGCTCGTCCTTGGCGTGGCGCACTTCCTCGCTGAACACCAGGGCCTTGCCCTGGAACACGGCCAGCTTGGTGGAGGTGGAGCCGGGATTGATGCACAGAATGCGCGGATCGGTGCACAGGATGCGGGGATCGTTGGTGTCGCTCATGTCACGGATGCTCATGCGTTTGGGGCTGCTGCGGCGGCCCCGTAGTGCTGGGCCAGGAAGACCGCCAGGGCGATGGACACGAACTTGGACTGCTCGGAATCCCCGCGAGAAGGCACCACCACCGGAACCTTGCTGCCCACCACCACGCTGGCCAGGGGGATGTTCAGCAGGGTGCTCAGGGCCTTGTGCAGGATGTTGCCGGACTCGATGTCCGGGGTGAGCAGGATGTCCGCGTGTCCGGCCACGGGGTTGTCGATGCGCTTGAGCCTGGCGGACACCGGCGACACGGCCAGGTCCAGGGCCAGGGGCCCGGCCACCAGCGCGTCGCCGAACACGCCGTCGTCGGCCATCTTGGCCAGCAGGTCGGCGTCGAGGGTGGCGGGCATGGCCGGGAAGTTCACCTTTTCCGTGGCGGCCAGGACGGCCGCGCGCGGGCGCGCAATGCCCAGGGCGCGGGCCACGGCGATGGCGTTTTTCAGGATGTCCATCTTGCGCTGCAGATTGGGGCGGATGTTCACCCCGGCGTCGGTGAGCAGCATGAGCCGGGGCTCGCCGGAGGTCTCTGGATGTTGGGGGTGCTGGGGCGCGTCGAAGGCGGAGACGAGGCTCAGGATGCCGCCCGGGGTCACCAGCCCGGCGTCCTTGGCCAGCACGGCCTTGAGCAGGGTGGAGGTGGAGACCAGCCCCTTCATGATGAGCTGCACGCTGCCCTGGCGGTAGAGATCCACGGCCTTGGCCACGGCCTCGTTGTCGTCCTGGCAGTCGATGAACTCGAAGTCCGCGAAGTTTGGGCAGAGGGTTTCCGCCGCGGCGCAGGCGCGCTCCCGGTGGCCGATGAACACGGGACTCGCCAGGCCTTTTTCCGCGGCCATGAGGGCGGCGCGCAGCACGAAGCGCTCCGCGCAGGGCGCTATGGCCACGCGCATGGTGCTGCCATGCGCCTGCACGGCCCGGATGATGTCGTCCAGGCTTTTCACTGGCCTACTCGTCGCCGCGCTTGAGCGCGATCTTGCCCGTGCGGGCCATGGAAAGGATGCCGAAGGGCGAAAGCATGCGGATCAAGCCCTCCACGCGCTCGGAATCGCCGGAGAGCTCGATGGTGATGCTCTTTTCGCCCAGGCCCACCACCCCCGCGCGGAAGACCTCCAGGATCTGCATGAGCTGCGACAGGCTCTCGCAGTCGCGCCGGATCTTCATGAGCACCAGTTCGCGGTCCACGAACTCGCGGCGGGAGAGGTCGTCCACCTGGATGACGAAGGGCATGCGGCCCACGGCCTCGATGACGCCGCCGGTGTCGTCGCCGTTCAGGTCGTCCGGGGACTCGAAGCAGATGACCATGCGCGAGACTTCCGGGTTTTCGGTCTCGCCGCTGGAGATGCTGCGGATGTTCAGGCCGCGGCGCTTGAATTCCTCGGCCATGTCGGCGAGCACGCCGCTGCGGTTGGCGACCAGGGCGGAAATGGTGTGTTTCACGGTGCTTGGCTCCTTGGCTTCGCGCCGGGCGGAAAACTGCTGCGCCGCACGGCCCTCGTATTCCCCGTTTCATTACCGGAAAGCGCGCGGGAAGCAAAGCCTGCACCCATGCCAGTTGCCGCCTGCCCTTGCCATTGTTTTTTATCCAAGGTAGAAAGGAATATGGTGTATAAGATGCCCTTCCCTGGCTTGCAGGCCGGATCGAGATCCTCATGAAGGTACGCTGCTGGGGCGCTCGCGGCTCCATTCCCGTTTCCGGGCCGGATTTTTTGCGCTATGGCGGCGACACTTCCTGCCTGGAAATCCGCTCTGAAAACGACGACATCCTGATCCTCGACGCGGGCACCGGCATCCGTGCCCTGGGCTGCGAGCTGGCGGCCCAAGGGCGCAACGACGTGACCCTGCTCTTCAGCCACTATCACTGGGACCACATCCAGGGCCTGCCGTTCTTCAAGCCCCTGTACGACCCCAAGGCCCGGCTGGCCCTGGGCGGCATCAGGGACGCCAGCATGGACCTAATGCGCGTGTTGTCCCGCGCGCTTCGCCCGCCCTTTTTTCCCGTGCCGCTGGACCAGGTGCCCTCGGAACTCTCGGTGCTGGCCTTACCGGAGGACACCCTGCGTGTGGGCAGCCTGCTGGTGCGCCGCGTGGACGCCTCGCATCCCAACAGGGGCGCGGGCTTCCGCATCGAGGAGAACGGCAGGAGCCTCGTCTACCTGACGGACAACGAGCTTTCGCTGCGGCACCGGGGCGGGCTCTCCTTCGAGGAATACGCGGTCTTCTGCCAGGGCGCGGACCTGCTCATCCACGATGCCGAGTTCACACCCGAGGAATACCCGCAGCGCCGGGGCTGGGGCCACTCGCATTTCGCCGATGCCGCCCGCCTGGCCCGCGAGGCCGGGGTAGGGACCCTGGGGCTTTTCCACCACAATCAGGAACGCACGGACGAGGCCCAGGACCTGCTGCTGAAGCGTTGCCAGGACTTGCTTTCCAGCCCCGGGGACCCGGAATGCCTGGCGCTCCGCCAGGGCTGGAGCCGGGACTTTTCCGTCTGAGCCTGGACTCTCCTGGCGCCCTCCGGCCGGCGGCGGTCCAAACCGTTGCGGCACTTGATTTCTCCCCCCATACGTGCAACACCTTCACCTGCCGCATGAGGCGGCCTTTGCATGCATCCGGTGACAAGGAGGGGGAAGATGCGCGCGCTCATCGTGGACGACGACTTCTACAGCCGAGTGGTTCTGCACGACATGCTCCGGGCCGTGGCGGAATGCCACATCGCCGTCAACGGAGAAGAGGCCGTGGGAGCCTTCAAGAAGGCGCTTGAGGACGGACGTCCCTACGATCTGGTGTGCATGGACCTCGTGATGCCGGAGATGGACGGCCAGCAGGCACTGCAGGAAATGCGCGCGCTTGAGGATGAGCGCAGCATTGACGGCACGGACCGTAGCGTGGTCTTCGTGGTCAGCATGGTCGAGGACAACCGGGAGACCAACGAGGCCTTCTTCCTCGGCGGCGCGGACTGCTTTTTGGTCAAACCTATTGAAGAGGCCCGGCTCATGGCCGAGCTCGACGAACACGGGCTTCTGGGCTGACGGCCGCGCGCGGCGGTGTTTGAATTTCGCGCAAAAGTCGGCTACAGGATGCCGCGTCGGGCAGCGCTTTGCTCCCGCCAGGATGGTGCATGAGTCAAATTCTCGGGATCAAGTTCAGCGATCACGGGCCGGTGTGCTACTTCGCCTCCGGCCTTCATGTGTTGCGCGTGGGACAGCACGTGCTGGTGGAGACGGACCAGGGCCAGGCCCTGGGCCGCATTGCCACGGTCAAAACCCCGGACGGCTCCCCGCAGCCGGACTATGACCGGCAGGAGACGTACGCCACCGCCGTCACGCCCGCGCCGCAGCCTGCCGCTGCCCCGGCACAGCCAGAAC
>CAYUOW010000031.1:22980-26408 GCA_964446455.1 uncultured Desulfocurvus sp.
GGGGGAACAAGCGGCAGCCCGGTGGCGCTTTTCGCCAGCGACCAGGCCACCACCCAGCCAATTCCCCACAGCACCAAGGGCCTGGAGACCATCTCCCGCCTGGCCACCGAGGGCGACCTCGAGGTCCACGCGGAGAACCGCCGCCTGGCGCGCCGGGCCTTTGCCTTCTGCCGGGGCTGCATCAGCTCCCAGAACCTGGACATGAAGCTGGTGGACGTGGAGGTGCTGCACGACCGCAGCAAGATGATCTTCTTCTTCACCGCGCCCAACCGCATCGATTTCCGCGAACTCATCAAGAGCCTGGTGCGCGAGTTCCACACCCGCATCGAGCTGCGCCAGATCGGCGTGCGCCACGAGACGCAGATGATCGGCGCCATAGGCAACTGCGGCCAGGTGTGTTGCTGCCGCCGCTTCCTGCGCAAGTTCGCGCCGGTGACCATCAAGATGGCCAAGGAGCAGAACCTGTTCCTGAACCCGGCCAAGATCTCCGGCATCTGCGGGCGGCTTTTGTGCTGCCTGAGCTACGAGCAGAAGGGCTACGAGGAGTTCCACAAGCAGTGCCCCAAGATCGGCAAGCGCATCCAGACGCCCATCGGCTCCGTGAAGGTGCTGCGCGCCAACTTCTTCAAGAAATCCATCTCGGTCTGGGTGGAGGACGCGGGCGAACGCGAGTTCACCCTGGACGAGTGGAAGGAAATGCTGAACCGCCAGCCGGGCGATGCCCCGGCCGAGCCCAAAACCGACGCCCAGGCTTCCGAAGGCCAGGGACGGCAGGGCCGTTCCTCCGGCCGCGTGTCCACCGGGCGTCCGGCCAGGACCGAGCGCGGCCCCCGGCCCGACAGAACCGACAGACCCGATAGAGCGGACAGGCCAGACAGGAACGAGCGTTCCGAAAAATCGGACCGGCCCGAAAGGACCGACCGGCCCGACAGGTCCGAGCGTCCCGCCCGGCCGGAACGTCCCGAACGTGGGGACCGGCCCGAACGTGGTCCCGAGCGCCAGGAAGGACAGGCCCGGGCCGAGGGCGAACAGCGCCCGGCCGCCCAGCCCCGCGCCGAAGGCGGCGAGGGCGAGGCCCGCGAACGCACGCGCCCCCGGCGCAAACGCCGCAAGAGCAAGGGACCCAAGCCCGCGTAGTCGGCTGGGCTGGTTTCAAACGACGCACACCATCTGCGCAACGCGGCCCAAACCCGGGCCGCAGAGGGCCGGGCGGGCAGCCGACTGCGGCGCCGCCCGGCAAACGCTTCAAGGAGAAGCCACTTGAGCCGCTTTTTCGTCACCACCCCCATTTTCTACGTCAACGCCAAGCCGCACCTGGGCCACGCCTTCACCACAATCCTGGCGGACTCCGTGGCGCGCTTCCACTCGCTCATGGGCGAGGAATCCTATTTCCTCACCGGCACGGACGAGCACGGCGACAAGATCGCCAAGGCTTCCGAGGCCGCCGGCCAGTCGCCCAAGGAGTATGCCGACCAGATCAGCGGCCTGTTCCGCGGCCTTGCGCCCATCGTGGGGGCCAAGCCCAACCAGTTCATCCGCACCACCGACCCCGAGCACATCAAGACCGTGCAGAAGGTGCTGCAGAAGGTGTACGAGGCCGGCGACATCTACTTCGGCGAGTACGGCGGGCACTACTGCTTCGGCTGCGAGCGCTTCTACACCGAGAAGGAGCTTGTGGACGGCATGTGCCCGGACCACAAGACCAAGCCGGAATACATCGCGGAGAAGAACTACTTCTTCCGCATGTCCAAGTACCAGGGCTGGCTCATCGAGCACATCAACGAGCACCCGGAGTTCATCCGTCCCGCGCGCTACCGCAACGAGGTGTTGAGCCTGCTGGAATCCGGCGCGCTGGAGGACCTGTGCATCTCCCGCCCCAAGAGCCGCCTCACCTGGGGCATCGAGCTGCCCTTCGACCCGGACTTCGTGTGCTACGTGTGGTTCGACGCCCTGCTGAACTACGTCAGCGCCCTGGGCTACCCGCGCGGCGACAAGTTCAAGAAGTTCTGGCCCGCCGCCAACCACATCGTGGCCAAGGACATCCTGAAGCCCCACGCCGTGTTCTGGCCCACCATGCTGAAGGCCGCGGGCCTCGCGCCCTACCAGTCCTTGAACGTGCACGGCTACTGGCTGGTGCGCGACACCAAGATGAGCAAATCCCTTGGCAACGTGGTCGAACCCCAGCGCATGGTGGACACCTACGGAGCCTCGGCCTTCCGCTATTTCCTCCTGCGCGAGATGGCCTTCGGAAGCGACGCCTCCTTCACCGAGGAGGCCCTTGTGGGCCGCTTGAACGCCGACCTGGCCAACGACCTGGGCAACCTGTTCAACCGCGCCCTGGCCATGACGCACAAGTATTTCGAGGGCAAGGTGCCCAGCCCCGCCGAGGAGTTCCAGGAGGACGCCGAGCTGAAGCACCTGGGCCTGGAAGCCATGCAGGGCTTCCAGGAAAACTTCGGCGAATTCCGCACCGCGCGCGCCCTGGAATCCCTGTGGGAGCTGGTCCGCGCGCTGAACAAGTACATCGACCAGACCGCGCCCTGGACCCTTTACAAGAACAAGCAGATGGCCCGCCTGGGCACCGTCATGTACGTGGTGCTGGAGCACATGCGCAAGGTCGCCGTGCACCTGTGGCCCGTCATGCCCGAGGCCAGCGTGAAGATGCAGGAGCAGCTTGGCATGCCCTTCGACCTGGCCAAGCTTTCCCTGCCCAAGGAGCCCGAAGTCTGGGGCGTGCTGGAGAGCGGCGTCAGCGTGGCGCAGACCTCCAACCTGTTCCCGCGCGTGGAGCTGCCCGAGCCCACGCCCCCGGCCCCCAAGGAAGCCCCCGCGCCCGAGGTCAAGAAGGCCAAGGCCAAGGAAGCTCCCAAGGAGGCGCCCGCCCCGGCCGGACCGCAGGAGAACATCGAATTCGCCGATTTCCAGAAGCTGGACCTGCGCGTGGGCACCGTGCTGGAAGCCTCCAAGCACCCGGATGCCGACAAGCTGCTCATCGTCAAGGTCGCCCTGGGCGAGCCGGAACCGCGCCAGATCGTGGCCGGTTTGGCCGACCGCTTCAGCCCCGACGACCTCGTGGGCAAGCAGGTCGTCGTCGTCGCCAACCTGGCCCCGCGCAAGCTGCGCGGCGTGCAGAGCCAGGGCATGATCCTGGTGGCCAAGGACGCCGAGGTGACGCGCCTTTTGACCGCCAGCGGCGCTGTCGACGACGGCGGCAAGGTGGCGTAGGCGGCATAGGCGGAGAGGAAAGCAAGAGAATAGCCTCCGGCGGCCAAAGGGCATGCGCCCTTTGGAATCCCGGTGGCGCAGAGGCCGTGTTCCGGTGCGAAAGCCACCGGAACACGGCCTCTGCGCTGGAAGGGGGCTGGTGACGCAAGGGGTTCCGGCCGAATGCCCCACCGCAAACAAAAGGGCTTGGACGAGCATCGCTC
>CAYUOW010000032.1:0-26355 GCA_964446455.1 uncultured Desulfocurvus sp.
CATCGCCCTCATCGGCGTGCTGGTCATCGTGGTGCTCACCTGGGTGGAGCTGAAGCTTCTGGGCGTCAACTCCTACCTGTTCCTGGGCCTGGTGAACCTGAACATCATCCTGCTTCTGGTGGTGCTGTTCGTGGTGGGCCGAAACGGCGTGAAGCTCCTGCTGGAGCGCCGCCGCAACGTGCTCGGCTCGCAGCTGCGCACCCGCCTGGTGCTGGCCTTCATCCTGCTCTCCCTGGTGCCCGTGGCGCTCATGTTCTACGTCTCGGCCAAGTTCGTGCAGACCAGCGTGGACTACTGGTTCAAGACCCAGGTGGAAGACTCCATGGAGCAGTCCCTGGAGATCGGCCGGGCCTTCTACCAGTCGGCCCAGGCCCGCGTGGAGATGCGCGGCCGCGAGGTCATAAACCAGGTGGCGGCCAACCACTTCACCTGGGGCGGCAAGGCCATGGACAACCACCTGGAGGAATCCCTGCGGGAGTATGGCCTGGCGGTCATCGGCGTCATAACGCCGGAGGGCAAGGACCAGAACAAGCACCCGCCGCAGGTCTTCGACCGCGTCTGGGCCGAGGCGCGCGGCAAGGTGAACCTGGACGATTTGCGCAAGAACCCGCGCTACGTCTCGGTGATGCTTTCAAGCGCCGGCAACGACCTGATTTTGGGCCTGGTGCCCGTGGACGAGGGCCGAGCGGGCTTCCTCGTGGTGGGCGAGAGCATCGGCGGCGGGCTGATGTACAAGCTGGACCAGGTGGTGCGCGGGCTCGACGAATACAAGAAGCTCAGGAAGCTCAAATATCCCTGGAAGATGAACCTCTACCTCACCCTGGGCGTCATGAGTCTTCTCATCGTGCTCGGGGCCTCATGGTTCGGCTTCCGCCTGGCCAAGGAAATCAGCGCCCCGGTGCAGGCCCTGGCCGCCGGCACGGAACGCATCGCCAGGGGCGACCTTTCCGTGCGCCTGGACGACACCTCCGACGACGAGCTGGGGTCCCTCGTGCGCTCCTTCAACCACATGGCCGAGGACCTGGACACGGGCCAGAAGCGGCTGATGAACGCCAACGAGCGCATGGCCCAGCAGTATGAGGAGCTGGAGCGCCGCGGCCGCTACATCGAGGCCGTGCTGGACAACATCACCTCCGGCGTCATCTCCACCGATGCCAGCGGGCGCATAGGCACCGTGAACAAGGCGGCCGAGGCCATGCTGGGCGTCAACGCCGAGCAGCTGGTGGGGTTCAAGGCCCAGCATCTGGTGCACGGCGAGTTCTCCGAACTCCTGGGCAGCGCCCTGAAGCACCTGGCAAAGGTGCCCGAGGCGCGCTGGACCCGGCAGATCGATCTGCAGCTCAAGGAGCGCAGCGCGCGTTTTTTGGTGAACCTGGTGGGCTTGAGCGGCGGGGCCAGCGGTCCCGACGGCCCGGGCGACGCCATGGGCGGCACGGGCCTGGTGGCCGTGTTCGAGGACATCACCGAGCTGGAGAAGATGCAGCGCATGGCCGCCTGGCGCGAGGTGGCGCAAAGAATCGCCCACGAGATCAAGAATCCGCTCACGCCCATCAAGCTCTCGGCCCAGCGGCTGCAGCGCAAGTTCTCCGGCGTGGCCCAGGACCAGAGCTTCGACGACTGCGCCGAGCTCATCGTGCGCGAGGTGGAGCGCCTGCAGCAGATGGTGGGCGAGTTCTCCGGCTACGCCAAGCTGCCGGAGCTGGAGCTCGTGCCAGGCAACCTTCCCGAACTGCTGGCCGAGGTGGTGGGCACCTTTGCCACGGCCCACCGCGACATCGACTGGACCCTGGACGCCGACGCGGACATGCCGCGTCTGCCTTTTGACGCCGAGGGGCTGCGCAAGGTGTTCATCAACCTGCTGACCAACGCGGCCGAGGCCCTGGAAGGCCGCGAGGACGGCGCCGTGGCCGTGCGCGCCGCGGCCGACCCCGCCCGTGGCCTGGCGCGCATCAGCGTGGCCGACAACGGCCCCGGCTTCAGCCAGGAGGAGCGCGCGCGCATGTTCGAGCCCTACTTCTCGCGCAAGAAGACCGGCACGGGCCTGGGGCTCACCATCGTCCGCTCCATCGTCACCGACCACAAGGGCCAGGTGCGCGTGGAGGCGGCCAGCCCCCACGGCTCGGTCTTCGTGGTGGAACTGCCCCTGGCCTAGGGCTTCGCGCCCCTATGCTCCCGGCCTTGCGGCCGCAAGCACCTCGCGCACCACATCCTTGGTGATCTCCTTCCGCTCCGCGGCGCGGGCCATGAGGGCCACGCGGCCCCGCTGGTACTGCGTGCCCGGCGCGTCGGCGTTCACGCCGCGCGTGGCCGGCTGCTCGATGACGGAGATGCTCGCCGCGTCGGGGATGAATCCGGCCAGCAGCAGCATCTCCAGCAGGCAGGAAAGGCTGGGGGCCCACTGTGGGTGCGCGCCCTTGTAAATGCGCCACCAGTAGCTCCCGTCGTCGTTGTCCGCGTCGGCGGGCATCACCCCGTTGAAGACCATGCAGGACATGGGCATGTTGGCCATGAAGGCCGTCTCCACGGCCAGCAGGCCGCCGGGACGCATGAGCGACCGGCACTGCGGGAACGACACGTAGGGGTCGGGCAGGTGGTAGAGCACGCCCAGGTGCTGGATGATGTCGAATTCGCCGAGGATGCCTTTATTTTTTTCCAGCTGCTCGATGGCGATGTTGAAGAAGGGCGTCACCCTGCTCTTGAGTTGCTCGCGGCAGAAGAACAGCCGCTGCGCGCTGGACACGCCGATGTCCACGGTGAGCACGTCGGCCGCGCCGCGCGCCTCGGCCTCGAAGGCCCACATGCCGTCCATGGACCCGATGTCCAGCACGCGCTTGTCCGTGTAGTCCACGCCGCTGGTGGCCCGGCGGATGTTGTCCCACAGGGGCTCCCAGTCGTTGCCCGGCGTCAGCGCGCCGCCGGGCAAGGCTATCTTGTGGTACCAGGGTCCAAGGCGATTGATCTGTTCGTGCAGTTCCGCGCTCATGCGCTGCTCCTTGCGGGACGATTTTGCCGCTCGCCCTGGCATCCGGTGTGCATGGAGATCCGGGCGGCGATTGCTGCGCACACTATCGGCCGGTTTGGCCCCTGGCAATATGGTCCGGTCCGCCACAGATCCGGGCGGATGGACAGGGAGCCGCAGATGGGGTCTAATGCCATGACTTTTTTGGAGGACTGCGCAGAGTGGATGCGGACGTGACAGAGGTGAAGGCCAGGGCCCATTTTCAGGTGCTCAAGGACATGGGCGCGCTGTTGAGCGCCGAGGACGCCCCGTGCCTGGCCCCCGCAGGGCCGGATGTTCCGCCCGTGCGGCACGTGTTCTCGCCGCACACGCCGCTGTGGTCCTTCGAACAGCTGTTCTATGCGCGGCCCGTGCGCGGCGGCCCGCCGGTCTTCGAGACCCTGGACCCGGCCCTGGGCCTGGACGGGGTGCTGGCAAAAACGCGCTTCGTAGGCGTGATCGGCGCGGAATTCTCCCCGGTGGTGGAGCGCCTGCTGGCCGAACAGGGTGTGCTGCTGCTGGTCTTTGAGCGCGATCCGCGCCGCCTGGCCCGCTTCCTGGCCCAGGTCGAGCCCACGCGCCTGGTGAACAAGGCCCTGGTGTTCCTTGGCCGGGCGCACGAATTCTACCCGCCCCTGTCCGCCCTGCTGACGCAGAGCGGCTTCCGGCCCGGTTTTCCGGTATTCTACGTGCCCGAGGGCGCGGACCCGGAAGACGCGGCCTACGCCACGGAGATCATCGAGTACGTGGAGACCGTGTTCTACCGCGAGCGGGTGTACCCCCTGGGCAGCCAGTCCCTGGCGCGCAGCATTCCCTTCCGCGACATCGCCCAGGACCTGTTCTACGACCAGCTGGTGCACGTGTATGAAAACCTGCCGGCCTACTCCGAGTGCCCGGATATCGACGCCCTGCGCGGCCTGTTCCGGGGGGAAACGGCCATCGTGGCCGCGGCCGGGGCCGCCCTGGCCGAGCAGTACGACTTTCTGCGCCGGAACCAGGACCGCGCGGTGATCATCGCCGTGAACTCGGCCCTGAAGCCGCTTGTCGCGGCGGGCATCAAGCCGCATTTCTGCGTGGTCAACGACACCTCGCTCCAGGTGGCCAAGACCTTCGAGGGCCTGCCCCTGCTGCGCCCGGTGATGCTGGTGGCCCACTGCCTTTCCAGCCTCGGGGGCGACGTGTTTCCGCAGAAGTTCCTCTTCGGCACGCTGCGGCCCGATCTCTTCGGCCCCCGGCCCAGCTTGCGGCTGCACGGCTCGGTGCTTACCACGGGTTTTTCGCTGGCGCGGCACCTGGGCTGCGAGCGCGTGGTGCTGGCCGGGGCGCTCCTGTCGTCAAACGACCCCTGGTCCTTGAGCTACGTCTCCGGCAAGTCCGGCCTGGGCTACGTGCCGGAGTCGCGCCAGCTGAACAACGTCTGGCCGCAGCTCTACCCGCTCACGAACCGCTTCGGGCGGCAGCGCTACACCAGCCTCAATTTCCTGGACGTGAAGCACTGGCTGGTGGAGGAGATCCGCCTAAGCGGCATCGCCGTGGTCAACACCTCCAAGGACAGCATCATCGACACCCCGCCCGTGGAGTTCGACGAGGCTCCGGCCATAGAGCCCACGGGCCGGCTGCCCCAGGCCCTGCGCCAGGCCCACGCGGCGCGCCGCCGCGTTCCTGTGCCGGGCAACGTCCTGGCCTTCGTCCAGGCCGAAGCCGCCCGCCACAGGGCCTGCCTGGGCCTGGTGGAGAGCCTGGAGCATTTGCCCCAGGCCGCGTTTTTGGAGCAGGGGCGCAAGGCCCTGGCCGTGTTCGACCAGAACAACGTGTCCTACCTGGTGCAGCGCTACGAGGACTTCGCCCAGCTGTATTTCTACGACTGGATCACCAGCCAGGACCCGGAGGAAAACGCCAAGGGCCTGCGCTACTATTTTTCGTATGCCAGGCGCATGCTGGGCGATCTGCTCGCCCTGCTTTCCCGGCAGGAGGCCCGCCTGCGCGGGCAGACGCAGCCAGCCTGACGCACATTTGAGAAGGAGGAAGGATGCTCGACCCCGCACAGTACCGCCGCGAGGAATCCCGCGCCAAGGCGCAGCTGCCCAACTGGCGGCTGGCCCAGCGCCACGGGGCCACCCTGTTCAACCGCATGGCCTTCCCCGTGCGCGTGGACAGCCTGGACGAGTTGGGCATGCTGCTCGACACCATGCAGGAGGGCCGTTTCGAGGCCATCCAGCAGGAGCTGGGCGGCTTGACGGAGCCCGAGCAGACCCTGCTGGCCCAGGCCCTGGCCGAGGCCGTGCGCTTCCAGCTGGCCCACTTCGGCCAGCGCGCGCCCGTGCTGCCGCTGGACACGGTGACGGCCATGCTGGCGGCCTACCGCAAGCTGCAGGCGCTTTCGCCGGGGTTCCGCCGCGTACTGGAGGTGGGCCCGGGCTGCGGCTATCTGGCGCTGTTCCTGGCCCGGCACCCGGAGCTGGAACACTATGCCGCGGTGGAGGCCACGGAGAGCTTCTACCTGTTGCAGCACCACCTGCTGGCGCATCTTTTCGGCGCGGGCTTCCGCGAGGAGCTGGCGCCCCGGGGCGGCAGCGCCCACTTCAGCGCCGGGGCGGAGGCCGCGGCTCCGGCCGTGTCCTCTTTTCCGGCTGCGCGCGCCACGCACCACCCCTGGTGGCGCCTGGGCGATCTGGCGCGGGAGGCGTCCCCGGCCGCAGGGGGCCAGGGCTTCGATCTCGTGGTCTGCAACGCGGCCATGCTGGAGTTCGAGGCCGAGGCCCTGCGCGACTACCTGGCGCTGTTCACCCGCGTGCTGGCGCCGGGCGGGCTGGTCTTTGCCCAATGCTTCGGCTTCGAGACCCCGGAGCACGACCGCGAGTATCTGCTGGCCGCCCTGCGCGAGGCCCGGCTGGCCCCGGCCTTCATTGCCTGGGGCGGGCATCCCAAGTCGAGCGGGTTCTGGCGGCAGCGCTCCCCGGCGGGCTGCCCGGACTTCGTGCCCGAGGCCGACGACAGGCGCTTCACCACTGCCCAGGGCGTGTTCGTGGCCGAGGGGCATCCCCTGTGGGAGCAGCTCTACGCGCCGGAGAATTTCTGCATCCATACCATCAGCGATTTCGCGCCCCTGGCGCATTTCTTCGCCCGGCCGCAGGGCGCGCGCGTGCTGTCCGCCCGGGAGGCGGCGGACAGGGCAGCTGCGGAGCTGCGGCCCTAAGGCCGTTTCGACAAGAACAACCCAGCCATGAACGACACAACCGCACAAGGGGGAAAGCATATGCAGGTCCACGCTTCGCTCATAGAGGAGCTTCCGGCGCGCTCCCGCGTCCTGATCTACGGGGCCGGGGAGTTCGGGAAAATGGTGCTCGAGAAGCTTCGCGACGCCGGGATCGAGGCCGTGGGCTTCATCGACGGGCAGAAGACGGGCACGTTCTGCGATCTCCCCATCGTTTCCCCCGCGGAGCTTGGCTCCAGGCCCGTGGCCTTCGATCTGGTCGTGCTGGCCCTGGGCAGCTACCGCCAGGCCTTCAAGGTCCTGGAGGCGGCCGGCATCGCCGAATGCCACCTCCTGTACCTGGAACGCGAGCTTTTCCGCGTGGAGCAGAACCGCGTGGCCCCCGACACGCTGGAGAACCTGAACGGCAAGATCGACTATCTGGAATGGATGCTGACCAAGCGCAACAACCAGTACGAGGCGGCCATGGAGCTGCTGTACGGCAAGCCGGTGTATCCGCCCGCCCCGCCCAGCACGGTGCCCGACGAACTCCTGGACGCGTTCACCATGCAGGGGAAGGTGAAGCTCAAGCAGGAGTACTTCAACGCCACCAGGCCGATTAACCACCCCATCATCTACACAGACCGCGAGATCGACTCGTACATCCCCCTCATCAAGGAAGAGAAATCCGCGTATTACGGCGTCACGGACCAGTGGATCTACAGCGCGCTGCGCAAGTACAGCCTGGCGGGCAAGCGCGTCCTGATCATCGGCTCCAACTGCCCCTGGTACGAATCCATGTGCGTCGCGCATGGCGCGGTGCCGCATGTGGTGGACTACGGCAACCTCGTCACCACCAGCGACCGCATCAAGATCATCTCCAGCGAGGAGGCGTGGAGCCAGACCAACGCCTTTGATGCCTGCCTCTCCATCTCCTCCATGGAGCACGATGGGCTTGGCGCATACGGCGATCCCATCAATCCCAACGGCGACCTGGAGACCATGCAGCGCACGCTGCAGGTGCTGAAGCCCGGAGGGCTGCTTTACCTCTCCGTTCCCGTGGGCGCGGACGCGCTGCGCTACAACCACTGCCGGGTATACGGACCGGTGCGCTTGGCCAAGGCCATGGAGGGATGGAAGCTGAAGGACAGCTTCGGTTTTTCCGAGGACCAGTTCGAGACGGGCGGCGACATCCAGCCCCTGTTCATTCTGGAAAAGCCCTAGGCGCGATGGCCAATGAAAAGAGGGGCGCCCGCCGCAAGGGGGGGCGCCCCTCTTTTCATTTCGCGCGGGGCTGGCGGGCTGGCGGGCGCAGGATCAGCCCAGCGGCTGGAGGATTTTCTCCATGAACACCTCGGTGCCGGGATCGAAGCGCTCCAGGCCGGGGAAGCCGGGTTCCGGGGTCTTCACCGGGAAGCCCACCCGCCTGAAGCTGGCGATGGACGGGCCATTGACGGTCTTGGCCATGGCGTACAGCCGGGTGACGGGCTTTTTGGCCAGCAAGCGGTCGATGGACTTCGCGATGAGCTGCGCGCCCAGACCCTTGCCGCGCCAGCCCGGGGCGATGTTGATGCTCACCTCCCACACGTCGTCGAAGCGGCGGTCGAAGCGCACGTTGCCGATGCGTTCCGTTCCCACCCGGCCGATGCACAGGAGCCTGTCCGGGTCCTGCAGCAGGCCCTCGTACCAGCGGCAATGCTCGCCCCAACCGATGTAGTCGTTCAGCTTGAACATGCGCCGGGTGACGGGGTCGTTCACCCACAGCCAGTTGACGAGCTTGTCGTCCGGGGTGGCCTCCACGGCCTCAAGCACCGTGCCTTCCGGCCGGGCCTCCTGCTGCGGGGGGCGCATCCGCGCCTGGCACAGGGTGACGGCGTACTCCTGGGCGGAGCCGTCCGGCTGCTCCAGCTGGCGCGGATTTACGACCAGGCCGTGGGTGCGTTCGAAGGCTTCGGGATCGGCGCGGTATTCGCGGCCCAAGGCGGCCACCTCGGCCACGGGGGTGGCCCAGCGCTTGGGGAAAAGGGCCAGCAGCTCCTGCGACTGCGCGCGGCTGCGGTAGGTGCCGATCTCCGGAAGGCGTGCCTGAGCTTGGGTGCGCCCCCCCGCCTGCCCGTCGGCGGCCACGATGGCGTCCCATCTGGCGATGAACAGGTCCTCCAGGGCGGTCATGAGCAGGTCCCAGGAGCTTTGCAGGGTCGCGTCCTGGGGCAGGTCCACCAGCTGCCGGGTGATGATCTCGCCCGTGTCGATGCCCGCGTCGATGAAGTGCAGGCTGACGCCCTTGGGCGTGTCGTCGAAGTAGCTCCACACGTTGCCCATGATGCCGCGGCCCCAGGGCAGGTAGGTGTTGTGGATGTTCACGATTCTGCCGGCGTAGGCCGAGAGCGCGGGCTCGCGGAAGATGGGCCCGTAACCGTGGGAGACGATCCAGTCGACCTTGTCCGCGCGCAGGGCCGCAAGGTCCACCGGGGCGGAGGTTTCCAGCAGGCGCTGGCAGCGGGTCTTCAGGAAATCCCGTACGCGGCTGGAGCGCGGCGCGCCGGAGCACAGCAGAATGTTCATGGCACCGTCCTCTGGTTGTGTCTTCAGGCCGTGGCCTGCGCTTCGGGGCGCGCCTTGGGGCTTGGGGCCGGGCCCGCCGGGTAGGGGCGGCGGCCGTGGAGCCTGTCGGCGCAGGCACGGAGAAGATAGCGCGCCAGCAGGCCCAGGGTGTCGCGGCAGTGGCCCAGCAGCTTCCCGGTGTCCGCGGGGGTGAACCGCGCCAGGCACACGCGCAGCTGCACCAGGGCCAGGGAGTACTTCACATAGCGCCCCAGCGCCTCGCGGGAGCTGAAGCCGCTCATGTTGATGTCGCCGCCCTCCTGGACCAGGATGATCTTCTGGCTGCTGCCTTCGGCCAGGCGCATCAGCTCCTCCCGGCCGAGGGAAATGAGATAGGCTTCCTCGTCCTCCAGCAGGCCCGCCTGCTTGGCCTGGGCGTACAGCCTGGAGGTGGGCGCGAGGGTGAGCACCGACCAGCCGTAGCCGGAGGTGTTCAAGAGGCCCTTCTGGGCGAACTCCTCCTTCTGCCTGTCGATGGCGAGGCTCAGCTTGACCAGGAAGTCGCGCGTTTCGCCGATGGTGCGCTGGTTTTCCCCCGGGGTGCCGAAGATGTAGTTGCCGTGGATGATGCTGCCGGCCCGCAGGGATGCCTGGATGATGTCCCAGGCCACGTCGAGCTGGATGCCCTTCTGCATGCGGTCGAGCATTTCCTGGCTGCCGGACTCGAAGCCGAAGAGGATGACGATGACGCCGTGCTCGCGCAGCTTGCGGAACATGGCCTCGGTCCCGAAGGTGAGGCGCAGCTCCGCGGCCATGAGGAATTTCATGCCCCGCTCGCGGTACAGGCGGCAGTATTCGTCCACCTCGCGCTCGTTGAGGAAGAGATTGGTGTCGGTGCTGAAGAAGCCCGTGAAGCCGTAGCGCTGCACCAGGAACTCCACCTCGTCGAAGAACTGGTCCCAGTTCTTGCGCAGGAAGCGGCGGCCGTGCAGGTGCCCGCAGAAGGTGCAGCGGAAGGGGCAGCCGCGCATGGTCAGCAGCTGGAAGGCCTGGATGGGCTGGTTCGTGCGCTCGGAAAGATTGCGCGAAATCTCGTGCAGGGTCGCGTCGAAGTACTCGTAGGCGGGCATGTCCTGCTGGCGGTACTGGCTGGGGGTCATCACCGCGCGCTTGGCCGTGCGGACGATCTCCCCGCTGGCCTTGTCCCGGTAGCTTACGCCGGCCACCTGGTCGAGGCCCGCGCCGCCACGGTCCGCGCAGTCCAGCAGCTCGGGCAGGACGAACTCGCCTTCGGCGGCGGTGCAGACGATGTCCACATCGGTCTTGGTGAGCAGCACCTCGTCGTTGCCGGAGATGATCCCGCCGACGATGATCAGCGCATCCGGGAAGCACTGGCGGATGTGCGCGGAAAGGCGTTTGACCAGGGAATAGTTGTGGGACCAGGCGCTGATGCCGAAGATGCGGGCCGTGCACCGCTCCACCCGGTCCAGCAGTTCCGGGAAGGTCAGCTTGTCGATGTGCGTGTCCAGGTGCTCGAAGCTGTGCCGCGTCTTCTGCAGCTGGCGGATGATGATGGGAAAGGCGTAGGGAAGCTTCCAGACCTTGTTGTCCGGGCTTTTGGCTTCGGAAAGCCCGATGAGCTGAATATGCGCCATGGTCTGCCGTCCAGGTTTTAGGGTAGCGCGCGCGTCATCGCGCCATCGCGGGGCGCGGGGGCGCGGCTCGCGGAGGGGTGCGCCGCGTTGCCGCGGCCGTGTGTCCCCAACGCTGTGTTAAGCATATTCCGGGCCAAGTCCCAGCCCGTTTCCGGCCCGCACGGCGGGCTTGCCCAGCAGCGGCAGCAGCGCGTCCGCCTGGGCGCGCACCTGGCGCCCCACTTCCATCTCCGCGCAGAACTCGCGCAGGTTGGCCCGGCAGGCCGCGAAGTCGAAGTCCCGCAGCCGCTCGGCCAGGGTGTCCATGTGCTCCAGGGCGATGCTCAGGCCCAGCCCCCGGCTTGTCACAAGCTCGTGGCAGAAGGCGAGCTCCGGCACGGCCAGCACCGGCAGCCCGGCCTGGACATAGGCGAAGAGCTTGAGCTGCATGTTGGTGGCGAAGTACGCGGGCATCTTTTTGATGGGGCCGGGCGAGTACTCCAGCAGGCCCAGGTCGAAGCCGCGCAGCTCTTCCGCCAGGGTCGCCGGGGAGACCCGGCTGCGGTAGTGGAACAGGGGGTTGGCCTCGGCCAGCGCCAGAAAGTCGTCGCAGCCGAGCCCGGTGGGGTCCGACGCGTTGTAAAAGGTCACGTCCAGCCCCTGGGCCGTCAGCACCTGCGCCAGGGAGAACAGGTGCTCCAGCTCGAACCACACCGAGGCCAGCCGGGTGCGGTGGATGCTCTGCGCCAGCACCAGGCGCAAAGGGCCCTCCGGCCCGGCCTGCCGGATCGGGCGCGCCGGGCGCGGCGTGTCGAAAAGCTCCAGGCTCAGGTACGGATAGGCGCTCACCGTGTTCGGCCGGCAGCCCAGGCGTTCCTCCACAAGCCCCTGCACGCCCGGGCCGTCCTTGATGAACAGCACGTCCGCGCCGCAGTAGATCCGCCGCGACTGGTCCAGGAAGGCCGCCTTGGTGGTGGCCAGCTCCGCCTCGATGATGGCGCCGCTCGGGCCATGGTCGAAGAACAGGTCCACGAAGGCGTCGCACCAGAAGGCCGTCTTCGCGCTGCTGCGCGCGGCGATGTCCTCCAGGTAGGGCGGGTTCCACAGGGAGGTCCAGGTGAGCACCGCCTCCAGGGCGTGGTGTTCCACCAGCAAGGCGTGCAGCAGGATGTTCAGGTGCTCCGAGGTGGGCACCGTGTGCAGGGCGTCCACCCAGCCGCGTTCCCTGGCCTCGCGGGCGGCAGGGGAATCCGTGGCCAGGAGCGCGACGAAGAAGCCGCAGGCCTGGAATTCGCGGAAGCTCTCCAGCACGTTCAGGCCGATGCTGTTGTAGGCGATGCCCAGGCGCGGCCTGCCTGCGGGCTTGGGGCCCAGGGTGCGCGCCAGCTCCGCGGCCTCGGCGCGGATTTCCCCGTGCACGCGCGCCAGCAGCGCCTCCCCGGCCGAACTCTCCACCAGGGCGCGCAGGGTCAGCATCTCCTTGCAGGGCAGGCCCTCCAGGGCCTGCAGCATCTCCCACTCGAAGGCCGCGCTCAAGAGCGCCACCCGTTCCGGCGGGTTGCCGCGCACCTGGTCCAGGGAGGTCTTGGGGAAGCCGCAAAACAGCGTGTCGCCGTCCGGCTTGGTGGTGAAAAAGCGCGCGTCGTGCCGCAGCAGGGAGTCGCGGTGCCCCTCGGCCAGGTGCCGCGCCAGGCCGCCGCAGCCGTAGAAGGCCACGGCGCTCCCAGGGGCCAGGCCGTCCAGCCAGCGGGCCAGCATGTGCGCCCGCTCGGCCTCCCACTCGGGCGCGGTGGCCAGCAGGGCCAGCAGGTCGCGGCGGATGGCGCGCTCCAGGGCGTTCATGGCCGCTCCCCGCGCATCACCCGCAGCAGGAAGTTGCCGAGCTTGCGACCCTGGCGCACCTCGTCCAGCTCCTCGCACGCGGCGGCGATGTTTCTGGCGCAGGCCTCGTGGTCAAAGGCCGCGATGCGCTGCGGCAGCAGGTGCCACTGGTCTTTGGCCAGCACGATGCCCACGTCCCATTCCTCCACCAGGCTGGCGATGTACTCCAGCTCGCGGGAGACGATGATGGGCAGCCCGGCGTTGAGGAAGCCCACCACGGAAAAGGGCAGGTGCGTCTGGCAGTAGCGCATGGACTGCGGGGAATCCACGCGGCGGTACAGCCAGCCGAAGTCGCGGCGGGAGATTTCCGGCACCAGGCGTTCGAAGTCGATGCGCGGGCTGTAGTCGAACAGGGGGTTCTCCCTGGCCTCGGCCTCCAGGTCCTCGTATCCGCCGGTGCCCCAGTCCACGGCGTTGAACACCGAAAGGCTGATGCCCAGGGGGTTCAGCATGGCGAGGAACTCCCGCACGTCGGACTTGCGCCAGCCCAGGTCGCTGTCCAGCAGGGGGTCGATGTTCAGGGCGTTGATGAACGCGATGTGCGTGCGGCCCGTCTGGGCGGAGAGCTTGGGCAGCCTGTCGCCTTGGGTGAGCAGGGAACGGTCCACCGGGCGCAGGATGCGGATGCCCGAGAAATCGAGCCCGTTGGCGGAGCGGAACTCATCCACCACACTGTCCTGGTAACGGTAGGCCACGGCCGGGCTGGCGGCGTAGATGTCGCGGTCCATCTGCACGATGGCTTCCGCCGGGAGATGGACCATGCGCTCCAGCCCGCTGATGAAGCTGGGGATCTTGCAGTACTCCTGCAGGAACAGGTCGTGCCAGATGACCACCGGGCTCAGGGAGGTCTTCATGATGCGGTCCAGGTAGCGCAGGTGGCAGTAAAGATACCAGGTGAGCACCAGGCCGAAGCGGTGCCGCTCCAGCAGCCTGCAGACCATGATCCAGAAGGCCGAGAAGCGCAGGCCCCGGTAGATGAAGTCCACGTCGCCCCTGGCCTGCATGTCCTCCAGGCGGCCGTCCGGGAAGCCGTACTGGCGCGAGATGACCACGACCTTCAGGCCTTCGTCCTTGAGGGCGCGGAAGAAGCGCTCATACGGGGGCGAGGGCTCCAGCTCCAGGTAGGCCACCGTGGGCGAGCCCGGGGGGAAGGCCGCGTCGAGCCTCTCCGCCAGGGCGTCGGCCTCGGCGTTGATGCGCTCCAGGGCCTGGGCCAGGATGGCCTGGTCCGTGCTGGCGCGGCACAGTTCGTCCAGCCCGGGCAGGGAAGCCGCCCGGCAGCCGGACAGGGCCTCGCGCATGGCCTGGGCATAAGTGCCGCTCATGAGCACCACGGCATCCTGCTCGCGTTCGCGGGCCTGGGACAGGCTGATGCGCTTCTGGCCGTGGAAGTCCCCGGCGTTGTCGTCGCCGCTGGTGGTGAAAAAAACCGCGTCGTGCCGCTCCAGGCTGGCCCGGTGCTCCGTGGCCAGGCGCGCGGAAAGGGCCCCGCAGCCGCAGAAGCCCATCCGTCGGCCCTGGGGCAGCGCGTCGAGCCAGCGGGCCACCACCTGGGCCCGCAGGTCCTCCAGCAGGGGCTCCACCGTCAGGGCGTCGGCCAGGGCCTCGCGGAAATAGGCGTCCGCGAGCATGTCGCAGGCGGCGCTCGCCTTGGGCTCAGCTCTGGTCATCCAAACAGCTCCTCATAGGCGCGCAGGCCCTCGGCCAGCACCCGGCGGCAGGTCTCGGCCTCCCGGCCCTGGCCGGCGGCCTGGAAGCGCTCCCGGGCCCAGTGCAGCAGCTCGAAGGCGTACTCCACCTGGTTGTTGGCCTCGGCGATGGCCGCGAGCTTGAGCACGTTCGCACACTGCGGGGGCGCGGCGTTTTCCGGACCCCTGGCCAGGGGGTCGCGCAGGTACAGGGCGTGGCCTTCGATGAACTGGCCCTGGCTCCAGGGGTAGCGGCCCAGGCGGGTCACCATGAGGGGCGAGCCCGCCCGGCCCACGTGGCAGCGGTCCGGGAAGTCGAAGAAGGTGAAGCCCTGGGCGCGCAGGAACGTGTCGATGTCGGCGAAGAACGGGCGGCCCACGTAGGACTCCACGAAGCTGACCTCCACCAGCACGCCCAGCAGGTCCGGCAGCACCGTGGTGCCGCCGCGCAGCACCTCAAGCTCCGCGCCCTGGATGTTCAGCTTGGCGAAGTCGAAGCGCTGCGGCGCCTGCCCGGCCCGCCATTCGTCCAGGCTGGCCACGGGAAGCTCGAAGGTGGCGATCTCGCCCAGGTGCTCGGCCTCGATGACCGAGGACCACTTGCTGGCGATCCGCCAGCGCCGGAAGACCTCCATGTTCACCGGGTACAGGGACGAGGCCCCGGGATTGCCCTTGGGGTAGTAGAGGGTCTGGCGGCCGGCCTTGCTCCACAGGGCCAGGGGCACGTAGGTGAAGTCCAGGCCGTTTTCGCGGGTGCGCTGGTTCAGCACCACGCATTCCTCGGCGTCGGCCTCGAAGCCCACGCAGCGGATGTTGTCCTCGCCAAAGGGCAGGAACCTGCGGTCCGCCGTGGCCCCGTAGGCGCCGATGTCCAGGATGGCCATCTTGTCGTCGCCAAGCTCCCGGTCGCAGATGGCCTGGCACAGGGGGAAGCGCTTGCGGTCGAAGAAGATCCTGATGTTCCGCGCCCCGCGTTGCGTCAGCTCGTGGCCGATCTGCTCCCAATGGGTGGAGGTGATGACGATGGCTTCGGCGGCCAGGTCGCGGGTGCGGGCGAATTCGTCCAGGGTCAGCACCGGCACCCCGTCGAGCTCGCCGCTCTTGTAGGTGTCCACGATGCAGGCCACTTCGATGCCGCGCCCGGACTGGCGGATGCGGCCGAGGAACTCCGCCCCCGCGCCGCCCGCGCCATAGAGCGAGACGCGCTCGCCGCGCCGGAGCATTGAAGGGGAGCTGATGAATTCCATGGTCTGGCCTCCTTGCGCATGCGGGCATGCGCGTTGCGCGCCGGGAAGCGGCGCGGTTTGCGTCATGCCCTGCGGCTGGAAACGATGTAGCGGATGTCCTCGCCGTGGCGCGCGTTGAACCAGGCGTGCACCTTGTCCGCGAAGCGCCGGCGGCTTTCCGGGCCGGGGTGCGCGTCCTCGCGGCTCACGTAGTCCACCACCTCGAAGGGTTCGCCCAGGTAGTGCCGTGGGTCCACCCACCCGGCCTGCATGAGGTCCGCGACGGGTTCCAGCACGCGGGGCGCGGGCACGGTGCTGAAGCCCCAGGGAATGGCCCGGCTGTCCAGCACGCTTTGGATGAGCAGATAGTTCTTGAGAAAGCGCGCCACGTCCTGGCAGGGACTGTACAGCTCGCCCAGCTGGGTCAGGCTCTCGCGGATGTCGCGGGGCAGGGACTTCCAGGCCGGGCTGTTTCTCTCCCGCTCCAGCAGCCAGTCCAGCTGGAAGCGCACGCGCTTGCCCTCCAGGGTGAAATATTCCTCGCGGTCCAGGCCGGTGAACACCAGAAACACCAGGTCCGGGCGCAGGGCGTCGATGGAGCACAGCAGCGTGCGCGCCATGTAGTCCACGCTCTCCCCGCCGAGGGCCAGGTTCCAGTCGCACACCGTGGCCCCCAGCTCCTGCGCGAAGCGGTCGCACACACAGCGGGTGAAGGAGGTTTCCTGGTTGGCGTCGGCCACCCAGGAACAGCCGAGGAACATGATGTTCAGGTCGCCGCGGCGCTCCAGCTCCGCGCTGGTGTAGCCCAGGGGACTGTAGCCCGGCTGTCCGGCCGCGCCCGTGGCGGGCAGGGTCTTGCGCGGGAAATGCTTGTGCAGAAAGCCCGCCATGGCGCCGGGCGCGGCCTTGGGCAGCGCCAGTCCGGCGTTGTAGTCGCGGTCGTAGTGGAAGGCCGCCTCCAGCCCCTTCTCGCGCAGGGACCAGACGATCTGGGTGCTGGCCTCGGAGGCCACCACGATGGCCCCGCGCGTGGCGGGGTCCTGCTCCAGGAAGGCCGCCAGGCGCAGCTTGGGCAGTCCCAGCACTTCGCCGTCGGCAAAGGAGTCGATGAAGCAGCGGACCGTGAGGCCCTTGCCCGGCAGGCCGCGGATTTCCTCGTACAAGGCCCGGCCGCGCTCCCCGGAGCCGTAGATGGCGATGACGGCCCCGGCGGGCAGCTGGGCGGCGGTGCTGATGGTGCGCATGTCCCGCGTCCTCCTGCCCCTAGGCGGGCCTGCGCAGGGCCAGGCAGGCCAGGTCGGCCTTGCCCTCGCCGCGCGTCAGCCTGCGCATGGGGTAGAATTCCTTGCCCAGGGTGAACAGCTCGCCCGTGAAGTGGGCGTAAAGCTCCTCGTCCACAAGCTCCCAGCCGCTGTCGGCCCGCCAGGCGTCCACCTCGTGCCAGGAGAAGATCTGCGTGATGCCCATGCCGCAGGGGCGGCTGGTGCCCGCCAGGGCGTGGATGTTCGCCACGTAGCGCGTTTCGTGGAAGGGCACGGTGAGCAGCAGCGTGCCGCCGGGAAGCAGGTGGCGGAACATGTTGGCCATGGCCTCCTGGTGCCGGGCCACGTGCTCCAGGGTGCTGATGCAGGTGATGGCGTGGAACCTGCGGCCCAGGTCGTCCGTGGTGATGTCGGCCTTTTCCAGGTAGTAGTGCCGGTTGGCCAGGGGGTCGAAGTCGATGGCCGTTACGTCGAAGCCGCACAGGTGCATGAGGTGGGGCAGCGAGGTGCTGCCCGCGCCCACATCCAGGATGCTGTCCGGGTAGAGCTTGCCCAGCCAGTTGAAGACAAAGGCGTATTCCGCCGGGCGCTCGTTGGGCTCCAGGCGCGCGTCGCGCTCCTGCTTCAGGTGCTCGCGCAGGCGGCGCGAGTGCTCGTGCACGGCGAAGCGCTGGCCCGCGTCCGCGTGGGGCGTGGCCTGGGCCCCCGGCGCGGCCCCCGGCGCGTACATGCTGACGACCTCGGTCCCGGCCATTTGTCCGGCCAGGGCGGCCTGAACGGTGGTCAGGACCTCGGGCAGGTGGCGCGGGGCCACGGCTACCACGATGGCGTCCAGGGGCCCAAGTCCGGCCGCCTGGGCGGGCGGCAGGCAGGGCAGCCCCGCGAAGTCGTCGGACAGGGAATAGGCGTCCAGGAAGCCCGCCACCTCCACGCCCTCGCAGGCGCGCAGGAAGCTCCAGGCCGCGCGGCCGCTCTCGCTGGCGCCGTACACCGCCACGCGCACCGGGCCCTTGCGCCGCTGCCGCAGCCCCTGCGCCAGTCCGGAGAAGGCCTCCGCAAGGCGCGCGCAGGTTCCCGGCAGGTCCGCCTTGGCGGTGTCCAGCAGGCCGTAGGCAAGTCCGAGGTTCGGGCATTTTTGAGGATCGAGGGTCATGCTGCGCTCCAATGGGTCTGAACCGTTGGGTCTTGAAAGGTCAGGGTGCGCTCCGCCGGGCCTAGGCTTCCCGCCGCAGCAGGAGGCAGGCCAGGTGGACGGGCTCCCCGTTGTCGCACGGGACCGGGTGCTGGCGCGGAACGCCCTCGCCCACCTCGGCCCCGGTGAACTGGGAGTACAACTTGCGGCGCACCTCGCGCAGCTTGTGCCGGGTAAGCCAGCCCGCGACCATCTCCATGGAGAAGAGACGGGCCAGGGAGGTGCTTTGGGGGTCGTGGTAGAAGTTGCCCGGCACGCGGAAGAGGTTCTCCACGTAGGCCCCGGTGGTCACCGGCATGGTGAGGGCCAGGTGCCCGCCCGGCTTGAGCGAGGCCACCATGTTCTCCAGGGCGGACTCGTAGTCGAACACATGCTCCAGGGTGCTGACGCACAGGATCATGTCAAAGGGCTCGTCGAAGCGCTTGTGCTGGATGTCGTGGCACCAGACGTAGAAGGACGGGTTGGCCATCAGCGGCGCGAAGTGGTCGATGGCCGTGACCTGCGACCCGCCCACGGCCACGAGGCTGGGCAGGGCCGTGGCCCCGGTGCCCACGTCGAGCACGCGCTTCGGGTAGTGTTCGGCCAGGCACTCGAACACAAAGGCGTATTCCACGAAGCGCTCGGAGAAGACTGTTTCCGGCTCAACCGTTTTCGTCTGCTCGTCCGCATACATGGCGCAGACCAGGGGCACGCCCTGGAGGGTCTCGGCCTCGCGCCGCAGGGCGGCGTTGTGGGCCGGGCTGATGCACAGGAACAGGATGTCGGCCTTGAGGGTCTGCCGGGCCAGGGGCACGGCGCGGGTGTCGACAAAAGGCAGGCCGGCGAGGGAGTTCTGCGGCTTGTGACGGTCCAGCACGCAGCACACCGTCACCCGTTCGTGTTTGGAAAGCAGCTGGGCCAGCAGGCTGCCGCTTTCCGAGCCGCCGTACAGGGCCACCGTGAGGGGGCCGGGCCGGGCAGCCAGGAAGCTGTCCAGGCGCTGTTGCATCAGGCCTGCGTACTTCTGCATGTCGTGGACCATGTCCTGCCGCCAGGAGTATTCAAGCTCCAGGCTGGCGAAGGCGGGGGATGCGGCGCTCATGGGGCCTCCTTGGTGTGGCTCGGCGTGGGATGCAGCTCCAGCCGCTCCACGGGGTCGGCGGCGTCCAGCAGGGCTTCGCGCGGCAGTTCGAACAGGGCGAAGTCCTCGGGGTGTTCCAGGGCTTCCGGGCCGAGGCCAGCGGGCAGGCCCACCAGCGCGGGCACGAAGCGCAGCACCGGCGGGTACAGCTGGCGCGCGCCGCGTATGGCCTGGGGCACCTCGGAAAGATAGTCCAGGCGGCCGTCCTCGGCCTCGCGGAACAGGCGGTAGGGGTGCACGTCCTCCTCCACGCGGCAGCCGCTCACCAGCACGCGGCTTGCGCTGGTCAGCGCGCGGGCGAAGGCCTCCACCTCGGCCGCGCCCACGCGGGGAAAGTCCTGGTGGCGCAGGAGGTGCGGCCCGGAGCCGCAGGGCGCGGGGAAATCCTTGCCGAACAGGCGCAGCCTGCCTGGGCCGCCGCAAGCCTGGTTCCCGTCCTGGCGCGCGCGTTCGCCGCCCAGGGCCAGCCGGGCCAGGCAGAGGTCCTGGGGCTCGTCCAGGTCCAGCCCCTCCAGGCGCGAAAGGGCAAAGGGCAGGGGCCGCCGATGCTGGGCGGAATAGAACAGGTGGTGCCGGCATTCCAGCACGATGTTGAAGGCGAAGAGGTTCTGGTACACGCGCCCGGCGAGGTTCTCTTCCCGGGGCAGGAAGCGCGCCAGCCCGCCGTCGTCCTCGCGTCGCCAGCAGTTGGCGGGGTCGAGGCCCGTGGGCACCACGCTGCGCACGTTGACCACCAGTTCGTCGGCCCGGGCATGGTCCAGCGCCCGCGCCAGGCTGTCCGGCAGGCGGAAGGGATGCGTCGGGCTCATGCCCACGTGCACGTCCGGGGCGAAATTCTCGTGCTCCTTCAGCCAGTCCCACTGGTAGTCCAGGGCGCCCTCCAGGCCGGAGTCGTCCTGGGCCAGGTGCGCGGGCCGCAGGAAGGGCACCTCCGCCCCCAGGGAAAGGGCCAGCTCGCGGATCTCCTCGTCGTCGGTGTTCACCAGCACGCGGTCCATGCCGGGCGTCCCAAGGGCGGCCTCGATGGTGTAGGCCAGCACCGGCCTGCCGCAGAGGTCCAGCAGGGCCTTTCTCGGCAGGCCCTTGGATCCGCCGCGCGCGGGAATCCAGGCCATCATGGTGCGGTCCTTGCCGTCGATGCGGATCACAGGCTGTCCGCCTCCTGCCGCCACAGGCCTTCCGGGGCGTCGGGCCTGTCGAAGAACAGGCGCCCGGTGACCGCGTTGTAGAAGGAATAGAGCCGGGGCGCGTGGCGGGCCATGGTGCTTTCCCTGCGGGCGCGGGCCACCCCGGAGCGGATGGCCTCCCAGTCGGCCTTTTTCGCCATTTCGCCGAAGCGGTCCCACTCCTGCCAGGAGAGCACCAGGCCGATGTTCTTGCTGCGCACCATGTGGGCCACGTAGGCCGACTCCGCCGCGACGATGCACGGCAGCCCGGCCTCCAGGTAGTTGTACATCTTGGAGCCCATGAGCGTGCGGTAGTAGTAGGGCTTTTCCGAGCCCTCGTTCATGTTCTGGGCGTTCCAGCCCAGCTCGTGCCGGGCCAGCAGGGAAACCAGCCTGTCGTTGGGCACGGCCGGCTGGTAGGTGAAGTCCGGCCGGGCGGCCGCCATCTCCAGATAGTTCTCGAAGCCCTGGCCGTTGCCCTGGTCGCAGCCGTTGATGACCGTGAAGCGGAAGCCCTGGTCCATGACGCGGCGGATGCCGTCGTGGAAGGAGCTGTGGAAGGCGTGGCCGTGCTGGCCGGCCTTGTGCAGTCCACCGGCGAAGACGATGTCTCCGGGCAGGCGTTTGGGGTCGCCCGCAAGGGCGGCCGGCGCCGGGGCCAGCCATTCGTCCAGCACGTACGACTGGAAGTGCAGGGCCTTGGGCCTGTGCCCGTGGGCGCGGGAAAGGTCCTCCACCACCTCGGGCGAGTCCAGGTACATGAGGCCCGCGGCCTCGGTGAACACGCGCCGCCACAGCTCCATTTCCAGGGGCATGTTCGTGACGCCGAAGTTCTTGCCGATGCCTTCGTCGCCGCCGTGCATGACCTCGCGGAAGTCGAAGTAGTCGATGATCACCGGGGCCTTGGAGCGGCGCACCAGCTCGGCGAAGACATAGGGGCTGCCCGAGCCCACGGAGGCGTGCACGGCGTCGAAGGCGTAGTTTTCGGCCAGGAACGGCAGCTCCAGCACATAGGGGTTGCTCACCAGCAGGGCGTCGAAGTAGCCCTGCCCGGCAAGGCTTTCCAGGGGCACGGTGCCGCACATGAAGCCGTCGGCCATGTGCAGGGCGATGAGCGCCCCGCCCGCGCGCAGCTGCTTCAGGAGCTTCAGGTAATTGTGGCTGAAGCTGAAGGACGTGTACAGGATGAGCGGCCGCCCGGGATTGGCTGCGCGCAGGGCGTCCAGCTCGTCCATGAAGGCGCGCAGCCGGGGCTCGTTGATGGTCCTGCCGTTCAGATTCGGTAAGGGCATGGGTGCTCCAAATGCGCCGCGGCTACTTGTAGGCCACGTACGCCCGGCCGAAGGTCCCCAGCAGGGGCTTGTAGATCTCGAAGGAGAAGCCGCTCTTGGCCTGGAATTCCAGGAAGGCCTGGTGCACGCCCTTGTTGGGCGCGCCCCGGTACGCGGCGAACATGTCGTCCAGGTACAGGATGGTGCCCACCTGCAGGAAGGGCTCGATGAAGTTGAACACCGGCACGGCGGACTCGTAGATGTCGCAGTCCAGGTTGATCATGGCCGCGCGCGCGCCCTGGGCCAGCATCTTCTCGGCCAGCTCCGGCGTCAGGGACTCGTTGTAGAAGCCGGGGAAGGCCTGCACCTTGTCCAGGCTCAGGCCGTGGGCGTTCACGATCTCCCAGAAGACGGGCAGCGGGGTGCACAGGGCGCCGGGCGTGTAGCCCGAATGCTCGGACTCGGCCAGGCCCAGTTCCGGCAGGCCCTCGAAGCTGTCGAAGGCGAAGAAGCGCATGTCGGTGAGCAGCTGCTTGCGGGCCTCGGTCAGGGCCATGCGGAAGGTGCGCACGCGGTGGCAGCCGAACTCGAAGTAGTCGCCGCCGATCTCGTTGGCGGCCAGGTAGGCGAAGGTCTCCGCGTAGAACCCGTACTTGTACAGGTGGCGGATCTTCTGGTTGTAGACCACCTGATCCTGCTTGGACCAGGAGGCGAGTTCGCCGGCGTCGGCCAGCTTGATCCAGGGCTCGTGGTCCAGGGACTGGAAGGGATAGGCTGAGTAGTCCACGGTTCTTCCTCGCTTCTTTCGCCGCAGGGGCGGCGGTGATGTTGTTCCTGTGCGCCTTGCGGCCCGGCTATTTGCGGAACGCGCGCTCCACCTTCACGATGGCGCGGACGATGTCCTCCACTTCCTGCTCCCCGTAGCGCTCGTTGACGTACAGGTTGAAGGAGCGGTCCCGGGTGTCCAGGGCGTTCTTCGTCACGAAGTCATCGGAGAAATAGGGCCGGGCCCACTGCCAGGAGTGCACCACGCAGCCGTAGTGCTCGCCCAGGCCGATGCCCTCGGCCGCCACGGCCTTTGCGAATTCGGTCTTGCCGCAGGAGAGCTTGTCCGCATCCACGAAGATGGGGAAGTAGAAGGGCGAGAAGCCCGCGTGCAGGGCATAGGGGCGGCAGACCTCCGACTCCTGCGGCAGGCGCTTGGCCAGGGCCTCCAGGAACTCCACGCGCCTGCGCACCGAGGCGGCCAGCCGCCCCAGGGAGGCCAGGCCGATGGCGCAGGACAGCTCGTCGGTGTTGAAATTCAGCGCCGGGAACAGGCAGTGCCCGGGGTCGCGGCCGTCCAGGTCCTTGCGCCAGGACTGCTTGCCGCGGTCCGCGTGGGCCTGGACCATGCGGAACAGCTCCTCGCTGGGGGTGTACACCAGCCCGCCGCTGGCCCCGGCCGTGAGGGTCTTGCGGTACATGGTGGAAAAGGCGGCGATGTCGCCCACCGTGCCCACCAGGCGGCCGTTCTGCGTTGCGCCCGGGGCCTGGCTGCAGTCCTCCAGCACCTTGACGCCGCGCTGGTGCAGGGCCTTGGTGATGGCTTCGATCTCCAGGGGTTCGCCCGCGCTGTGCACGGCCAGAAAGGCCGAGGTCTGCGGGGTGACGCGCTCGAGCACCTGCTCCAGGCCGGCGTTGTAGCTGCCGGGCCTGCTGTCCACCAGCACGGGCACCAGGCCCTGCATGATGATGCAGTTCAGGGGCCCGCTGTCCGTGACCGGGGAGATGAGCACCTGGCTGCCCTTGGGCAGGTCGAGCGCGGCCAGGGCCACGAACACCGAGGCCGTGCCCGAGGACACCGCGTCGGCGTGGCCGCCGCCCATGAAGTCGCAGAAGGCGGCGCAGAAGCGCTCCTCGAAGACGCCCTGGTAGGGCGGGTCCTGCCCCTTGGCGGCGTAATGCTCCACGGCCTGCAGCAGGGCCTGCTGCTCCTCCGGGCCGAAGGCCAGGCGGTTGGGCATGGGGGTGCCGCGCACCGGCGTTCCGCCGTGGATGGCAAGTTTCTCGTTCATGTGCGTCCTTTCCTCGGCCTGCTTGGGGCCTGGCTACCAGTGCGGGTAGATGTGCTTGACCTTGTCGTCCTTGCGGAAGGCCGCAAGCTGCTTGCGCCGCTTGAAGCGGTACAAGATGCCGCTGATGAAATCCCAGATTCTCCAGAACATTGCGTTCTCCTCCTGTGCCCTAGGCCTTGGGGGCGTCGTCCAGGCTGTAGCACTCGCGGCAGAAGGAGGGGATGCGCCCCTCCAGGTGCGCCTTGCGGAACTGCCGGTAGGTGGGCGAGTTCCAGTTCTCGCGGAAGCGCAGCGCATGGCCGAAGTTGATGTCCTCATGGTGGCCGATGGTGCCGCAGGGCAGGATGCGCAGGTCCGAGCCGATGAAGGCGCGGGCGAAGGGCACCGGGCACAGGGTCTCCGGGCTGCCGATGCGGAAGCGGTCGGTGCAGTTCCACACCGAGACCTCCACGCCCTCCTTCTTGGCCAGGGCCAGAATGCGCTCCTCCTCCTCGTCGGTGAAGGGCCGCACCTTGAGGTCGCTGAAGCTGTTCTCCTCGCCCCAGCCGGTCAACACCACGGAGTAGGTCATGCGGCGGAAGCCCATGCGCGCGGCGATGGTTATGAAGTCGAGCAGCTGGTGGCGGTTGTTCGATTGCAAGAGCACCCACATGCGCGTGTAGTCGCGGTCCTTGGTGGCCACGTAGGCGTTCAGCGCCGTCAGGTTCTTCACGATCTGGTCGAAGTCGGCCCCGGCGCGGATGTGCTCGAAGATGTCCTTGGTGGCGCCGTCGAAGGAGGTCTGCACCTCGCCGATGCCGGAATCCACCAGGCGTTTGTAGTTGTCGTTCACGTGCAGGAGCGAGCCGTTCACCGTGGTGCGCACCCAGGTGTCGCGCAGGGTGGCGTGCTCGATCATGCCGAAGAGGTCGCGGTTCAGCAGGGGCTCGCCCACGCCCTGGATCTTCACCTCCACGAACTGGGGGTTCTGGTCCATGAAGGTCTTGAAGTCCGCCAGGGAAAGGTCGCTCCTGGGCTTGCCCTCGCGCTTCACGTTCGCGCACATGATGCAGCGGAAGTTGCAGCGGCTCACGGGCTCCACGTCCATCATGAACGGCAGGGACAGGCACTCCTCGCTGCGGGCCTCGTTCTTGGCCAAAATGTAGTTTTTGAGCCGTTCCGGAAAGCGCACGAAGCCCCGGTAGTTCATCATGCGGTAGGTGAACTGGTCGGGCCGTGGCACCACCAGGCGCGTGGGGTCGGCCTTGGCCGCCTGCTCGTCCACTTCACGGCGCAGGCGTTCCGGGTCGTTCACGTAGCCCTTGGCCTCGGCCAGGGCGGCGTCGTACTGGTCCTTGTACAGGCGCAGGAATTCCTCGTCGCTCATGAGCATGATTCTTCTCCCGTTGTTGCGGGCTGGCCGCGGCGGGCCAGCAGCAGGGCGTTGTAGCAGTAAAGATCCTCGTCGGCATACTCCGACCAGCAGGGATGGAGCCGCGCGGGCGGCACCCGGCGCAGCAGGCGCTCGCGGGCCTCCGCGTGCAGGCCCAGGCCCTGCCACAAATCGAGAAAGTCGTTCACGCGCAGCAGGTTGGTGTCCGCGCCCAGGGCGCGCCACTCCTGCGGGCTGTGGGCCAGGAAGGCGAAGTGGATGGTCACCTGTTCGACGAGGCCCGTGTGGTCGCGGAAGTCCACCCGGTGCAGCATGACCCCGCCCGGGGCCAGCACGCGGGCCATTTCCGCGGAAAGCTTTTCGGGATCGTCCACGTGCTCCAGGGTCATGCGCGAGTAGATGAGGTCCACGCTGGCGTCCGGCAGGGCCAGGTCCTCCAGGCGCCGGGCCTCGCACGTGAGGCTGCCGCCGTTTTGGCCGCCGTTCTTGTCTTCGGGCCAGGGGATGAGCCCGGGCCAGGCCGCGCGCAGGGTGCGCGCCAGGGCGAAGGTCTGCTCCAGGCTCTCGGCGTCCTGGGCAAAGGGCTCCAGGGCCAGGCCCTGGTCGAAGCCCTCGCACAGAAGCGCCGCACACAGGGGCAGCGCGCCTGCGCCCAGTTCCACGAAGCAGCCGCGCCGGGCTTCTGGCCAGCCAGGCAGGTGGGGCAAAAGCGAGTCGAACAGGCGGATCTGCCCGGCCAGGCGGTCCAGGGTGTTCGGGTGCAGCGGGGCCAGCGTGCGCTCCAGGGCGTCCCAGTCCGCCACGCCGGAAAAGCGGCGCAATATTTCGCGCTGGCGGGCGGGCTTGAACCAGGCTTCAGGCTCGGCGGGATCAAGCACCTGCGTGGTCAGTTCCGGCGGCAGGGGCCTGCCTTCCCCGGCCAGGCGCGCGCCGGTGACGAAGCGCTCTGCCGGGGTGGAGAGTCCGGCCAGGGGCGCAAGGGCCAGGCCGCTGTGCTCCAGCATGGCCGGAAAGGCCGTGGGCGGCAGGGGCGCGCCCGCATGCCGGGCCAGCGCATCCGCCGCGCGGCGCGAGCAGACGAAGAAGAAGCGTTCCGGGCCCACGCCCTCGGCCCAGGCGGCGTGGATGCCGCCAGTGGCCACGGCCTTGGCCGCGCGCGTGAGATCCGGGCCGGAAATAAGCGCGGCATAGGACGTGAGCACCACCGCGCCGGGCCAGCCCAGGCGTTCCAGGGCATCGGCCAGGCGCTGCTGCGGAGCCTCCGGTCCCTCCAGCACCTGCACCCCGGCCAGCACCAGGGCCTCTTTCAGCTCCCGCGCCGCGTCCGTGTCCAGGTCCCCGGGCAGGGCCGCGGCCGCGCCGGAGCACAGGCCGGACGACACCAGCCCGGCCAGGAGCGCGGGCAGCAGGTACCTGCCGTCCGCGTCGCGGGCAAGCGAGGGATCGCTCGGGGCTGCGGGCCGCAGCAGGGCTATGGCGGGAAGCTTGGTCACGTGCGCTCCTACAGCTTCTCGATGAGGGCGTAGCAGTCCTTGATGACCTCGGCCATGTTGTCGTAGCGGTAGCGGCCCATGCGGCCGATGGTGTAGCAATCCTTGGGGAACATATCCATGTACCGCTGGGCCTTGGCCATGTCGGCCTTCACTGGATAGGGGTACATCTTGTTGTCGAAGGTCGGGATCTCTATGCCCAGCAGCGTGTGGGGCGACTTGTAGTTCGTGAGCAGCTTGTACTCCACCACGCGGGTGAAG
>CAYUOW010000033.1:0-234 GCA_964446455.1 uncultured Desulfocurvus sp.
CGGCCGGATTTTAAACTTTCTTCTGCCGTTCCAATTCTTCAAATCGGGCATCTTTGCCGGGGCATCCACGCAGGATGCACGGGAGTTCCCAGCCAACCATGCCCTCCCGGCCGCTGCCGCTGCCACCGGAACCGCCCCGTCGGGTGCGCCCCCCCCCCCCGCGGTAGTGGCGGGCGGGGCCTCCCGCGGGCCAGGGAGTGCCGACGGGCGGGTGGCCACGGGCGGGGTGGAGGG
>CAYUOW010000033.1:244-26351 GCA_964446455.1 uncultured Desulfocurvus sp.
CGCCCGGCCCCTCCGCGAGGGGTTCCTGTTCCGGGCGACGCCGCCGGAACAGGAACCCCTCGCCCTAGGGAGTCCAGAGGGCCTTGTGCCCTCTGGCGGGGTGCAGGGGCAGAGCCCCTGCCAAGCCCTGACGGAAGAGAGGTCTGGGGCCAGAGCCCCCAGCCAGCCCCTTGCCCCTCGCGTCCAGCGGGTGTACTGCCCCTGCCCATGAACACACGCGTACTGCATCGAGTGCTGGCCCTGGCGTTTTTGGCACTTTTCCTCACCGCCTGCGCGGACAAGGCCCCTGTGCCGGTGCCGCCGCCCGTGGTGCAGTCTCCCGCGCCCCTACCCGCGCAGGACTGGCGCAAGCCGGTGTTCTATTACGCCACCAACCGCAACGTGGTCAGCGCCAATGGCACCGTGCAGTATGGCGGTTTGCGCTCGCGCGAGACCTCGTATGGCGAGCTTAGGACCAGCGCCAGCGGCGGCCAGGCCGACGGCAGCGACCTGTACCGCGTGAACGTGAGCCTGGACCGGGCCACGCGCATGACCCGGACGCGCTTTTTGGGCGAGATCGAGAAGGCCGCGGCGCGCACGCCGGGCAGGGAAGTGCTGCTGTTCATCCACGGCTTTGACAACAACTTCGAGGACGCGGCCAAGACCGGCGCGCGCATCGGGGTGGGCATCGGCTTCACCGGGGCCATGGTCATGTACAGCTGGCCCAGCGCGGGCAGCCCGGCGGCGTATCTGGCCGACCGCAACAACGCCTATTTCGCGGTGCATGCCTTGAAGGAGCTGCTTACGGACCTCACGGCGAGCCAGTGGGTGGGCCGAGTGAGCGTGGTGGTGCACAGCATGGGCAACGAGGCCTTCATCCGCGCCTACACGGAGCTGGCCGGCGAGTGCCGGGGCACGCGCGGCGGCTGCGCCGACCTGCGCAAGGTGCGCGCCATCGTGCTGGCCGCCCCTGACGTGGACAGGGAGATCTTCCTGGACCAGCACGCGGCCAAGCTCACCAGCCTGGACGCCCGCGTCGTGCTGTACACTTCCGGCGCCGACATGGCACTCACGGCCTCGGCCCTGGTGCAGGGCGGCGACTACGAACGCCTGGGCAAGAACGTCGTGTGCATCCCCGGCATCCACGTGACGGACGTTTCCGGCGTGAAGACCGACGTGCTGGGGCACTCGTGGATCGCCCAGAGCCGCGCGGTGCTGCAGGACCTGCGCTGCTCGGTGACGGAGAACTGCAACCGCTACTCCGGCCCTCTGCTGCGCGAGATGATCTGTACCCCGTCCATGCGCTACGCCCTGCCGGACGCCAATCCCGGCGCGGACCGCGCCACTGCGGGCACATCCTTCTGGCAGATGCTGGTGCCGAACAACGGCTCCAGCACGCCCACCAGCGCGGGCTTCAACCTGAAGCTGCCCTCGCTGCCGTCGTTTCTTTCGAATTAGGGGAAGCTAGAAGCCCAGGGCGCGCAGATAGCGGCCCAGCTCGTAGCGCAGGCGGCGGCGCGGAGTGAGGGACCGGCGCAGCATTCGGTCCACGTGTGGGGCGTAGCTCCGGGCCAGGGTCGCAAAGCTGCCCTTGGGTTCCACAAAGGCGGGCGGGGTCCCGCTCCCATCCAGAATGTGCCGGATGGCCGCCACTGTGCGGTCATAGGCATCGCCCGCTCCGGGCAGGCGCACGACAGCCCGCGAGGCGGCGTAGTTGCCGGGCTCGAACTGTGGCACGTCCCACCTCTTGAGCCGCGTGCGCAGTTCGTCCAGGCCGGAAAGCCACACCGAGGAACGCCGGGCCATGTATGCCTGGGCCTCAAAGAGCCTGGGCTTCAGCGCCGCTGGCAAGAGCAGCCCGGGCCGCTCCCAGAAGGGCAGTTCCAGGCTCATGGCCGAGGTGCGCAGCACCGCCGCGTCGCAGAACTTGAAGGCCCAGGTGGTGTCCGGCTCGTCCACGGCCCTCCGCCCGAAGATCTCATCCGAAGGCTTGCCCAGGCCCCAGGCCTCGCCCGGCTGGGGGCCGTGCTTCTTGAGCGCGTAGTCCCAGGGGTGCAGCTTGATGGCCAGGTTGAGGCCCGCCTTGTCCACGGCCTCGCACACCGCGCCGTACACTTCCGGCGTGTTGTCCGGGGCGCTGGGCAGCCACAGGCAGATGGGCCGGGCCGGATTGAAGCCGTACTTGGCGCAGAAGGCGGCGCGGTCAACATGGCCGCCGAACAGCCCGTTCACCGTGGGCTCAAAGAAAATGTTGCCCGTATAATAGATGCGCTGGGCCTGGGCCAGCCGCGCCGATTCCCTGGTGCGGTTGAACTCGCGCTCGAAGAAGAGCGTCAGCGGATGCTGGACGAGCAAGTGGTCCGCCCCGTGGCAGGTGAAGTCGCCCAGGAGTGTGGCCATCTGCGCGGTCTTGCCGCCGCGCCCCTTCGCCGCCGCCAGCACGCCCGGAATATCCTTGTCGTGGTGCGCGTCGGTGATCAGGAGCCTGGCGTCCGTGCTGCGCGCCAGTTCAACCAATTCCTGGCGCGGCAGGAACCGCACGCCACGGCGCTCCAGCTCCGGCAGCAGGGCCTCGGGCACGTCCGCGCCGACCTTCAAGCCGCGCGGCGGACCGGCGTTGAAGCACAGCCCGCAGGACAGGCCCGCCGCCACCAGCCTCTCGTGCAGCACGAGGAGCTTGTGGAACGCGCCGCCGTGGGCGTTGAACCAGGCGATGAGAACGTCGGGAGCCATTCGCGCCGTTTCGCCCGGATGGGCCGTGGTGTCAAGGATATGAAGAAGATGGGGCGAGACTTCGCAGACTTTCAGTCCGACGCCCAGGGCCGGGACATGCCGTCCCCCCGGGGAAGGCCCCCAGAGCTGCCAAGCGAGGCGTCTACCCTTCCCACTCGGCGGGATTGAGCCTTGTGATCGTTCCTTTGCTGACGCTGCCTCTCCCACCCAGCACTACCCACTTGAGCCAGAAACCAAAGACGTCGCGCACGCTCTTCATGATGCTCTTGAGCTTGGTGCCTTTGGCTTCGCCCGCCACGCGGGGGATGAAGGAGATGGGCACTTCCTTGATGCGCGCCCCGCGCCAGTAGGATTTAAGCAGCAGCTCGGGGTTGATGAAAGAGCTGTCGGCGTCCATCTGGTGCGACTGCACAAGCTTCGAACGGTAGAACACGACGTTTTGGTAGTCAGAAAGCGGAAAACGGTACAGTACGCGGACAATGATGTAGTTGCTGATTGAAACAATAGCCTTGCTCAACGTATCCGAGCGCTTGGTAAGATGCCGTCCGAAGAGCAACATGCCGGTCGCCACCAACTTGGACACGCCCGTGCGCTGGCTCACTGGGGCACGTCGAACGCCTGCAACGACATCATTGGTCTTCAGGAATTCAAGGAAGGTGCGCAGGAGAGTAATGTCGTAGCTCCAGTCCACCGTCTGCCAGAACAGGAATTCCTTCTTGGCCTCGCGGATAGCGCGCTTGCAAGAGTAGCCGACATTGCGATTCGTTTCGTTTTTGTGAAGTGATATCTGGGGGATGGACTTTTGCAGGGTCCGTACAATCTCATTCGTGCGGTCCGTGCTGCAGTCATCGATAACGACAATTTCATAGTCGGCGCAGGCGACCTTGAGCAGCGCGTTGACACGCAGGAGGAAGTCCTCAATGCACTCTTCCTCGTTGTAGGCCCAGCACAAACAGGAGACGCCCCGATCGAACAGAGGCAAGGCGTCATTCTTGTTTTTTGTGTATGGAGGCTGCAGGGGTTGCACGTATCCGGTCCCCTAAGCCTTGGCCTTCTTGTCGTCGGCGTCCTTGAGAACCTTCCAGTAATTGTACTGCCAAGAACGATATTTCCAGTCCGGGCAGGTGGAGCAGATTGCGATTTCGTGCCCACTCCGCTCCAGGTGCTTGCGGCGGTATTCCTCGAATTCTGGCCCAAGCCAAATTTCCGCGATGCTACGCTCCATGATGTTGGCAAAGCGCTCGGCAAAGGCGATGTCCTCGCCGCAGAGGGTCACGTCACCGCGGGAATCCACGTTCAGACGTTCGAAGAGCCAGGGGCAAGGCAGGCGGTCCTGCGGCGGCAAATACGGGCTAGCATCGCCGGACTGATCGTCGTTGTAGCCCCAGGTCAGGAACTTGCGGATCTGCACCTTGTCGACAATGGCGCTCCAGTGAGCCTCGGCCTTGTCAACATCCACCCCCTGCTGGTTGATGACGCTGGTAACGATGCGCGTGGGCGAGTTCAGCCGGTTCCGGATGTCCACGGCCATGCGCACGCTCTTGTTCAGGCGGTCCCAGTCCAGGTTGGCCCGCACGGTGGCGTAGGTCTCGGCGTCGCCAGCGTCCACGCTGAACTCAATGGCGTCGATGCCCGCGCTGATGAGCGCGGTCAGGTTTTCCTCGTTAAAACGCGAGCCGTTGGTAATGAGGCCAATGCGGCACCCCTTGCCCTTGGCGTAGAGGATGTGCTCCACGGCCTTGGGATGCAGCATGGGCTCGCCCCCGCCGGAGAGCCTGAGCAAGCTGTTGTGCGGACCGCATTCGTCGGCGACACGGCGGAACACCTCGTCGCTCATGAGCATGGCGTCCTTGTACGTCTCGCGGATCTCGGAATTGTTGTACGGGCAGTTGGGGCAGCCGGCGTTACACACGTACACGTAAGAGAGCACCACCATCATTGGGAACTCTTTGGCTTCCGGGCGCAGGCCGTACTCTTCCTGGGTATGAACCTTCACAGCATCGGGCATGGTATTTCTCCCGGCCTTACTTGGCCAGATTATATTCGGCGTAGGCGCTCTGCCAGTCGGAGCAGTTGCGGCACATGTCGGGCAATTCCGTGAAACGGTTTTCCTTGTGCATGTCACGCATGGCTTGCAGTCCGGACTGCCACACCTCTTTGACGGAAGTCTCGGCCACGTTGCCGCAGGGCACGCGGCAGTGGATATCCGCCGAGCACAGGGCCACACGGCCGTCTGCGCAAATGTTGATGGTCTGCATGAGCCAGTAGCAGGGCTTGCGCTCCACCTGGCTGTTGTCACGCAAGTTTTTCGCGTCGATGAGCCCGGCCCAGCTAATCTTGGGGCGGATCTTCACGTTGACGCCCTGAGCAGTCCAGAAGTCGCGAAAGGCATCCACCTCGCCCTCATTTAATTCGCTGACAACGAACTGGACAAAGAGCTTCTGGTGGGGCTTCCCCGTAGCACGCAGATTGTCACGATAGGCTAGGATATTTCTCACAGCCTTGTCGAAATCGCCACCCACGCGGATCTTGGCGTAGGTCTCGGCCTTGGCGGCATCCACGCCCACGTACATGGCGTCCAGTCCGGCCTCGATGACGGCGCGGCCCTTTTCCGGGCTCATAAGCACACCGTTGGTGTTCAGCACCACTTCCTTGATGCCCTTGTCCTTGGCGTATTTGATACGCCACGGCATGTCACGGCACATGAAAGGGTCCCCGAAGAAAATTTGCCAGATGCGCGCGTCGGGGTTCTCCACCGCGATTTCATCGATTATCTTCTTGTAGAGTTCCACGTCCATCACCTGAATCTTGCGATAGTTCTTGATATTCGGGTGGTCGCACATGGAACAGCGCAGGTTGCAGGCGTTCGTGTTGTCGATGAGGATCGTGCGCGGAAACTCGCGGGACTCCTCGGTCCTGTTGGCCTTGGTGATATCGCTGACGTAGCTCATAGTCCGTTGCTCGCAAGGAACTGAGTTCCTGGGTAGGGTGTGGCGGCTCGCAGGAGATTCTCCCGCTGGAACCCCCCGGTGCGCAAAATCTGAATGCCCCGCTTCGACGCGAAGCGAGGATACGTGCTGCCTTGGCTTGCCACAGGGACAGACGCGCAAACGCTGGCGGCCACGGCGGCCAGCAGATCCGGTGTGTGGAGCCCGGCCAGGGCGTAAAGCTCCCGGCGCACTTCGCCATCGGTCATGCCTGCAATGGGTGTTCGATACTGCATGAGAAGGGGTCCACTGTCAATTTCAGCAGCCAGGAGGTGGAAGCTCACGCCGGATTCGGCCTCGCCGTAGGCCACGGCCCAATTTGTGGGCGTGGGCCCCTTGTAAAAGGGCAAAAGCGAGGGATGAATGTTCACCGCGAGGCCCGCGCAGTCCAGAACGTCCTGGGGCACTATGCAGTGATATGTGGCAGTGAGCAAAAGGTCTGGGGCGAAGGCGCGCGCCAAGGCTAGACCCTGCGGGGTGTCCAGATCGGTATCGGTCCGGCAGACCGTCCCGGCATCGCGGCACGCCTTCTCCAAAGGCGGACACGGATAATAGGGAAATGCCCCGCTTTCCTGCCGGGTGACCACCTGTAACGCTGTCACCAGCGGGCTGGCGCGCAAGGCCTCACAGACAACGTTGCCCATGCCGGTGAGGGCGGCTAGCAGAACCCTCATGCCATGTACTCCCGCCACCATAAGCCAAGGCAGGCCAAGTTCCAGACGCGCGCGTTCTGTGCCGTGTCTCCGTCCAAGAACCTTTGGCGCAAGGAAGCCAGGTGTACGGGGTTGAACAGCTCATTCGGCAAATCATCCAGGCAGGAAAGGGTCCAGTTCTTCAGCTCTCCGTGCATCCAGGTATAGATGGGCTGCACGAAGCCTTCCTTGGGACGGGAGATGAGGTCCGGCGGCAGCAGATCGGCCACGGCCCGCTTGAGCACGTGCTTGTTCACCGGCCTGCCGGTCTCTCCCCCGCCGATTTTGAGCCGCCCTGGCAGCCTGTTCACATACTCCACCAGCCTATGGTCCAAGAAGGGACAGCGCACTTCGATGCTGTGGGCCATGGAAAGCCGGTCCACAAAAGGCAGAATCTGATTCTGCAAAAGCTCTGCCTGGTCGATCTCCAGCACGCGGTTCAAGGCATCGTCCCCGGCGGTGAAGGCCTCCTCAAGCTCCGTGTAGGGGTCGTGGCGCTGCGCCTCAGGCAGCCCGGCCAGGAACTCTGGCGCGAGCAGGGCCAAGCGCTCGGCCAAGGGGAACACTCCGATCTGGTCGCGCCAAGCCGCCTGGGAGCTGCTCGCAATGCGCGAGAGGAAGGCAAACTGCGCCGGTGAGTCAAACGGCGCCAGCAGGGCCAGCTCATCCGCCGCTAGATCCTCGCGCCGGGCCTTGCCCTGAGCGCGGAAGGAAAGCAGGGCCTCCACCGGGAAAGCCAATCGATGCGGCAGGTAGCTGGCGAAAAGTTCGTCGGCTCCGTCACCGGAGAGGGCCACCTTCACGTGCTTGTGGATGAGAATGGACAGGAAGAAGGTGGACACGGTGCCGGAGAAGGGTTCATCGAAGCTCCGCACGATCTCGGGCATCTTTTCGGCAAAGAATCGCGCGTCGATTATCAGTTCGTGGTGCTCCGTGCCCAGGCGCTGGCTCATTTCCCGAGCGTAGTGAATGTCCTGGGCTTTGCCCGCGAACTGACCCTGGGCGTCGTCGGCGTAACCCAAACAGAAGGTTTTCACCGGCTGGTCGTGGAAGCGCGCCATAAGCGACGTCACCGAAGACGAGTCCACCCCGCCAGAAAGATACGCCCCGTAAGGCACGTCACAATCCATGCGCAGGCGCACGGCATCCTCCAGCAGGAAACGCACGTGCTCCGCGGCCGCCTCAAACGTGGGCGGACTTTCCAGAGGCGAGAAATCCGCGCGCCAATAGGGGCGCACCGTTGCCTTGCCGCCCTCCCATACCAGAAAGTGTCCGGCCGGGAGTTGGTGGATGCCCGCAAAGATGCTCCGAGGGGCACTGGTGTTTTTCATGCCCATGAACTGGAACAGGGCTTGCGGGTCCAGGCCGCGGCTCACGGCCGGGTGCCGCAGCAGGCTCTTGATCTCCGAGCCGAAGACAAGCTCGCCGCCTGCGATGGTGTAATAGAGGGGCTTCTTGCCCACGCGATCGCGGGTCAGGGTCAATCGTTTCCTCGGAGCGTCCCAGATGGCCACGGCGAACATGCCGTTGGCCTCGCAGGCCCAGTTCGCCCCGCGCTCCTCGTACAGGTGCACAATGGTCTCGGTGTCCGAGTGATCGGTTCGAAAGGCGTGGCCGCGCTCCGACAGTCCTCGACGCAGCTCCAGGTGGTTGTAAATTTCGCCGTTAAAGACGAGGTGGACGTCGCCGCTTTCGTTGGTCACAGGCTGGCGGCCACCGGCAAGGTCCACGATGGAGAGCCTCCGCATGGCCATATTTATGCCCGGCGCCTGGAGAAAACCATCCTCGTCTGGCCCGCGGTGGACGATTGCCGCATTCATGGAACGGAGAAGATCCGTGTCGACCGGGCCGGTGAAGCCCACGATGCCACACATGTCACGTCACCTTGTCACATTGCCCGGACTGCCCGCGCAGGTTGAGATAGGCCGCGCACCCGACCAAGGAAACAAGCATCGACACCAGCCTCCACATTAAAAAGATGACGAGGCCACCGGAGAGTCCAAACACCCCCCACATAGCGTCGGCCACGGTTTCAGTCCAGCCTAGGTTGCTCGGAGTTACCGGCACCGAGGACGCAAAAAATACCAACGGTGAAACGAGAAGGCTCCCCACGGCGGGCTGTTGGCCAAAGAGACCATACGTGATGCTCGCCACCCCGAGCACCGTGCACAGGTGCCCCACCGTTGCCAGGAGCAAGGCCAGCAACAGCACCCGCTTGCGTGCGGAAAACTGCCGCATGCCCGTCAACAATTTCCGAAGACTACCGCCAAGGGGCAGCCGGCCGGCCAACCGGAAGCACAGGCTGAAGGTGGATTCGTGGCGCAAGCCCATAATGACCGCCCCCAGGGGCAGCGGAGTCAAAGCCGCATAGAGCAGCAACCGGCTGGCCTCGCCGTGCAGGGCGTCCGGATACAGCAGCCCCAGGCCGACAAAGGCGCACAGCGCCAGGACCGAAAGGCCCATGAGCCCCAGGAACCTGTCTAGGACAACGAGCCCGCCGATACTGGCGGCTCCCGGTTCACCATATCCCTTGAGATACACCAGCCGGGTCAAGTCGTGGCCGATGCCGGCCGGCATGAGGTTGTTGGCGAAAAGCCCGGCAAAGGTGATGCGCACGCTGTCCGCCAGTGGCAGGGGAATGCCCGCTCGGCTCAACAACAGCACTTGCCTCGTGGCCATGGCCAGCTGATTCAGCATCAGGCAAATTGCAGCTGCGGCCAAAGCTGGCACTCTCTTCAGGGTCAGCATGCTCGCGAGAGTACTGGTTTGATCCTGCAAGCTTTTGCCCACATACCCTAACAGAGCCAGCAGAAGTACCAGCTTGAACGCCTGGAGCGCTTTCGCAGAAAATGAGCGTTGCTGGCGACCTTGAGTCGGCTGCTGGGGCATTTTGGGTGTCACCGTTTCGATCCAAGAAGATGGTATCCAAGCCGAGAAAACTGCACCTATCAAGGCATGAACGAGGGATAGAATGCATCAGCTCCACGCAGATCATGCCGCTTCAAGGCCCCGAGGTCGAGTCTCTTCATGTCCGTGTAGTCCTTCATGCGACTGAAGCCCCCCCGGAATAGTCCAGGCGCGCAGTCCAGGGTGCCCGCTATCCGGCCCTGAAAAATCAGTCCCGTCATGACGAGATTCGCCCGAACGATCTGGACTTGGCCCTGCCGGTTGTCATCTGGAATCCAGCGCATACCATTCATGTATTCAAACGGCAAAAGCAGGAGAGATTGGCCGGTGGTGCTCGCCGCCAGCCGCAGCCCCCCACGAATTAAAGTCAACGACTCTAGCGCTCCGGGTACCAACCCCTTTTCCAGCGGAAGAGGGTCGTTCAGCACCACCTGGCGGGTGTAATCAAACCCCGCGGTCCCCATCACATCCAGAGACTCCTGCAACGAGCGGGCGTAAATTACGGCTGTCGGGCTATACTGGCCCAGATTGGCCTGCGGAAGTTCGTAGAGAAATTGGCCTTGATCCTTCTGCTTCGGAGGAAGGGGGTGATCACCCAAAACCGCACCGCGAGACTCTGTAACCACGCCACCCCCGACAAGCTCGTAGGCGGCGAGAACGATGCCGGGCTCAGAGAGTTGCCGGGAAGCCATGACAAAACGCACTCCCATGGCCTGCAACAACGGCACGTTTGCGCTGGAGAAATAGGTGAAATTCGTCCCCCAGCTTGCCTGTGAAGCAAGTCGTGACGAGACAAGATAAAAGGGCAAGCTGAGCGTTTGGTTGTAGCAGTCAAGCGTTGGGATGTTTTTCAGGAGATAGACTTCCAAGGCCGTATGGCTTGCATCAAGCTGGGAAAGGTCCATTGCGCGCAGGCCGGGCCCTCCCGCCGTTACGGTTGTCCCCTCCCCTTTTGGCCCGCCAGGATCCGCCCACGTCGTCAACCAGACCGTGCGGCCCCGATAGTTCGCTCCGGCAGGAGCTGCCGTTTCAGCGACAAGCCTCCTCGTTATCCCCGTATCGCTTGGGATAACCGCTTCGGGTCGATCTTTCTTGAGCACGAACGTTGAAAACGACATGGCCGCAACATACAAGACCCCGAATGCGACGAGTGGCTTTGCAAGCTTTCTTTCGCTGTGCAATTTTGGGAATACACGCAGGACATATGCCACTCCACGAGCAAGGGCATAGAATGCAGAGAGCGCATAAAACGCCAAGAATGGGTACTCGTAATAAATCGGGCGGAGCATCTTCCGCGTATCGACTTGTTGCAAATAAAAGTACGCAGCGACGACGATGATCAGCATATACGAGAGAAGAAACCCACCACAAAGACGTAACGCTTTATCCCGGCTTCGCATCATGAGGATGGAACCGAAAAGAGCCAGGATCATGACGGCTCGCGTAATCATTGTGCCACTGAACCAGATGGAGGTAAAAACTGGCCCGGGATGGTTATCCAGAAATTCAGGATTGAGAGTAAAACGAGCGCAAAAAAGAACTTCGCCCAATATCCAAGCAGCAACCCCAGTCACCACAAGCATCCCAAGTGCCGAGCCAACAGCTGCCACCTTGAACATAACTTCACGGCGATCTCCGCTGGCCCCCAGAAGAAACAGCCCACCAAGAAGGAGCATCGGCGCGACAATCGGCACGGCAGCAAAAGCGGAAAGACACAGGACTGTCGCCATTGCGGTGAACAGCGCAAGGATCAGGATATTCTCGCGAGTGCTCCGGCGGCCCACAAGACGGAAGAGACCAAGCAAAATAATGGCAACCGAATAGGAGTGGGCTGCAGGGAAATATATGACATAGGTTGTCCCAAGAGGAATGGGGTGAAAATGCAAGGGGAAAACAAACAATACAACGACCCAAGAAGCCAGTGCACGAAATTTTTCAGGGATATCAAGAGAAAACAGCAGCAGATAAACGGAGAGGAAAAATTGTACTGCGAAGACCATGTAGCAAAAAACTTTTTGATATCTTGCTGAAACGTCAAGAAGCAGAGGGAAGAAACCAGGAACCAGATAGGCTTCAAATATAGAGGTAAGCCCCATCCCCTGCATCGGATTCCATGAGAATGAAACCTCCGGTGCTGTCCAACGGAAATAATCTTCTACAAACAAAATATACGTTCTGGCATCATACCCTTCGGCAAGATAAACGGAGTGCCTGTAGAAAAGCACAAACGACACAGCGAGAAGGAATAGAACATTTAGAGGCAGCGAAGAACGGAACTTCTGGCGAAACAGACCCAACATTACTTCTCCTGTGTGACTCATCCTCGACTCAATCCCACCGGGCTTCACATTTCTTGAGTCCAGAGGCGCCGCTACTCTGCCGCTTTTGTTTTCAAATCCTCTTGGTCTTTCGCGGCCGGGACGTTACAGGGCAACGCCCTGAAACATAATGGATGCTCGCCTAGTTCGCTCCAGATTCATCGAACTCACAAGCCCTCGCCGATTCAAACAGCCGCCGACATCTGGCAACACAACGAAATCAATAATAAACGCGGCCAGCTGTATCACATACCTTTAAAACAAGCCAAGCGCAACACGGCATTCTTCGCTGCATCACCCCAAAAGGCCGGCATGGCTCCACAAGAGCTTTGCCTGCGGGCAGCAGAAGACAACGCAACGCGAACTGCTGGAATTCCTGCTTCTGCGCTCCAGACTGAATTCGAGCCTCAAAGCTGGAACACCTGCTTGCTCAGCCTATTTCCCCTTGGCAGCATGGGGGTTTCTCGCTACTATAACGAAATGTCGCATGTCATCGGTATACTCCAGCCCAGCTATTTGCCTTGGTTGGGTTTCTTTGAGCAGATCCACCGCTCGGACGTTTTCGTCTTTTACGACGATGTTCAGTTCGAAAAGGGATCCTGGCGCAACCGGAACCGGATCAAGACGCCCCAAGGCGCGCACTGGCTCACCGTGCCTGTGCTCACAAAAGGCCAGGATTTCCCGCCCATCAACGAAGTCCGCGTCAACAACGCCGACTCCTGGCAAAAAAAGCACCTGCGCACCCTCGAGCAATACTATTCCAAGGCTCCCCACTATGCGGACTATGCACCCGGGCTCAGCGAACTCATCGCCCAGCCCTGGGAGAGGCTCAGTGAATTGAACATGGCCCTCATCCGCCATTTGGCGGCCGCCCTCGGAATAACCACCCCCTTCGTGCTCTCCTCTACACTTGGCATCTCCGGCAGCGGAACCCCGCGTCTGGTGGATATCATGGCGCACCTTGGCGGCACGGTTTTCTACGAGGGTGCGGCCGGACGAAACTACATCGACGAATCTCTGTTTGCTGCGCGCGGCACGCGCGTCGAATTTCAAGACTACAAGCATCCCGTGTACCATCAATTGCACGGCGAATTCGTACCGTACTTGTCCGTGGTGGACCTGCTGTTCAACCACGGACCCAACAGCCTATCCATCCTCACAGGGAGACAGCAGTGAAAAAAACCATCCTCATCACCGGCGGCGCGGGCTTCATTGGGTCTGCCTTCACACATTACATTTACAACAATTATCCAGACTACAACATCATCGTAGTGGACGCCCTGACCTATGCCGGCAACGTGGAGAACCTGCCCGTAAAAATCTGGCAGGACCTGGACAACCCACGCCTGCAGTTCTGGTACGGGAATATCCTCAACGGCGAGCTCATGGACACGCTCATCTCCCAGAGCGACTTCGTGGTCCACTTCGCCGCGGAGAGCCACGTCACTCGCTCCATCTACGACAACCGCAATTTTTTCGAGACCGACGTCATCGGCACCCAAACCGTGGCCAATGCTGTGTGCAAATACAAGGACAGCGTGGAGCGTTTCATCCACATCAGCACAAGCGAAGTGTACGGGACCGCCCTGGACCCAGCCATGAACGAGGAACACCCCCTCAACCCCATGAGCCCCTATGCCGCGGCCAAGACCGGGGCCGACCGCTTGGTCTATTCATACTGGGCCACCTACCAGATTCCGGCGGTCATCATCCGCCCGTTCAACAACTATGGCCCGCGCCAGCACCTGGAGAAGGTGATCCCCCGCTTCGTCACCAGCGTCATCCTCGGTGAAAAGCTGCGGGTCCACGGCGATGGCTCCTCCGCCCGCGACTTTATCCACACCGAGGACACCTGCCGGGCCATCGACCTGGCCCTGCACGCCCCGGCCGAAAAGGTCGTGGGTGAGGTGTTCAACGTGGGCTCTGGCGTGGACCATTCCATCCTGTCCATAGCGCAGGACATCACCAAACTCATGTGCGCCAGCAAAGAGTGTTTCATCAACGTGGGGGACCGCCCCGGACAGGTCATGCGCCATACGGCCGACTCGGCCAAAATCAAGCGGGTGCTTGGCTGGGAGCCCACCGTGAACTGGCAGGAAGGCCTGGAACGTACCGTGAAATGGTACGTGGACAACGAGAAGTGGTGGCGCAAGATGCTGTGGATGCGCGAAATTCCCATCGTCACCACCACAGGTAAACGCGAGTTGCACTAACCATGCGTGTGGAGTTCTTTCGGCACGCCCTGGATGAGGCGGACATCGCAAGCGTTTCCCAAACGCTCCGGTCGGTGTTTCTCACAACCGGCCCGGTGTGCGGCCGCTTCGAAACGGATTTTGCCGCATACACTGGCTTGCCCTACTGCGTAAGCCTCAATTCCTGCACGGCGGCCCTGCACCTCGCCCTGCTCGCTTTGGGCATAGGCCCCGGAGATGAAGTCATCGTCCCGGCCATGACCTTCATCGCCAGCGCCACTCCGGTGGTGCACGTGGGTGCGACCCCCGTCCTCGTCGACGTGGAGCCCGACACCGGGCTCATCGACATCGCTGCCGTGCGCGCGGCCATCACTCCACGCACCAAGGCCATCATCCCCGTGCACCTGTACGGCGTCATGGCCGATATGCGAGCCCTGAGAGCTCTGGCTGTCCAGAATGATATCGCCATCATCGAGGACGCGGCCCACTGTATAGAGGCCGAACGCGATGGCGTGCGGCCCGGCCAATTAAGCGAAGCGGTGTGCTACAGCTTCTACGCCACCAAGAATCTCACCTGCGGAGAAGGCGGAGCCCTCTGCACCACCAATGAGAATGTGGCGAAAAAAACCCTGCTCCTGCGCCAACATGGCATGAGCAAAGAAGCTGCCAAGCGCTACCACGGACTCTACCAGCACTGGGACATGGTGGATTTGGGCTGGAAGTACAACCTGAGCGACATCCAGGCTGCGCTCATGGTCAACCAGCTACAGAGACTCGACTCGCTCTGGGTTCGTCGTAATGCCGTCTACATGCTGTACCGAAAGGCCCTGGCGGACATCCCTGGCGTCGAGCTCCCCGGCCTCCGCGGCAAAAGCGCACACCACCTGTTCACCGTTCAGGTACCGGCAGACAGGCGGGACGACCTGCTGGCGCACCTGGGACGCAACGAAATCGGTGTGGCCGTCAACTACAGGGCCATCCACACTTTGACCTGGTTCAGAGAGAATCTCGGCTGCAAGCCAGAAGACTTCCCGAATGCGCTGGCGTTCGGACAGGGGACCTTGAGCCTGCCCTTTCATACCTGTCTTACCGAGACGGAGATTGAGACTGTCGCCGCTGCCATCCGCGGATTCCTCTGCCCGGACAAGTAACCCCGGCCCTGCGAGGGCAGCAAAATACGGCCTTCAGCCCGCGCTAGGGCGGCTGGAGCTGTCCTGAGGACTTCGCCAAGGTCGCGGGTCGTTCTTCAAAAGGCTCAACTGCTCCCCCCTCGGAAAAACGAATGGGCCGAGTTCGATCAACACTCGAACTCGGCCCTTCATGTTTGGAAGCCACAGCCCTTTTGGTACCCGCTCGGCCAGGGTTCGGGGGCTGCGCCCCTGCGTCTCTCCCTTCCTTACACGGTGCGTCCCAACTGCTTCTCGCCGGGGTACAGGGTCTCGAACCCTTCGCGCACCTGCTGCACGAAGTCCGCATCACGGCGCGAGGGATCGAAGTAGCGCGGATCGCGCATCATCTCGCGCAGGCGCTGGGGATTCAGGCCCTGGGCAGGCGCGGCGTCGCGGCCGCGCAGGGCGGATTCGCTCACCAAGGGGGCCACGCGGGCAAAGGCCTGGACCACACGGGCATCGTCTGCGGCGCCGCTGGCTTCCAAACGCTCCATGAGTTCCTTGCCGCCCAGGGCCAGCACGGCCTTGCGCGCGGCCTCCAGCACGCCCTGGGCAGCGCCGCCGTGCACCTGGCGCAGGGCGGCCATCTCGCGCTCGCGGGCCTGCAGGCGCTGGGCCTTGGCGTTTTCGTGGTGGTCCTGCAGGGCCTGGACGTTCCGGGGCATGAACCAGGCATACAGCCCGGCCACCTGGGCATCGGTCAGGCCCAGCTCATGGGCCTTTTCCAGGAAGGCCGCGCGCAGGGCCTCGTCGATGCTGAAGTCCTCGGGCAGCTCCAGGTCGGGCAGCTGGTAGTCCGCCGGGCTGGCCGGGCACGCGTGCCCCTCGGGGCACTGGCCCTGGGAGCCCTGCGAAAGCAGCGAGCCGAAAGCGGCGGCTGTGGCAGGGCTGGGCTCGCCCTTTTTGCCCAGCAGGCGCTGCGCGTGCACCAGGGCCTTGATGGCCTCGTCCTTGGAGGCATATTTTGCCAGAATCGGGTGCTGGCGCAAGGGAATCTGCACCTCGTTGCCAGTGGCGTCGCGGCCTGGGGCGGTCCAGTCCTCGGGCAGACTGGCGCGCCAATCGGCGGCGTCCCGTGCGGGCGGGACGGCTGTCGTCGCGGCTGGCTTGGTGTCGCGGGTGCGGGCATCGGGCATGATGGTCTCCTTGTGCTTGAAGGTTGCCTTGGCGGTCGGGAACACGGCCCAGCGCCGGGTCCTGGCCGTTGCGCGCCAGTATACCGCCGTGTTTCCGGGCCAGACGAAAAGGACAGGCTTTTGGCCGGGAAAAGGACAAAAATACCGTCTTGACGGGGTTCCGGCCAGCCCTCAGTCCAGGGGCAGCTCCGCCATTTGGAGCACGCGCTGGCCCGTGAAGCCGAAGAGACGGGTGAACTTGGGCCAGCGCGGGTCGGCAGTTGGTCCGTCCTCTGTGCGCAGACCCACGATGCGCTTCTTGCCCAGGCTTCGGGCCAGGACTTTCAATTCCTCCAGGTCGGCGCGCAGGGCGCGCACCGTGGCCGGGCCGAAACGCAGTACGCAGAGATGCAGCTCCAGGCAGTCCGGATGCTCCGCCAGAGCTGCCGCCGCATAGGTTTCCCCGTTTTCCGCCAGTTCGTAGTGGCGCAGCCGCGGCAGCAATCCCAGACCGCCCAGCGCAGGATGTGCGTCTTGAACCAGGTAAAGAGCCATCTCTGTTCTGCCTCTCTTGTGTAATATCCTCTTGGACGTAGGCCAGACGGTGCCTTGCGGTGTTTTGCCGTAAAGAAAAAAGCTGGGTTTTTTCTGTTGCCAACCGCAAACAACGGGTATATTGAGGGGCGCGTGAGGGTAATGAACCTGCCTGTGCGCGGACGTTCCGTGTACGGGTTGTGTTTGTGCCCCTGCTCCCGGACCTTCAGTCCGCCGCCGTAAGCGACGGTCCGGAGGCAAGGATTCCCAGATGGGGTCCGCCGGGGTACGGAATTTCCGTTCTGTGTTGTACCACCACAAATAGAGAGGAAGAGTCCCATGAAAAAGCTGTTCGCTGTCATGATCGTTGCTGCCCTGGCTTTCGGCGTTTCCGCTTGCGGTGAGAAGAAGGCCGAAGAGAAGAAGGCTGAGCCCGCCGCTGCCGCCCCGGCTCCCGCCGCTCCGGCCGCCCCCGCCGAGGCCAAGCCCGCTGACGCCGCCAAGCCGGCCGACGGCGCTGCTGCTCCGGCCGCTCCTGCCGAAGCCAAGAAGCCCTAAGGCTTACGTAGAGTTCATTCGAGAGGGGGACCTTCGGGTCCCCCTCTTTTTTTGTCCGTTGCCGGGCGGCCTCAGGCCCCGGACGGCTGCCCGTCCGCCTCTTTCAAAAAGGCTTCGCGGTCCAGCATGCGCCGGATGTGCAGGGCCAGACTGCGGCGGCCCTCGTTGAAGGCCGCGCGTTGCGGGTCCGTGTGGAAGCTGGTGCCCCGCACAAAGGCCCGGGCCTCCAGATCCTCCAGAACGGCCCGGCCGGCCTCGCCCTCAAAGGTTTTCACGTAGCACTGGTGCAGGTTCATGGTGTCGCGCATGGGCTCATCCTCCTTGGCGCAAGCCTAGCACGGGCTTTGCCCCTGGGACAAAAATCCCCTGTTATTGGCCGGGAAAAGGACATTTTTACCCGGTTGACAGCCTGGACCGTTCGAAGCCGGCTTACGCTTCGCTGTGCTTGAAACTGCGCACAGGCCTTGACTTTTCTCCGAAACGCTGCTGATTGTGAATTCTGTCACGTAGGGCGGGTTCCCTCGCCCTCTCTACGGACGTACGCAAAGGACGGGCATGGGCGAGAGCACGACGAAATGCGGCCAGCCGGGCTACGGCTTCGAGCAGGCCAGGCCGAGCCGCATCTACTTTGACCGCAAGGATTACGACCTCCTGCGCATCGTGTGCGATGTGGTGGAGCGCGACGACGCGCCCAGTCACAAGAAGCTCCTTGCGCCCTACATGCACCCCCACGGCATCAAGGAAATGGCCGCCACGCGCGGCCTGCGCATCGCCTACGCCGTTGTCCACCTGCTGGGCTCGCTCGAGACCGGCAAGGCCGAGGACCGCCTCTCGGCACTGCGCTCCCTGCACGAGGAAGTGCTGACCACGGCCCAGAGCGGCCTGCGGCGCAACACGGCCCGCGTGCTGGTGCAGCTCATGAAGGACATGGTGCGCGCCCACGGCGACATCCTGACCCAGCTCATGTTCGCGCGGGACTTCCGCGAGGCCTGCTCCGGCAAGCCCCGGGTCATCCGCAGGCATCTGGCCAGGTACCATTTGCTGGAAATGCCCGAGGACCAGAGCCAGATCTCCTTCGACGACCATGTGCACGACGCCAACACCAAGGGCCGCAAGTCCTCCACGCACTTGGTTCTCGACGCCTGGATCAAGGGCATCAAGACCCTCACCGTGGTCTACTACAACCACGTGCCCAGGGAGGCCGCGGCAGAGATACTGGAGGCCGCGCGCATCCTGGAGCTCAAGGTGCGCATCGGCATCGAGTTCAGCCCGCGCTTCCGGGGCCGCTTCCTCAAGCTCATCTGGGTGCCGGGCGGCTTTCTCTCCCCCACGGAATTTCTTGATTTCCTGGCCCAGCCCGCCACGGCCGCCTTCATGGACGAGGCCCGGCAGGTCTCGGTGTACCACCAGCGCTACGTGGCCGACGTGTTCGTCGCGTTCAACAACGTGCACCGGCAGACCCTGAACCACGACTACAGCCTGGAGCTCGCCCCCTTGGCCGAGGAGCAGTTCCGGCGCTTCGTGGGCGCTGGCCAGGCCTCGCTGCAGCACCTGGGCAAGTTCATCCACGATCGGCTTTTGCCGCTGATGCAGAAGCAGGCGGCCGCGCTGCGCCACGAGATGCAGAGCGCCACCGGCGTGGAACGCGACGAGATCCGGCAGCAGATCGGCCGCCTGGCCAAGCTGGACACGGACGAGATCATCGAACGCTTCCTGCAGCCCTCGCGCAACCCCACGCTGCACAACCCGGACATCCCCACCGACGACCCGGCCGCGCCCGCGCTGCTGCGCCTTTCGCCCCAGGAGCTGACGCACCGGCTGCAGGGCCTGCACCCGGCGGCGCGCATCACCCTGAGCCTGGGCAACCTGCGCGTGGAGGAAGTGCTGGAGATTCTGTACGACTGCCGGGGGGCCATCAGCCACCTGGAGATCGTGAACATGAAGGACCGCGCCCTGGGGCGCGAGATCGACCGCGAGCGCATCAACGCCCTGCAGGAGGCGCTGAACACCTCAAACGTCATCAAGCTCAAGAAGCTCATCCGCGAGATCGTCGAGGCCGTGCCCGCCCAAAGCATCCGCGAGAAGCTGGGCGAGATCCTCTACGACATTTCCACCCTGCACTCCTGCTACCGCAAGACCCCGCTGGCCTCCTGCATCGGCACGGATTCCACCGGCCAGTCCAGCCGCCTGTACGGCATGGGCATGGTGGTGGACGACACCCTGCCTGCCCGCGCCCGCAAGGCCCTGCGCACCATGCCGGAAGCGCTGAGCAAGCGCCTGGACGTGCAGGCCGGGGCCAGAAAGCGCGTCACCGACCTGCCCGAGGACGACCGAGAGCCCGAACGCGGACTACTGCACGCCCTGGCCACGGCCATGCCCCGCCTGCGGCGCTTCACCCGGCCGCGCAGCGTGGACTGGCTGGCCGAGACCTACCGCCTGACCCCCGGGCACCCGGGCAACGTGACCCTCCTGGGCGGCATCCAGCGCGAGCACGGGCCGGACTGCGGCCTGGGGCAGGAGGAGCCCCCCGTCAAGCAGAAGCCCCGCGTGCTGCACCCGCGCTACCTCAACTCGCATCTCAAGATCGGCCTCAAGGTGCTGGCCGGATTCATTCCTGCGGCCCTCACCTTCGGCCTCACCAAGGACTGGTGGGTGCTGGCCTTTTTCGGCGCCTTCATCTGGTTCGGCATCACCGGCGTACGCAACGTCATCCAGATGGTGCTTTCCACCGGCGGCCTGGGGCGCTCCTCGCTGCTGCGCTGGAACGACCTGGTGAGCTGGGAGCGCCTGGCGGACTCGCTTTTGTACACGGGCTTCTCCGTGCCGCTTTTGGACTATCTGGTGAAGACCCTGCTGCTGAACCGCATGCTGGACATCAGCCTGGCCACGGCCCCGCTGACGCTCTATTCCGTGATGGCCCTGGCCAACGGGCTGTACATCATGAGCCACAACATCCTGCGCGGCCTGCCCCCGGCCTCAGCCTTCTTCAACCTGTTCCGCTCCGTGCTCTCCATTCCGCTGGCGCTGCTGTACAGCGACATCATCGTGTTCCTGCTGCAGGCCAAGGGCCATCCCGACGCCGCCCTGCTCGTGGAGCCCTGGGCCGCCGTCATCTCCAAGTTCGCCAGCGACTGCGCGGCCGGAGTCATCGAGGGCTTTGTGGACCGCGCCCAGGCCGCCCGCCTGCGCACCTGGGACTACAAGGGCAAGCTCAACCAGCTCTTCGACACCTTCCAGCAGCTGGAGCTGCTCTTCCCGCAGGAAGACGTGCTGGCGCTCCTGGAATCGCCCAAGCAGTTCATGCTCACCATCAGCTATGAGCACCGGGGCCTGGAGAACATCATCATCGTCAACGCCCTGGATCTGCTATACTTCTGGATGTACCAGCCGCGCGCGCGCATGGTGCTGGAGGGCTGCCTGCGCGAGATGAGCGTGGAGGAGCGCAAGGTCTTTCTGCTTTCCCAGTACGTGCTGCTGCGCGAACGCGAGATAAGCCAGCTGTTCCTGGACGGCCTGGTGGGCAAGAACTTCGCCCGGGCCCTGGCCTTCTACCTCGACACCAGCCGCGAGTACCTGGAGGACATCCAGAGCCTGGCCGCCCGGCTGGAGGTTTCCGAGCCGCCGCCGCTGGAAGCTTAGAAATCCACGCACGCCAACGCGAAAGGGCGGCTGCTTCTGCAGCCGCCCTTTCGTTTTGCCCTGTGGGCGAAAGAGTTAGGCGCGCTGGTCGCGGACGCCCTGACGCAAGAACCGCGGCGCAAAGCCCAGGTCGCGGCGCGCCAGCGCGATGCCCCGGTCCTTGGGACAGAGCAGGCGGGGGATCTGGTCCGGCACAAAGGGCGGGCGCTTCATGCCCAGCAGGCGGAAGAGCGTTGCCGCGAGCCTGAGGGCCGCGACGGGCACCGGCACGGGCAGGCGCAAGCCCGGGAACACCCCGCGCAGCATGGCGATCATGCCGATCTGGGTGAAGACCTCCGGCCCGGCCAGGACATAGGTCTTGCCGCAGCTTGCCGGGTTGTCCACGGCGGCGCAGATGGCGGCCAGCGCGTCGTCGCGGTGCACCGGGGCCAGCTTGGCCTCCGCGTGCGCCACATAGGGCACCAAAAATCCCGCGCGCACGGCCGCGATGGTCTGGCCCACGGCTTCGCGGTCCGAGGCGCCGTACACCTCCGCGGGCCGCAGGATGGTCCAGTCCAGCCCGCTGGCGCGCACGGCGTCCTCGGCCAGGGCCTTGGAGTCGCCATAGGCCCCGCAGGCCGCGCCCACGGCGCAGGTGCTGACGTGCAGGAAACGCCGCACCCCGGCCTGGCGGGCGGCGTCCAGCAGGGCTTCCGTGCCGCGCGCGTTGACGGCGTAGTACAGGTCCGGGTCGGCGCTGTGGGTCACGGCGGCCAGATGCAGCACGGCGTCGTGGCCACGCAGGGCGGGCAGGTAGGATGCAGGGTCGAGGAGATCGCCTTTGGCCGTGGCGACACCAGACTGGGGGCCGGGCTGCGCGGGCGGCTCCCGGCGGCTCAGCAGGGTGACGGCGTGGCCCCGGGCCGTGAGCAGTTCCACCAGAGTGCGGCCAAGTCCGCCGGAGGCTCCGGTGACGAAGAGCTTCATGACCGGATGAAGAACTCGCGGACGCGCGCGCGCAGAAGGTTCATGACGAACTCCCAGATGGCCGTGAGCTTGACCATGGAGCTGCGCGCCTCAGAGCTGCGGAACACGGTGGGGATCTGCCCCACGCGGGCCTTGAGCCGGCGCACCTGGATGACGATCTCGGCGTCGAGGAACCAGTCGTCCGAGGTGAGCTGCAAGCGGTCGAAGAGCTCGCGCCGGAAGATCTTGGGCTTGGAGTTCACGTCGCGCACGCCGGAGCCGGGGAAGAGGCAGTTGAAGACGGCGTTGTAGCCCAGGCTCTGGAACAGGCGGAAGGGCCCGTCGCCGCGGTGCACGCGGTAGGTGGTCACCATGTCCTGGCCCGAGTCGCGGATGGTGGTGAACACGCGCACCACATCCTCGGGCGGCATCTGGTTGTCGCCGTCGATGAGGGCCACGAAGCGGCCGCGCGCGCGGGCCAGGCCGGTGCGGGCGTCCCAGCCCATCCAGCCTTCCTTCTCCAGGGTCACGGCCACCACGCGGGGGTCCTGGGCCGCCAGCTCGCGCACCACGGCCGGGGTGGTGTCAGTGGTGTCGCCCTTGTTGTAGTTGCCCACGAGCACAAGCTCCCAGTCCGCCGTCACGGCGTCCAGGGCCTCCTTCATGCGGGCCACGAAATCGATGGCGCCCTCGCGAGCCTTGTAGCACAGCACCACCACGGAAAGTTCTGGAGTCACGCAAGCACCTCGCCGTTATCGACCGCCGCCGTGGCGGCCCACCGCCGCGTATTGCGCCCCAAGAGGGCACCAGCGCAGCAGCCGTTCAAGCCCGCGCAGACGCGCAAGGGCCGGGGGAACAAAGGAAACATAATCCAGCCGCTCCAGCGTGAGGCCGGCCCCGGACAGGAGCCCGCGCATCTCCGCCGCGGGGCAGAGCACAACGCCCTTGTCGAAGATGCAGCGCTCCACGACCCTGCGCGTGAGCGGGTTGCCGGGGTTGTGCTCGAACACCACGAGCCTGCCGCCCGGCGCGAGCCGCTGGCGCAACCCGGCCAGGAAATCCGGCCGCGCGGCGGGCGGAATGTGGTGCACCACCCCGGCCAGCAGCACCAGGTCGTAGGCCGGGGCGAGCTCCTCCGCGCGGGAGGTCAGCCGTGCGCGTTGGCGCAGCTCCGGATTCGCGCTGGCGATGGTCTTCTCGGAGATGTCATAGCCCTGGACCATGGCTCCGGGCAAGACCTGCAGCAGGTGCCGGGCCACGCGCCCGTGCCCGCAGCCGTAGTCGAGAATGCTGCCGGAAAAGCCCTGGCCCAGCAGCTGCGCGATGTACAGCGCCTTGCCGCGGGCGAAATATTCCACCGCGCCGGACGAATCCTCGCCCCCGAGGCAGTTCTCCAGCAGGGCGTCGTAGGACTGCGCAAATTCGTCGAACTCGGGTGATGACATGGAAGCACACTTGCTGCTAAATATTCGCGGGTGGTAAGATTGGGCGTTGAATGCACTGACGCCGCACACATATCAGTACCCCGTCACTGTCAAAAAATCAAGTTGAGACAAACACTCGCAGGGACTCCGGCCAGGCGTCCCGGCCTGAAACATCACACGGCGGGCCGTCCTGCGCAGCCTCTGCGTTTTGCCCGCCACCATATGCAGCCCTAGCCACAGCCAACGGAAAAGGGCGGCCGCATGCGCGACCGCCCTTTCTTTTTCACTTGCGTTGGGCCGTGTTCTAACCGCCGGTGAGCGCCATGTCGGCCATGAGCAGCTGCCGGGCGCGCTTCTCGTCCAGGCGCTTGCCGGTCCAGATCTCGAACTGGGCCAAGCCCTGGTGCAGGAACATGCTCTGCCCGGAGACGCAGGCCACGCCCGCCGCCTGGGCGTCCTGGATGAGCCGGGTGCGGACGGGGTTGTAGACCATGTCGAACACCAGGGACACATCCTTGAAGCCGTCCTGCGGCCAGGGCGACTCGTTCACCTGCGCGCCCGTGGTGCCAAGCGGCGTGGCGTTCAGGATCAGCGACCAGGGAGTGCCTGTGCGCTCCTCCCAGGGCACGGCGCGGATGCCGAAGTCCCGCGCGAGGCCCAGGGCCTTGCCCGGGGTGCGGTTGGCCACGGCGATGTCGGCCACGTTAAGGGCCTTGAGAGCCGCGCAGGCGGCACGGGCCGCTCCGCCGGCCCCAAGCACCAGGGCGGACTTCAACGCGTCCTTATGGGCCTCCAGCGGGGCCACGATGCCGTCCACGTCGGTGTTGTCGCCCATGAGCTTGCCGTCGCGCCAGAACAGCGTGTTCACAGCGCCCACGGCCTTGGCCCGGTCGGTGAGGCCGTCCAGGAAGGGAATCACCGTCTGCTTGTGCGGAATGGTGACGCTGACGCCCTTGACGCGGCGCACGCGCACCTCGGCCATGAAGGCCTTGAGCTTGTTGCCGGGCTCCGTGGGCCAGGCCACGTAGGTGCCGGGCAGGCCGGATTCCTTCAGGCCCCAGTTGTGCAGCAGGGGGCTCTTGGTGTGCCCCAGGGGCCAGCCGATGATGCCGTACTGGCCCTGGGGCTTCTTGTTGGGGATTGGTTTCACGCGCTACTTCTTGCCCGCGGGCTTTTTGGCCGCAGGCTTTTTGGCAACGGCCTTCTTGGCTGCGGGCTTCGCCGGTTTGGCGGGCGTCGCTTTCTTGGCCGGAGCCTTGGCAACGGGTTTTGCTGGCGCCTTCGGGGCGGCGGGTTTCTTGGCAACGGCCTTCTTTGCTGCAGGTTTCTTGGCTGCGGGCTTGGCCGGGGCCTTGGCAACAGGCTTCGCCGCAGCTTTCGGAGCGGCAGGAGCCTTGGCGGCAGCGGGCTTTTTCGTCGCAGCCTTCTTTGTGGCAGGCTTGGCCGGGGCTTTCTTGGCTGAAGCCTTCTTCGCGGGAGCGGCCTTTTTCGCCGGAGCCTTGGCCGCGGCCTTCTTGGCCGCAGGCTTCGCGGCCTGGCCCTTCAGCTGCTCCAGGGCGTACTCCGCTCCGGCGCGCAGGGCGGTGATGTTCAGGGGCACGATCTTGGGCGCCATGACCGCGGAGAGACTCTCCTCCACCGTGGACAGCTTCACCACGCCGGTTGCGGCCACATAGGCGCCCAGCATGATGGTGTTCACGGCGCGCGCATTGCCCACCTTGTCGGCCAGCTCGTTGGCCGGAATCAGCACGGTGCGGATGCGTCCGCCCTTCTCCACCAGCTTGGAATCCACCAGGCTGGAGTTCACGATCTGGATGCCGCCAGCGGCCAGCTTGGGCTGGAACTTGTCCAGGCTGGGGCGGTTCATGACGATGAGGCTTTTGGGCGTGTTGATGATGGGCGAGCCGATCTCGTCCTCGGAAAGCACAACCGTGCAGTTGGCCGTGCCGCCGCGCATTTCCACCCCGTAGACCGGGATGTAGGTGACGTTCAGCTTTTCCTTCATGCCCGCGTAGGCCAGCAGGTTGCCGATGAGCAGAACGCCCTGCCCGCCGAATCCGGCCATGATGACGTCGATGTAGCGCTTCATTATTTGCCTCCCTCATTGCCGGGCGCGATCATGGATCCGCAGGTGCCGTCCATGTCCACTTCCTTGTACACGCCAAGGGGGAAGTAGGGGATCATCTCGTCGGTGATGCGCTTGTTGGCCGCCAGCGGCGTCATGCGCCAGTTGGTGGGGCAGCCGGCCAAGAGCTCCACGAAGCCGAAGCCCAGGCCCTTGGTCTGCACCTCGAAGGCCTGGCGCATGTACTTCTTGGCCTGGCGGATGTTCTTCACCGAATCCAGGCTGCCACGCGCGCAGAAGGCCACGCCGCCCAGCTGGGCGATGATCTCGCTCATGCGGATGGGCGAGCCCTCGCGGTCCTTGCAGCGGCCGCCGGGGCAGGTGGTGGTCTTCTGGCCGATGAGCGTGGTCGGGGCCATCTGGCCGCCGGTCATGCCGTAGACCGTGTTGTTGACGAAGACCACGCTCATGCGCTCGCCGCGGTTGGCCGCGTGCATGATCTCGGCCATGCCGATGGACGCAAGGTCGCCGTCGCCCTGGTAGGTGAACACGAACTTGTCCGGCCGGGCGCGCTTCACGCCCGTGGCCACGGCCGGCGCCCGGCCGTGCGGGGCTTCCACCGCGTCCACGTCGATGTAGTTGTAGAGGAACACGGAGCAGCCGATGGAGGCCACCGCGATGGTGTTCTCCTTCAGGCCCATTTCATCCAGCAGCTCGCCCACCAGCCGGTGGGCGATGCCGTGGTGGCAGCCCGGGCAATAGTGGGTGGCGCGGTCCACCATGGAGGTGGGACGGGTGAACACCAGTTCCTCGCCCGCCTGGTTTACCTTGGCCGCGTTCACCTTGGCCG
>CAYUOW010000034.1:0-24505 GCA_964446455.1 uncultured Desulfocurvus sp.
CGCCCAGACCTTCAACACCAACATCCGCCCGGACCTCGAGCTCATCATGAACGAGCTGCACAAGATCGAGGAAGGCACGCCCGAAAGCGCCCGCCAGGACAAGCACTAGCCCGCTCCCGCCCGCGCCCCCCACGGCATTGACGAGCCCCGCCCGCCGGAGGTAAGGTCCGCGCACTTATTCTCAGGGCGGGGTGCAATTCCCCACCGGCGGTGACCTGAGTCCTTCAGGCAGCCCGCGAGCGCCCCCTCCAGCGTGGAGGGGGGTCAGCAGATCCGGTGAGACTCCGGAGCCGACGGTGACAGTCCGGATGGAAGAGAATGAGGCAGCCTGCCCGCCGGGACACCCCGGCGAGCCTTCCGCGTCGCGCGCGCGGTCCTCCGGGACTCCCTCGCCCTGCGGAAGGTGTCTGTCTTTGACGCCCTGATTCTGGTCCCCTTGCCCTTCCAAAGGAGGCAAACCATGAATCAGTCCCTGCTTGACCGTTTCGGAAACTCCAAGACCCGCGTTGAAAAAGCCTTGAAAAGCCTGCAGGCCGGAAGCGGCGTGCTGGTGGTGGACGACGAGAGCCGCGAGAACGAGGGCGACCTCATCTTCCCGGCCGAAAGCGTCGACGCCGAGCAGATGGCCCTGCTCATCCGCGAGTGCAGCGGCATCGTCTGCCTGTGCCTGACGGACGAGAAGGCCGACGCCCTCAAGCTTCCGCCCATGGTGGAGCACAACACCAGCCGCAACAAGACCGCCTTCACCGTGACCATCGAGGCCGCCCGCGGCGTGAGCACCGGGGTTTCCGCGGCCGACCGCGTGACCACCGTACGCGCCGCAGTGGCGGCGGATGCCAAGCCCGACGACCTGCACCGCCCGGGGCACGTGTTCCCCCTGCGGGCGCGTGCCGGCGGCGTGCTGGAACGCCCCGGCCACACCGAAGCCACGGTGGACCTGATGCGCCTGGCGGGCCTGGCCCCGGCCGGGGTGCTGTGCGAGCTGACCAACCGCGACGGCAGCATGGCCCGCTTGCCGGAGATCACGGTCTTCGCCGAGGTGCACGGCCTGCCGGTGCTGGCCGTGGCCGACCTGGTGCGCTACCGCCAGGAGGCGCGCGCATAGCCGACGCAGCCATGACGCCCGAATGAAAAGGGCCGCCGGAGAAGATATCCCCCGGCGGCCCTTGCGCATTCTATTTGGCGAAACGCTAGTTGCCGTTCTTGCCGTTCTGCATGCCCTTGTAGCCGTTGCCGTTCCCATTCTTCACTGGCTGGGCGGTCTCGGCGTCTCCCGATCCGGGCACGGGCTGAGGCGCGGGCAGGGACTCCAGCGCCCGGCGGCTCACCAGCACGAAGAGCTGGCCGGGATTCTTCATCCGGCCGGAGACGAACTCCGCATAGGGCCCAGAGCCACAAAACAGGTCCACGTGGTTGCCCACAATGGCTCCGCCCGTGTCCTGGGCCATCATGAGGCCGGAAAGGCGCGCGGGCCCGCCGCTCTTTGGCGCGGGCAGGGGCACGCTCATGGCCAGGGCCGCACCCAGGGGCACCAGGGAGCGGTCCACGGCGATGGAGCTCATGGGCGTGAGCAGCTTGCCCATGCTGCCGTAGGGGCCGTGGTCGGACAGGCGGAAGAACACGTAGCTCAGGTCGGCGGAGAGAAGTTCCTTGGCCAGCTGCGGGTTCTGCTGCACGAAGCTCTTGATGCGCGGGGCGCTGGCCTCCTCGCGCGTCAGGTAGCCGCGGTTGATGACCGTGCGGCCCAGCATGGCCAGTTCGCGGCCGTTCTTCTCGGCGTAGAGCACGTGCTTGATGCTGCCGTCGGGCAAGATGAGCCGCCCGGAGCCCTGGATCTGCAAAAAGTACAGGTCGATGCGGTCCTTGACCCAGGCGATCTCCGCGCCCTTGTCCTTCAGCGCGCCCTTGAAGTCGATGTCGCCGCGCGAATAGTACGGTTTGATGCCGTTCTGGGTCATGCGGTAGTGCAGCTTCTGGCCCTTCCAACGCGGGTGGAACTCGCCCAGGTCCGTGGTCAGCAGGTCCTTGGGGTGGCCGTACACGGCGTAGGGGAAGGCCGGGTTGGGCTCCAGGCTGGCCTCCAGAAAGGGCTCGTAATAGCCGGTCACCAGGGTGTTCTGCTCCAGCGGGTACCAGGCGAAAACCTGGGCCAGAAGCGCCGGGTCCTCGTCCAGATACGGCAGTGCGGCCAGCAGGTCTTCCAGGGTCTGGCGCATGGCCTCCCAGGTGAGCGAGAGACCGGGCCTGTCCACGGCCAGCGCGCCAGCCGGCTTGCCGGAAACATAGGCGAGGCTGGACTTGAGTCCTGGCGCCAGCTCGCGCCAGGAGCCCAGGCCCTGGGTGGAGGGGTGCATCTGCCGCGCGCGTTCCAGGGCCTGCGCGGGCGAAAGGGGCTCATAGCTCGGCTTCTCCACCACCGGCGGCGGCGGAGGAGGAGGGGACGGCACGGGCGCGGGCCTGGCGCAGCCGAAGGCCAGCGCCAGCGCGATAAGCAGCAGCACAGCCGTGGCACGGTGCCCGGCGCGCGCGCGGAAGCGTTCGATCATGGTTCGTTCCTGTATTCGCGGTAGGCGGAGCGCGAGGTGAGCACGTCCTTGTATTCCTCGCTGTAGATCTTGATCATGACCATGAGGAAGGTGAGGATGAGCGGTCCGTAGATGATGCCCAGCGCGCCGAAGGCGTGGATGCCGCCCAGGATGGCCAGGAAGATGTAGAAGGGCGAGACCTGCGCGGCCTTGCGCATGAGCATGGGCCGCAGGATGGTATCGATGTTGGTGACGATGACCACGTTGAAGAACAGGAAGAACGCGGCCGTGGACCATTCGCCGAAGAAGTACAGGTACGCCGCGGCCGGAATCCAGATGAGGCCGGTGCCGATGACCGGGATGAGCGCGGCCAGGCCCATCATGGTGCCCCAGAACAGGGGCGGAATGCCCACGATCCAGAGGCCCACGGCCCCAACCAGCCCCTGCAGGATGGCGATGAGCAGGCTGCCCAGGAGCACCGCGCGGGAAACCCGCTGCAGGCTCTCAATGATGAAGTCTTCCTGGTGCGTGCGCAGCGGGGCGAGATACTTGATCTTGTGCACGATGCCGCGGCCTTCGCGCAGGAAGTAGAAGATCATGAAGATCATGAGGAAGAAGCGCAGCACCAGCTTGGCCATGTTGCCGACAACCGTGGTGCTGGCGTCCAGCACGGACTGTGTGAACTTCTGGGTGAAGGTCAACAGCTTGGCCTGCAGGGTGGCTTCGTCAAAGGTGACAAAGGGGAACATCTCGCGCACCCAGTTCAACACGGGGTCGAACTTGTGGCTGCGCAGCAGCTGGCCGAAGTCGTTGCCGTCGGCCCAGGTGCGGATGGCCAGCATGGAGTGCATGCCCTCGGTCACCAGGCCCCAGACCAGGAAGGCCGTGGGCAGCAGGATGAGCACCACCACCAGGGCCGAGGTGAGCCCGGCCGCCAGGTTGGCCCGCTCGCCAAGCCGGGTGAACAGGCGCGAGTTCAGCGGCGAGAAGATGATGGCCAGGATGGCCGAAAGGATGATGGTGTGCATGAAGGGTTCCACCAGCACGAAGCCGAAGCAGAACGCCACCACCAGGAAGAAGAGCATGAAGTAGGCGAAAATTTTGTTGGAATGCTGCTGGGATGCCGGGGCGTCCGGCGTCTCGGGCGTGCTGTTCATCATTGTGCGGCCGCCCCCTGGCGGTCGGTGTTTATGCTGCTGGCGGAGCGCGGTGTGGACAAGAGCCCCGCCAAGTGGTCGATGCAGTGCAGGGAATCCAAGACCTCGATGAACACGGCGTCCATGCCGGCCATGAGGCAGCGGTCGCGGTCGGCCGCGTTGGCCTGGGGCATGACGCCGAGGATGGAGGCCGTCTCCGCCGCCAGGGTGAACCCGGAGCGCACCATGCGCGTCAGGGCCAGGGCGTCCTGAATCTCCAGCGAGGGCGCGAAGACCAACGCCTCCACAGCTTCGGCGGCGAGAATCCGGGCCGCCTCGCTCCCGCCGGAGGCCAACAGCACCTTTCCGCCCGCCACGTTCAGGGCCTGCAAAAGCGGCGAGGGAACGGCACCCGGCCCCTCGGCCAAAAGCACCCGCGCACCGCCCAACGGGCCGCGCCCGGGGCTAGCCTGCGCCGCGCGGCGCAAGGGCGCGTGCAGGGCGAACTCGCTGCCCTGGCCGGGCACGCTGCGCGCGCTGACGCGGCCGCCCAGGCATTCCGCCAGCTTGCGACACATGGCCAGTCCAAGGCCAAGTCCCTTGCAGCTGCGGGTCAGAAAATCCTCTCCCTGGGTGAAGCTGTCGAAAATGCGGGGCAAATGCTCCGGCGCAATGCCCGGGCCGGTGTCGGCCACGCGCAGGTGCAGGAGCAGGGACTCCCCTGCCGGGTCCGCGGCATCCTCCGTCCCGGCCACCAGCGTCACGGAGCCCTTTTCCGTGAAGGTCACGGCATTGTCCAGCAGGAACTCCAGGGCTTGGCGCAGCCGCGCGGGCGAGCCGAAGGCGCGCTCCGGCAGACCGGCGGCCTCCACGCTGAAGGCGAGCCCCTTGGCCGCGGCCAGCGCGCGGTGCCGCTCGGTGGCCTGGTCCAGGAACTCGGCCAAGGCGAACTCCTGCATGCCCAGTTCGCACACCCCTGCCTCCAGGGAGGAAAAATCGAGGAGCTGGTTCAGGATGTCGGTCAAGCTTTGTGCGCAGACCTTGAGATGCTCCACGGTCTCGCGCTGCTCCCCGCCCAGGCCGGACATGAGCAGCAGCTCGGCCATGCCCAGGATGCCGTTCATGGGCGTGCGCAGCTCGTGGCTCAGGGTGCCCAGAAAGGCGGTCTTGGCGCGGTCGGCCTCCTCGGCCGCGCGGCGCGCGCGCCTGAGGTCGCGCTCGGCCCCGTGTTTGGCCAGGGCCAGCTCGATGACGCCGCGCAGTTCGCGGTCCTCGAAGGGCTTGATGAGATAGCCGAAAGGCGAGGCGGCCAGCGCGCGGCGCATGGTCTGTTCGTCGGAATGTGCGGTGAGGAAGATGACCGGGACGTCCACGGTCTGGCTGATGCGCAGTGCGGCCTCGGTGCCGTCCATCTCTCCGGCCAGGCGGATGTCCATGAGCACCAGGTCCGGCGCGGCGCTTTTGGCCAGGTCCATGGCCTGCGCGCCCGTGGAGGCGGCCCCGGCGATATCGTATCCCAGCCGTGCAAGGGCGCCCTGAATGTCCAGGCTGACGATGCGCTCGTCGTCGACCACGAGGATTCTGGACTTGGTCATGCGGCGTGCCCCGATGCTGTTTGAATGGAGCGCGTGGCGGACGCACCCTCCTCCACCCTGGCAAGGACGGTCTGTCCCACTTGGGCCTTGTAAGCTCCGGCGGCTGCGTGGTCAAGCGGGCCGGACCCGGAGGGCGTGGGGCAAACCCGGTTCGGCATGGCGTTTCTCCATTTTCGGCACATGCGGGTCTGCAGAGCACTTTTCTTGAGCCGGACGGTCCAGCTCCACTCTTCCGCCACGCGGGAAAAACGTTTGAAACACGGGCGGATCCGGCATGTCGTCAAGCAATTAGCCCGCCGGAACAGCGGCTGGGCGGTCCAAAGACCCGGGCCGTGGAACTGCACCTCCCCCCCTTGCGGTTCTTGTATTTTCCCGACGATGTGTCTAAAGGGAAGGTCAGTGCCGCGCGGTTCCGGGATTGGGGCGTGTGGGCACCGGGATTTTCCCCCGGATGTACGGCCGAGGCGCGTGCAGTCCGGGACAAGCGTGTTTTTGTGTTTTTCAAAAAAAACGTTTCAACTGGAGGAGTTCGCATGAAACGCCTGTTCAAGTCTCTGCTCATCGCTGCCACGTGCAGCGTCCTCGCCCTGGGCGTGGTTGGTTGCGGCAAGAAGGAAGAGAAGAAGGCCGAGCCGGCCGCCAACGCCACCGCCGCCGCCCCCGCCGGTCCGAAGACCATCGTCTTCGCTTCCGACGCCACCTACCCCCCGATGCAGTTCATGAACGACCAGAAGGAAATCTCCGGCTTCGAGGTCGACGTGATCAAGGCCGCCGCCGAGAAGGGCGGCTTCAAGGCCGAGTTCAAGAACGTGGCCTGGGACGGCATCTTCGCCGGTCTGGCCGCTGGCAAGTACGACGCCATCTCCTCCAGCGTCTCCATCACTGAAGAGCGCAAGGCCACCATGGACTTCTCCGACCCCATCATGGCCATCGAGCAGATCCTCGTGGTCGGCAAGGCTGAGAAGGCCACCGACCTGGCCGGCCTGAAGGGCAAGAGCATCGGCGCCCAGATCGGCACCACCAGCTACCTGGTCGTGAAGGACGTGAAGGGCTTCAAGGCCATCAAGACCTACGACGAAGTGGGCCTGGCCATGGAAGACCTGGTGAAGGGCAGCATCCAGGCCGTCGTCGCCGACAGCCCGGTGGCCGTCGAGTACACCACCAAGAAGTACGCCGACAAGATCAAGATCGCCGGCGTGCTCAAGAGCGACAAGGTCGAGAACATCGGCATCGCCGTCAAGAAGGGTAACAAGGACGTCCTCGACCTCGTGAACAAGGGCCTCGCCGCCATCAAGGCCGACGGCACCTTCGACAAGATCAAGGAAAAGCACCAGATGAAGTAAATCGGCCCGCAAGGACCGGTTTCGCATGAGCATTCCCCGGGGGGCCGCCATCTGGTGGCCCCCCGGCATTCCAACCCCAAAGGCCAAGAACACATGACCGAAACACAGAAAATCGACGTGGGCGAAGGCGCCGCCATCCCCAGCAGAAACGACTGGGGCCTATTCAACGCCTGGGTCATCAGCATCGTCGGCGCCATCTCCGCCATCCTCTATCTCGTCATCTCCCAACCAGAACCGTACCAGCGCCTGCTCGTCTACCTGGGCGACGGCATCGTCATCACCTTCCAGGTCACCATCACCTCCATCATCTGCGCCTGCGTGATCGGCCTCATCACCGGCCTGGGGCGCGTTTCCAAGAACAAGGCCATCAATCTCGTGGCCTCCACCTACGTTGAAATCATCCGGGGCATTCCGCTCCTGGTTCAGCTTTTCTACATCTACTACGCCCTTGGCCGCTTCCTGAACGTGCACGACCTGACCGCCGCCATCATCGCCATGAGCGTGTGCTACGGCGCCTACATGGGCGAGGTCTTCCGCGCGGGCATCACCGCCATCGACAAGGGCCAGACCGAGGCCGCGCGCAGCTTGGGCTTCAACGGCAAGCAGACCATGTTCCTGGTCATCCTGCCCCAGGCCTGGCGCACCATTCTGCCCCCGGTGGGCAACGAATTCATCGCCCTGCTGAAGGACACCTCCCTGGTGTCCATCCTGGCGGTGGCCGACCTGCTGCGCCGCGGGCGCGAGTTCTCGAGCGAGACCTTCCTCTACTTCGAGACTTACACCCTGGTGGCCCTGGTCTATCTCGTCATCACGCTCCTCCTGTCCAAGGGTGTGAGCATCATGGAAGCGAGGCTCAGCCATTATGTCCGCCGCTAGTCAGACCATCGTCGACATCCGCCACGTCAGCAAAAGCTTCGGCGCGCTGAAGGCGCTGAACAACGTGTCGCTCTCCATGAGCCTGGGCGAGAAGGTCGTCATCATCGGCCCCTCCGGCTCCGGCAAGAGCACGCTCCTGCGCTCCATCAACAAGCTCGAAACCGTTGATTCCGGCTCCATCATCGTGGACGGCCAGGACATCAACGCGCCCACCACGGACATCAACAAGCTGCGCATGGAGCTTGGCATGGTGTTCCAGAGCTTCAACCTCTTCCCGCACAAGACCGTGCTGGAAAACCTGACGCTTGCGCCCATCAAGCTCAAGGGCCTGTCCAAGGGCGAGGCCGAGGCCGTCGGCCTCAAGCTGCTGGACAAGGTCGGCATCAAGGACAAGGCCCACGTGTACCCCTCGCGCCTGTCCGGCGGCCAGCAGCAGCGCGTGGCCATCGCCCGCGCGCTGGCCATGAGCCCCAAGATCATGCTCTTCGACGAGCCCACCAGCGCGCTGGACCCCGAAATGATCGGCGAAGTGCTGGACGTCATGGTGACCCTCGCCAAGGAGGGCATGACCATGGCCGTGGTGACCCACGAGATGGGCTTTGCCCGCGAGGTGGCCGACCGCGTGGTGTTCATGGACCACGGCGCCATCATCGAGCAGGGCACGCCGGAGCACTTCTTCACCAGCCCGGAGCACGACCGCACCAAGCTCTTCCTGAGCCAGATCCTGTAGCGCCCGGCCGCACCAAGAACCCGCACAGGGCCGTCTTCCACCCGGAACAACCGGAGGGAGGACGGCCTTTTCATTGCGCCCTTGCGCGCCGCCTCTGCCCGGCGTACAGGTTTTTTCGACACAACCCGGAGGCATTCATGCGCATTCCCTTCCGCCACCTCGCGCTCCCCGTCCTGGCCCTGCCCCTTCTGCTTGCCGCCTGTGGTCCAGGTCCAGCCGGCCCCTGCTCCGCAAGCTCCGGCAGTGTCCCAGTCCGCCGTCCTGGCCGACCTGAACACGCTGGTGAACGACACGGTTCCGGCCTCTGACGAGTACGAGGCCAAGCGCAAAGCCCTCACCCCGGCCCAGGGTTCCCCCTCCCTTTCCGACGGCCTGCGCCGCGTGCTGGCCCAGACCCTGGCCTTTGACCCGCCGCGCCTGCGCGAGCGCTGGGAGAATCACCAGAAGGCCCAGGCCGACGCCGCGGCCCTCTACGCCGCCAATCCGCCCGCGGACACCAAGGCCCTGGAGGGCGCGCGCGTGCTGCGCCGCCTTGGCCCGGCCCTGTACCTCGTGCGCCTGCCCGGCGGCGACACGGTCTTCTTCGCCACCGGCCGCAAGCTCAAGAACAACACCAAGCTCAAGGGCATCAGCGTGCTGGAGCGCCAGCGCCCCAAGCCCGACGCCGCCAAGGGCGACCTCGTGGACGAGCTTGAGGACCAGCCACGCACCTTCACCGAGATCTCGCGCCAGGACGCCAAGGCGCTGGAAACCCGCCGCGCCCCGGCCCTGGCCGAGCTGCGCCGCCTGGAAGGCCAGACCGACGCCTTCGAGCGCGGCGTGGCCGCGGACCTGGCCCGGCTCGACGCCCTGACCCGCGACGTGAACGCCGTCATCAGCACCGGCTTGCTCGCCAAAGGCGCCGCCCCGGCCCCGGCCACGCTCATCCGCAAGGTGAGGCGCGTGGCCAAGAGCTACAGCCGCGAACAGTACTACCGCTACGCCCTGCCCGTCACCGGCCGCCCCCAGGTGGACGCCGCGCTCAAGGCCTACCTGGACGAGCGCCGCGCCGAGATGCTGGACCTGCTGAAGAGCACCGGCATCGGCCGGGGCCGCGCCCGCGCCAACGTGGACCGCATCGCCTTCCAGGCCTACACGGCCTCGAACCGCCTGCTGTCCATCCGCTTCGAGCAGATGCGCGACACAGGCGGAGCCCACCCGAACACCACGTACGCCAGCTTCGTCTTCGACCTGGGCAGCCAGTCGCAGCTGAAGCTCGCGGACCTCTTCAGCGACGTGCCCGCCGCCCTGGCCATCCTTTCCCAACTGGCCGAGCGCCGCATGTCCATGGTGCTCGACGGGCTGGTGTTCCCCGAAGGCCTCGCCGCCACGCCGGACAACTTCGGCGTGTTCGTTCTCGACGGCGCGGATATCGTGTTCACCTTCCCGCCCTATCAGGTGGCCAGCTACGCCCAGGGCACCCAGACCCTGCGCGTGCCCCTGTGCCACCCTCGGCTACGTCCGTTGCTGACGCCGAAGCTGGAGGAAGCGCTGGCCGGGAAGTAGAGGGCAAGGCGGAAAGAGAATATTTTTTCCCAGGGGGGATGATCCCCCCTGGACCCCTCGTGGCAACGGAATAGGCCCGGGCCGAGCATCGCTCGGCCCGGGCCTATTCCGTTGCAGCAGGCGGGAAGCCTCCCGGCGGCTATTGCTCGAAGCGGTATGTCCAGGGCTTGGCGGGGTCATTCGCGTCGAACAGGTACAGAAAGCCCTCGTGTCTGTAGAGCTTGCCCGCAAGCCTGGTTTCGCTGTGCGACACCCAGCTCACCTGGAGCCGGAGCGTTCCGTCCGCGTCGATGCTCCACTCGCCCTGGCCTTTGCCCGGCTTGTCGCAGGCCAGGTAGCGCTTGGAGCAGTACTCGCCGCGCAGGGTGCCGCCCTTGTCCATACGCAGCGTGTGACGCACGGATTCCGTCTGGCCGCGCTGGCGCTCCCTGGAAAAGAAGTCCTCGGCCTCGCCCCTGGACAAGGGGACCACGCCAAGGGCTTGCAGGCCCTCAAGGGAGACGAATGAATCTGCAGAACACGGGCTGGAGGTGAGCAGCAACGCAACCGCGCAGAGAACGGCGAGGGCGAAGGGCTTCATGTCGCAGCCTAGCGCCCCTGTTTGCGCTCGTGGATGGTCTTCATGGTGACGCCGGCCAGGCAGCCGCACAAAAGACCAAGGCCCAGCATGCGCCCCATGTTCGCCTCCGGCAGCAGCCAGCCGATGATGACCGCCACGGAGCCGCCGATGATGATGCCCCGCGCCAGATAGTTCAGCGTTCCAGCGAAGCGCTTGTCCTCCGGCGTCAGGCTCATGTCCTCGCCCGTGCCCTTCTGGGCTTCCTCTTCCTTGCGCTCGCGTCTGGCCTGTTTGCCCATGCGTCCTCCCCTTCGGTGTTGCGGCGGATAGAACCACAAATCCCGCGTTCGCTCAAGTGCTCCGAGCGGTGCAGGCACGCGGGGATTGCACATGCCAACCTTGACATCGATTTTCAATTTCACTATCTAACAGTTGTACGGCAAGGGCCCGGGTGGGCGTGCCGAAACAAGGAGCACAGGCTTATGTGGCAAGACATCGTTGTCTACGCGATTCTGGCATTGGCCGGGGGGCTTACCCTCTGGCGTTTCTACCAAAAGTTCACGGGGAAAAGCTCCTGCTGCGGCGGCGGTTGTTCCTGCAGCGGCTCGTGTTCCTCCGGCGGTGCGCCGGGCATGGGCACGAAGCCTTCCGGACCCGGCCTGCCCATGAGCGGCGGCGGTTCCTGCTGCTGCCGTTAACCGGCCCCCTGACCGCCCTCTTCCCTCACGTCATCAGCTAGGAGACTCATCATGGACGCCTGCATCACCCTGCGCCGCGCGCAGGTCAATCAAAAACTCCGCATCTGCTCCATCGGCGCCGAGGGCGAACTGGGCCGCAGAATCCGCGACATGGGACTCATCCCCGGCGCGGAGGTAACCGTTGTGGGCAAGGCCCCGCTGAAGGACCCCGTGGCCCTGCGCCTGCGCGACTTCACCCTGACCCTGCGCAACAGCGAAGCCGACCACATCGTGGTGGAAGCGGCGGAGTAGCCCGTGCCCGAACAAACCCTGACCATTGGTCTTGCCGGCAACCCCAACTGCGGCAAGACCACGCTGTTCAACGCCCTCACCGGCTCGCACCAGCACGTGGGCAACTGGCCCGGCGTGACGGTGGAGAAGAAGATGGGCCATGCCCGCGTGGGCGAGACCGAACTCGACGTGGTGGACCTGCCGGGCACCTATTCCCTCACCGCCTATTCCGAGGAAGAGAAGGCCGCGCGCAACTTCCTCATCGAGGAACGGCCCGCGGCGGTCATCGGCGTGCTGAACGCCGACGCCCTGGAGCGCAACCTCTACCTGGCCGTGCAGATCATGGAGCTGGGCGTGCCCCTGGTGCTGGCCCTGAACATGATGGACGAGGTGCGCAAGCGCGGCAAGGACATCGACACCGCCCTGCTGACGCGCCTGACCGGCTGCCCGGCCGTTGAGACCGTGGCCCGACAGGGCAAGGGCAAGCGCGAGATCCTGGAAGCCGCCCTGGCCCTGGCCCGGGAGCGCGCCGGAGTCTGGACGCCCCTGCGCATCTCCTACGGGCCGGACCTGGACCCGGTGCTGGACGAGATGGAAGCCATCGTGGAGGCCCACGGCATCATGGCGGGCAAGGTGCCGCCGCGCTGGGTGGGCATCAAGTACCTGGAGGGCGACCCCGGCGTCATCCGCCGCGGCCGCGAGGCCGACGCCCCGGCCTCCCTGAAGCTGGAGGCCCTGGCCGCCAAGGTAGCCGTGCACCTGAAGAAGACCCTGGGCACCAGCCCGGACGCCATCATCGCCGACTACCGCTACGGCTACATCACGGGCATCACCAAGCAGGTGGTGCGCTACCCGGCCATCGACCACGAGCGCATCCGCCTTTCCGACCGCATGGACCAGGTGCTGACGCACCAGTTCGCGGGCCCGCTGGTCATGGCGCTGGTCATCTATGTTTTGTACATCCTCACCTTCGCCGTGGGCAAGGTGCCCATGGAATGGGTGCAGGCGGCCTTCGCCTGGCTGGGCAAGACCCTGGAGGCCACCCTGCCCGAGGGCCAGCTGCGCTCGCTCCTCGTGTCCGGCGTCATCGCGGGCGTGGGCGGGGTGCTGGGCTTCGTGCCCCTCATCATGATCATGTTCTTTTTGCTCTCCGCCCTGGAGGACACGGGCTACGTGGCGCGCATGGCCTACATGCTGGACCGCGTGTTCCGCATCTTCGGCCTGCACGGCACAAGCGTTTTGCCCTTCATCGTGTCCGGCGGCATCGCGGGCGGCTGCGCCGTGCCCGGCGTCATGGCCACGCGCGCGCTGCGCAGCCCCAAGGAGAAGCTGGCAACGCTGCTCACCGCGCCCTTCATGACCTGCGGGGCCAAGGTGCCGGTGTTCCTCATGCTTGCCGCGGCCTTCTTCCCCGGCAAGGAGGCCATGGTCATGAGCGCCGTGACCCTGGCCGCCTGGGTGGCCGCCCTGTGCGTGGCCAAGCTTCTGCGCTCCACCGTGGTGCGCGGCGAAAGCACGCCCTTCGTCATGGAGCTGCCGCCCTACCGCATGCCCACCCTGCGCGGCCTGTGCATCCACACCTGGGAACGCTCCTGGGAGTACATGCGCAAGGCGGGCACCATCATCCTGGCCATCTCCATCCTCATCTGGGCGGCCATGACCTTCCCGCAGCTGCCCGAGGTGGAGACCAAGGCCTTTGCGGATCGCGTGGAGACGGCCACGGCCAAGGTGGATGAAGTGAAGGCCCAGGGCCTGGAGGTTCCGACAGAGCTTGAAGACGCGGTGAAGGCCGTTGATGCCGAGAAGTCCGAGGCCGCGCTGCGCAATTCCCTGGCCGGCCGCGCGGGCGTGGCCCTGGAGGGGATCATGGCCCCGGCGGGCTTCAACTGGCGCGTGAACATCGCGCTTCTGGGAGGCTTCGCCGCCAAGGAAGTCATCGTCTCCACCCTGGGCACGGCCTATTCCCTGGGCGAGGTGGACACCAAGGACGCCGCGCCTCTGTCGGAGATGCTCTCCAAGGACGAGAGCTTCTCCAAGGCGGCCGGCCTGGCGCTCATCGCCTTCGTCATCCTCTACGCCCCCTGCTCGGTCACCATCGTGGCCATGGCCAAGGAGGCGGGCTGGAAGTGGGCCTTCTTCTCCATGAGCTTCAACACCGCGCTCGCCTACGTGGCGGCCGTGCTCATCTACCAGGCCTCGCGCCTGCTGGCGTAAGCCCCGGCGCGAAAGGATTCTCCCGATAACCGGCGCACAGCCCCCCAAGGACGTACGCGAGAGGCCAGCCCTTTTTCAGAGGGGCTGGCCTTTCCTTTTGCCCGCAAACCGGATACCGGAGGGGGAAACAGCGCATCCCGCGCTCCCCGGCCCCGGCGCGGCCCAAGGCCGCCCGCACCATCCATGGCCGGGCCTCACCCCAACACAGGAGCGCACATGCCCCTTGAGCTGAAAACCGTCCACACCAACGCCGCCCCGGCCGCCATCGGCCCCTACAGCCAGGCCGTGGCCTGCGGCGGGCTCGTCTACCTGAGCGGTCAGCTCGGCAGCGATCCCGCCACCGGGATCATCCCCGACAATTTCGCCGTGCAGGCGCGCCAGGCCCTGACCAACCTCAAGGCCGTGGTCGAGGCCGCGGGCGCGAGCCTGGAGCGCGTGGTCTCCGTGGACGTTTACATCCTTGAGATGACCAACTTCGGCGCCTTCAACGAGATCTACGCCGAGTTCTTCCCCAAGCACCGCCCGGCGCGCGCCGTGGTCGGCGTGGCCTCCCTCCCGCGGGAGGCCCAGGTGGAAATCCGCTGCATCGCCGCCCTGGCCTAGGCCAAGGCTTCAGGCAAAAGAAAAGGCGGCTTCCTCGCAAGGGAGCCGCCTTGTTCTTTTTCAGAGGCTGCCGCTTAGGAGCAGCCGCAACCGCTCGACTCGCCGCCGCCGCCGCAACCGCCGGAACCGCAACCGCCGCCGGAGCCGCAGCTTCCGCCGCCGCCGCCCAGGGCGTTTTCGGAATCGACGCTGAAGCCGTACTCGGTCATGTCGATGGAGATCTTGCCGGAGGCGGCCAGCAGGGCCTTCTCGGCAAGCAGGGTGTAGCCGCCGACCTCAACAGACTCGTCGCCCTCGCGGGACTCGTCCAGGGCCAGGGAGAGCTTGGGGCCGCAGCAACCGCCGGCCAGGAACACGCGGATGGCGGACTTTTCCTTGTCCGCGAAATAGCCGTCCAGCTGCGCCTTGGCGGAATCGCTCAACGTGATCATGGGGGTACTCCTTTTTGTGCGCCTGTGGCGCGGTGTCTCGACTGCGCAGATAAGACCGAACTGAAGCCTTGGCAATCGCCGAACGTCGTCCCCCATAAAAAAAAGGGCATCGTCCCTGTGGAACGACGCCCCTATTGGAATCGTGTTGGCAAGCTAGCAGGAACAGCCGCTCGAGGAGCCTCCTCCGCAACTGCCGCCGCAACCACCGCCCCCAGCGTTCATGGGGTTTTCCGAATCGACCGTGAACCCGTACTGGGTCATGTCGATGCGAATGGTTCCGGTCTGCTCGCCCAGGGCACGCTCCACTACGAAGCTGTACCCCTGCACGTCATAGGTATCGTCGTTCTCACGCGGCTCATCCAGAGCCAGCGACAACCTCGGGCCGCTTCAACCCCCGGATGCCATGAAAATGCGGATCGGGGACTTTTCCTTGTCCGTAAAGTACCCATCCAGCTGGGCCTTTGCGGAGTCACTCAGTTCAACCATCTCTGCCTCCTTGGAGCGTTGGTGGAAGCAAGATAGATAATGACGGCCCTGCGCTTTGTCAAATGAGCGAGGGCCCGCTTCCGGCGTTGACCAAGGGTGGACTCTGGGCTAAACCGCGTGATGCAGGTGGACGTGTTGTCCCCATCTAATTCCGTCACTTTCCGGCGTTTTACCGAGGCAGCGCATGAGCACGAAGGACCTGATCCTAGCCACCGCGAAAGACATGATCTCTGAGGTCGGCTTCCATAAAATGACCACGGCCAACCTGGCCAGGCGCGCCGACATCTCCGAAGGCACCATCTACCGGCACTTCGAGAGCAAGGAGGACATCCTCCAGCACATCCTGGACACCTTCGACCAGAAGTACCAGGCCCTGGCCGAGCAGTGCCGCACCCGCATGGACAAGGACAACCTTTCGCTGGAAGATCTCCTTGGCAGCCATTTCGCCTTCCTGGACGCCAATGCCGCGGACATCAAGATCGTGCTCGGCACTTACAGCATCCTGGAAATCACCAAGCGCTCCATGGCCCGCTTCATCGACCGCATGCGCAGCCTGTTCGAGGATTTCCTGGCGCGCGGCATAAAGAACGGCACCATCCGCGACGTGCCCCTGGGCGACACGGGCATGATCATCGCCAACATGTTCTTCGGCCTCATGCGCATCAAGCTCTACTGGCCGGAAATAGCCGACTTCTCGCGCGAGGCCGTTGAATTCTGCCGCCGCAGCCTGCTCGTCGAAACGGGGGAAAAGCCGTGAGCGAAGCCCGCAGCACAAGCGAAGCCCGCAACGCGAATGAAGCCCGCACCATCCTGACCGCCAAGGAGATGTCCCGCACCCTGGAGCGCCTGGCTTCGGAGATCGTGGAGCGCCGGGGCGAGGAAGGCCCGCTGGTCCTGGTGGGCATCCAGCGCCGCGGGGTCGACCTGGCCCGCAGGCTCAAGAAGCTTCTGGACGCCCGCCTGCCCGCGCCCGTCATCCTGGGCCAGCTGGACATCAACCTGTACCGCGACGACTGGAGCAGCCTGGGCATCACCCCGGCCATCAGCCACACGGAGATCCCGGCCGAGGTGGAAGGCGCCAGCGTCATCCTGGTGGACGACGTGCTGTACTCCGGCCGCACCACCCGCGCCGCCCTGGAGGCCATCCTGGACTTCGGCCGCCCGCGCCGCGTGGAGCTGCTCGTGCTCATCGACCGCGGGCATCGCGAGCTGCCCATCCAGGCCGACTACGTGGGCAAGCGCGTGAACACCTCGGCTTCCGAGCGCGTGGACGTGCTGGTGGCCGAGCGCGACGAGCAGGACAAGGTGCTGCTGCGTCCCAAAGCCAGCGCCTAGCCCCCAAAGCCCCAGAGCCCCATCCCATGAACGCAAGCGAAGAATCGAACACGCCCCTGCCCCGCCTGTGGCACCAGGGCTGCGTCAGCCTCATCGGCATGGCCGGGGCGGGCAAGAGCACCCTTGGCCGCCTGCTGGCGGAAAAGCTCGGCTGGGCCCACCTGGACACGGACCGGCTCATCGAGTCCTTCTACGGCCTGCCCCTGCAGGACCTGGTGGACGGCCTGGGCCTGGAGAAATTTCTGGAAGCCGAGAACAGGCTCGTGGCCATACTCAGCGTGCGCCGCACGGTCATTTCCACCGGCGGCAGCGTGGTCTACGGGCGCGAGGCCCTGCAGCGCCTGCACCTGCTTGGGCCCGTGGTGCACCTGGACGTGAGCATGGAGAGCTTCCTCAAGCGCGTGGGCGACGGCGGCAACCGCGGCCTGGCCATCGCGCCCGGCCGCAGGCTGGAGGATCTCTTCCTGGAGCGCCAGCCCCTGTACCACGCCACGGCGGACTTCACCCTCAGCACCGACTCGAGCGACCACAACGCCAGCCTGGAGCGCCTCCATGCCTGGCTCACGGCCGACCAGCCGGCCACAACCGACACCACGGACACCCCGGCATGAAAAAACCCCTGAAGAATCCCGTGCTGCGCCGCCTGCGCGAGCTGTACGCGCGCATGGACGCGGCCTACGCCGCCTCGGCCCAGGCCATCGGCCTTTCCTGCCAGGGCTGCGCCGACAGCTGCTGCGAGACGCTTTTCCGCCACCACACCTACGTGGAGTGGACGGAGCTGGCCCAGGGCTTTGCCGCCCTGCCGCCCGCGCGCCAGGCGGAGATGCGCGAGCAGGCCGAAAGCTACCTGCGCATCCACCAGAACGCCCTGCCCGGCACCCGGCCCCGCGTGCCCTGCCCGGCCAGCGTCATGGCCGAGGGCAACCTCGTGTGCGGCCTGTATGAGCACCGGCCCATGGTCTGCCGCCTGCACGGCGTGCCCAACGTGCTGGTGCGCCCCGGCGGCCAGCAGAGCGCCTTTCCCGGCTGCGACCGCGCCCAGAACCTGGCCAAGACCTGCGAACCCGCCCTGCTCGACCGCACGCCCCTGCTCTCGGAGCTGGCGCGGCTGGAAATGGACCTGCTGGGCCAGGGACGCATGGGCAGGCTGCCCCGCGTGGACCTGACCATCGCCGAAATGCTGCTCATGGGGCCGCCAAAGATCTAGCGCCAGCGGCGTCCATCCGCGTCTGGCCCCTTGGCAGCGCCCCACTGCAAATGCTATACGCAAGATGGCGTTCAGATCGACACACCCTTCCCACCCGGCCGGAGTCAGCATGAGCCCCTTCCAATGGGATGAAAGCATGAACACGGGCGACCCCATGCTCGACCGCGAGCACAGGGACCTGGTCAGCCTGCTCAACAGGGTGCTGGAGATCAGCGCCGGGCCGGACCGCGACGTGGAGATCATGCACGCGCTGACGGACATGTACCTCTACGCCAAGGACCATTTCTTCGACGAGGAGGGGTTGATGCTGCGCGTGGGCTACCCGGACCGGGAGCGCCACGTGGACCTGCACCGCTCCTTTGTGGAAAAGGCCAAGGCGCTCACCGACGACTGCCTGGACGGCAGCCTCGACTTCAAGGAATTCGCCGACTACCTCATGCACTGGCTCAAGCGCCACATAGCCGAGGAAGACCTGAAGATCGTCCTGTACGCCCAAAGCCAGGCCGAGACCGACGAGGAAAGCCTGGAAAGCGCCGACGACGCAGAAGACACGGACGAACCCGACACCACTGGCGCCTGCCAGGTTTAGCCCGCCCCAAAACGGCAACGGGCCGACCCTCCCTTTCGGAAGATCGGCCCGCCGGCATCACATTTCTTCGCCGTCCTAGCCTTCGCCGCCGGTGAGCACCGGATACGGCCCGGCGTTCTTCATGGCCTTGCCCAGCCAGTCGATGGCCTGGCCCAGGTGCTTCATGTTGCGCAGGGCCTCGTCGTCGCCCGCCACCTTGCCCGGCTCCAGGCCGTAGCCCATGTTCCAGTAGGTGGAGCCCGGCAGCACCATCTGCGAGATCTGGAACAGGTGATTCATGGTGTCGAACACGTGGGTGGCGCCGCCGCGGCGCACGGCAACCACTGCCGCGCCGATCTTGCCCGCCAGGATGCAGCCGTTGGCCATGGCCACAAAGCCCGCCCGGTCCATGAAGGCCTTCATCTCCGAGGTCACGTCCGCGAAATAGGTGGGCGAGCCCAACACGATGGCGTCGGCCGTGATCACCTTCTCGAACACCTCGTTGAACGCGTCCTTGCCGAACACGCAGCGCTTGTCCTGCTTCTCCCAGCACTTGAAGCAGGCGCGGCAGCCGTGGATGTTCTTGCCGCCGATCTGGACATATTCCGTCTCCCAGCCTGCCTGGGCCAAGGGGGCGAGCACATTCTCCAAAAGCAGGCGGGTGTTGCCGTCCTTCCGGGGGCTTCCGTTGATGGCCACGACTTTCATGCGATACCTCCGCGATTTTTGTTGACTCCCGTTCATGGGCCAATTAGCTGATACCCATTGCCTGCGCTTGACGCAAGTACGGTCTTTTTTGGCAGGTACTACCACAGAGTATAGCGAGGTTCCCATGCCCAAGCAATGCGCCACCAAACAGCTGCAAGGCCGCACCTACCGCTGCTTCTTCGAACTGGCCCTCACGGTCATGGGCGGCAAGTGGAAGCCCATCGTGCTCTACCACCTGGGCCAGGCCGGGGTGCAGCGCTACAGCGAGCTCAAACGCCACCTGCCGGAGGTGACGGACCGCATGCTCACCCGGCAGCTGCGCGAACTGGAGGCCGACGGGCTCATCAGCCGCGAAGTGTTCCGCCAGGTGCCGCCGCGCGTGGAGTACTCCCTCACCGCGCAGGGCCTGGGCCTCTTCCCCATCCTGGTCACCATGCGCGACTGGGGCGCGGGCTACGAGGCGGCCATGGGCGGCGCGGAAATCATCACCGGCGGCATACCCGAGCCGGAAGAGACCGAGGGCCTGCACCCGCGCTATCTGGCGGATTCCAGCTCGGCCCAATAAAAAACGCGGCGCGAGGCCGAAACCCCGCGCCGCGCTGCACGTTCAATATCCTGCGAAGCCTAGCCCAGGGCCAGGATGGGCTCCACGATCTTCTTGATGGCCAGGGCCGTGGGCGACTGGCTCTGCACCGTGAGCAGCGCAAAGCCCTCGTCGCCGCTGCGCACCACTTCCGGGTCCATGGGAATGCGGCCCAGGAAGCGCACGCCCATCTCGGCCGCCAGCTTCTCGCCGCCGCCGGAATTGAAGATGTCGTGGGTGGTGTTGCAGCTCGGGCACACAAAGCCGCTCATGTTCTCCACAATGCCCAGGATGGGGTTGCCCATCTGGTTGCAGAAGGTCACGCTGCGGCGCACGTCGTCCACGGCCACGCCCTGCGGTGTGGTGACGATGACCGCGTGGGCCTCCTGGCCCAGGGTCTGCAGCGCGGCCAGGGGCTCGTCGCCCGTGCCCGGGGGGCAGTCGGTGACGAGATAGTCCAGGTCGCCCCAGGTCACGTCGCGCACGAACTGCTTGATGAGGCCGAGCTTCATGGGCCCGCGCCAGATCACCGCCGTTTCCTTGTCCGGGATCAGGAAGCCCAGGGACATGACCCAGAGGTTCTGGCTGTAGGGCACGGGCTCCATGTGGTCGGGCTCGATGTGCGGCTTGGCGTCCTGCAGGGACAGCAGGCGCGGAATGCTCGGGCCGTGGATGTCCACGTCCAAGAGGCCCACCTTCTTGCCCGCCAGGGCCAGCGCCATGGCGATGTTGGCCGAGACGGTGCTCTTGCCCACGCCGCCCTTGCCGGACAGCACCACGATCTTGTGCTTGATGCGCCCCAGGGTCTGGGCGATCTTCTCGTCAACGGGCTTTTCGCCGCAGGACTTCGGGTCATGCCCGGAGGAGCAGCCTCCGCCAGCGCTGGCCGAAGGACAGCTTTTGCACGCCTTGCTCATGGTCGTCTCCTTGAGGTCGGGAAGGCCCGGCCGTAGTGATTTTCGGAAAGCTGGGGGAAGGTAGGCACCGGCCGCGGGCTTGTCAAACCCCTAGGCCCAGAACGGCTTGTTGTTCTTGGCCATGTAGGCGTCCAGGTCCTCGATGGGGTCGATGCGCCAGGGGCAGCGGCCGTTGATGAAGTTCACCACCAGCGCGCCCTGGTCGATCAGCTCGGCAATGGGACAGTCCAGGTCCACCTTCAGCTCCACCACGGGGTCGAAGCCGGCCTTGGCCAGCCAGGTCCGCGCGGCCGCGCGGCCGGAGGAAGGCAGGTCCGCGTCCAGCGCCGCCAGCACAAGGGCTCCGCTGCCCGCGTGGGCCCCGTAGACGGCTTCCGCGTCCTCGCCCCGGCGCAGGGGGCGCGAGATGACCGTCAACGCGTAGCGCTCGCGGTAGCTCATGCGCCACTGATTCTTCTGCAGGCCGAAGGCGGGCTTCACATACCCCGCCAGGAAGCGGCGCAGGGCGGCTTCGCTCTTGCCCGTCACGAGCACGGCGAACTTCTGGTCAACAGGGGTGGATGCGGCGCCGGGCATGGCTTGCTCCTATTTCTTGGAGGCGCGGGCCTTGCGCAGCCAGTCGTACCAGGCATCCAGGCCCTCGCTGGTGCGGCAGGCCACGGGGAAGATCTCAATGTCCTTGTTGAGCTTCTTGGCGTGGGCGCTGGCCGCGTCCAGGCTGAAGTCCACGTAGGGCAAAAGGTCGGTCTTGTTCAGAAGCATCACCGAGGAGAGGTGGAACATCAGCGGGTACTTCTCCGGCTTGTCGTCGCCCTCGGTGACGGACAGCAGGCTCACCTTGTGGTCCTCGCCCAGGTTGAACTCCGCCGGGCAGACCAGGTTGCCCACGTTCTCGATGAACAGGATGTCCAGGCCATCCATGTCGAGCACGGCGATGGCGTCCTCGATCATGGAGCTGTCCAGGTGGCAGCCGCCCTCGGTGTTCACCTGCACGGCCTGGGCGCCGGTGGCGGCCACGCGCCGCGCGTCGTTGTCCGTCTGCAGGTCGCCCTCGATGACCGCCATCTTGAACTCGCCCTTGAGGTCGGCCAGGGTGCGCTCCAAGAGGCTCGTCTTGCCCGCGCCCGGGCTGCTCATGAGGTTCAGGCAGAGGATCTTCTTGTCCTCGAAATATTCCTTCAGCTTGCCCGCGCGGCGCTCGTTGGCCTCCATGACGTTGCGGACGATGGTGACGGTCTTGCCCATGATCAGACTCCCGTATGGGCCGCGTCGTCCCCGTCTTCGGGGATGTCGGCCTCGATTTCGTCGATGTAGAGTTCCTTGCCGCTGGTCACCGTGTGGCCCAGAATTTCGCCGCAGGCAGGGCACGGCATGTAGTGCCGGTCCTCGGGGTCGAAGGGCTTGCCGCACGCGCCGCAAACCACCTTGAGGGGCGCATCCACCACCTCAAGCGCCACGCCCTGGAGGTCGCCCTCCTGGGTCAGGCACTCCCAGCCAAAGGCCAGCGCATCGGATACCGCGCCCGAAAGCGCGCCATTCACCACGCGCACCCGGACGATGCGCTTCATGCCGTGCTTCTCCTTCTCCTCGCGGATGATGGAGAGCATGCTTTCTATCAAGGATAATTCATGCATGGGTTCCCGGCATAGCCTAAAAGGGCTGGCGCGGCAAGGGCGGGGGGAAACGAAGAAGGTGGGCGAAAACCTCTGGCACGCCCCCTGGCCCCCGCCAAAGGACATGCCTGCCGAAGACAGCGGTGGAAATCCGTTCAGCAGGCTCCGTCGCCCAATTCCCACACGGACCGCAGGGCCGAAAGCACCGCGCGGATGGCCGGGTCCGCGTCGCGGTCGCGCCGGTACAGGAAATAGGCGTTCATGGGCAGGCTGTCGCCGGTCCAGACAAAGGCCTCGCCCGACTCCTCGCAGCGTGCGCCCTCATCCTCGCGCATGATGCCGATGCCCGCGCCGCTCTGCACGAGGGCCTTGATGGTGCCCTCGTAGTCGGTGACGGCCACCTTGGCCAGCGTGGTGACATGCGGCGCAATCCAGCGCTTTACCGAGGCGTGGCAAGGCAGCGCGTCGGAATACCAGACCCAGGGCTCCCGCGCCAGGTCGGACCAGGTTGCCCGGCCAAGGCGCTCGCGCCAGGCCACGGGACCCACCACCACAAGGCGGAAGGAACATAAGAGCATGCCTTCCAGCCCCTGCGGCGGGCATTCTCCATAGGCGAAACCGCCGTCCAGCGTGCCCGCGCGCACCTCGTCGGCGATGAAATGGCTCATGTTCTGCGGCAGGTGCACGCCCAGGGCCGGGTGCTCCGCGCGCAGCACGGCCAGCAACTGGCGCACGCGCAGGAAATCGGCGTCGGTATTGAGGGCGATCTTGAGCTCGCCGGACAGCTCCTGGCGCAGGGCCTGGGCCGCGCGCTCAAGCTCGCCCGCCTGGGCCAAAACCGCTTCGGCGTGGGCCAGCAGGGCCTGCCCCTGGCTGGTCAGGCTCATGCCGCGCGCGCCGCGCGTGAACAGCACCACGCCCAGCTCCTCCTCCAGGGCCTTGATGTGCGCGGAAACCGCAGGCTGGCTGATGAAGAGCTTCTCGGCCGCGCGCGTCAGATGACCGGCCTGGGCCACGGCGGCAAAGGTGCGCAGCTGGTACAACTCCACCGCTAGCAGGCCTCCGCTTCGGCCAGAACCGCGGGCAGGCCCCAAACCTCGCGCAGGGCGTGGCGCACGGCCCGGATGGCCGGATCGCCCGCGCGGTCGGCCCGGGTGAGGAAGCAGATGCCGATGGGCAGCTGGTCGTGCGGCCAGACGCACACGTCGCCCACGCGCTCCCAGCCCAGGGCCTCGTCGCGGTGCATGAGGCCAAGGCCCGCGCCGCTGGTGACCAGGGCCTTCAAGGTGCCCTCGTAGTCCGTCACCGCCACCTTCTTGATCTCGTCCACATAGGGCGAAAGCTGGCGCTCCAGAAGCGAGCGGCAGGGGCAGGCGTCCGTGAACCAGACCCAGGATTCCTGCGCCAAATCGGCCCAGGTGCAGGCGTTGAGACGCCCGGCCCAGCCCGTGGGCGCGACCACGTGCAGGCTGGTGGTGTCCAGGTGCAGGCAGGCCAGCTCCGGCGGCAGGTTCGCGCCAAAGGGCTCGGCCACGAAGGCGAAGCCCCCGTCCAGCCGCCCGGCGCGCACGTCTTCGATGATCAGATTCGACGAACTTTGCGGCAGATGCACCTGCAGCTTCGGGTGGGCGGCGCGCAAAGCGTCCATGAGCCGGCGCACGCGCAGTAGGTCGGGGTCGGTGTTGAGCGCCACCTTGAGCTCGCCGGAAAGATTCTCGCGCAGGGCGCGGGCTTCGCTCAAGAAGTCGCCCACGCTCTTGAGCGCAGCCTCGGCCTTGGCACGCAGGGCCTGGCCTTCGCGCGTCAGCTGCATGCCGCGCGCGCTGCGCGTGAACAGTGCCACGCCCAGTTCCTCCTCCAGGGCCTTCACGTGCGCCGAGACGGCAGGCTGGCTGATGAACAGCCGCTCCGCCGCGCGCGTCAGGTGGCCTTCCTCGGCCACGGCCACAAAGGTGCGCAACTGGTACAGTTCCATGCCCTTCCTCCAGCACCCGTTTACCTGAACATATCCTGCGCGGGGCATCACGATTCCTGAAGCATCACCTCAGGCATTGCGATTGGACCATAAGCCCGGCGCGCTGTTAGGCCATACGCGTGGGCCAGGGTCATCATGCCACGGGCCACCGCAAGCGTCCAGAACACTGTACCCGTTCCAGTAGCCGACCCCATAGCCGAAAGGAGGAGCCCATGGTTCCGCTTCTGTCCGAAACCGCACGCTTCCTGCGCTACCTGCTGACCCCGGAAACCGAGGTCGCCGCCGTGCAGTACGACGGCGCCGCCGCGGGCGCGGCCAAGGCCGGATTGTGGATGGTGCTGGCCGTGCTGACCGGCCTGGGCCTGGCGCGGTTGCTGGGCTAGCGCGCTCCCATATCACACCGTCGGCACCGTCCCCCCGTCGATGACGTACTCGACGCCTGTGATCGAGCCGGCGCGAGGCGAGACCAGGAACGTGATCAGGTCAGCCACTTCCCGGGGCCGGGCAGGACGGCCGAGCGGGATGCCCCCCAAAGAATCCATGATGATCTTCTTTCCGCCCTCGTAGGTGGTCCCGGCTTCCGCGGCG
>CAYUOW010000034.1:24605-25834 GCA_964446455.1 uncultured Desulfocurvus sp.
AGAATCCATGATGATCTTCTTTCCGCCCTCGTAGGTGGTCCCGGCTTCCGCGGCGAGCCGCTGGGCAAGCCGGACGGCGGCTTCTGTCTCGACCCAGCCCGGAGAAACACGCACGACGCGGATGCCCTTCGGCGTAACCTCCTTCGACAGACTTTTGCTGTAGGTCGACAGTGCAGCCTTCGCCGCCGCATAGGCGGTGGTCGATTCCGGCAGCGGCAACTCACGCTGAATGGAGGTGACGTGAATGATCACCCCAGAGCCCTGCGCGATCATGGCCGGCAGCAACGCCCTGTCGATGCGTACAGCGGGCATCAGATTCTGATTGAGCGCAGCCTCCCATTCCCCATCGTTCAGGCGCGCAAAGCCGCCTGCGGGTGCGCTCGATCCGCCGAGAACGTTGACGATGATGTCGATGCCGCCGAGGCGATCCAAGACAGCGTCCGCCACAGCCCGGCACCCCTGCGCTGTGGCCAGATCGGCAGCGACAGAGATAACGTCTTCGGGCCCCGTTTCGGGAACCGAACGGGCCGCCGTGATGACCGTCACGCCGGCATCGCGCAAGGACTCGACAACGGCCGCGCCCACACCCTTCGTACCGCCCGTGACAAGCGCCCTGCGGCCAGCCAGCCCGAGGTCGAAACTCATGAGACGATCTCCAGGGATGCGATCCTGTCGCCTTCGAGGATGAAGAAGTAGCGCAGGTCAACGGGACTTCCGGGGAAGTTGCCGCTCACCCGGCTGGTGACCATGATCCTGCCGTCCTTGTCTTCGCAGGCGAAGGGCGCGCTCGTGTACGTGTACTTCAGCGAGGAATCCGTCTTCCACTGCCTGATGGCGGCTAGGCCTTCATACGTGTGGCCTTCGTCCTTCACGACAGCGTTTTCCGTGAAGCATCCGGCGACGGCCTCGCCGTCTCTCCTGTCTGCGGCGAAATATGTGTCAATGGGCTTGGGAAGTTCGATGGACATACTGCATGCTCCTTGGTGTTTGTGCGGACCGCTCTGTGCGGTCCGAGTTGCCATGGGGGAAGGATAGGAATATGATCTCTAAAAGACAAGAACCGACAAAAAAGTAAGGTACTTACTAAAAAGTATGGGCAAAGAATGGACACCCACCACGGCTGCCTTTGCAGTCGAGCAGGCTCTCACGATTCTTGAAGGGAAGTGGAAGCTGCTGATCCTGTTCCACCTGTTCGGCGGCAAGGTGCTGCGCTTCTCGGAACTCGAAAG
>CAYUOW010000035.1:0-9994 GCA_964446455.1 uncultured Desulfocurvus sp.
GTTGATGCCGTTCTGGCCTCGCGCGAGACCCTTGTGCGCGCAAGCGAAAAGCATTTCCTCTTCACCGGCAAGAAATTGCCAGAGTAACAGGGACATATATGAACGCCATCAACCCCGGCAAGACCGTCAGCCTCTGCATCATGAGCGGCAAGGGCGGCGTGGGCAAGACCAACCTCTCCCTGAACCTGGGCTTCGCCCTGCGCGACATGGGCCACAAGCTGCTGCTCATGGACTGCGACCTGGGCCTGGCCAACCTGGACGTTCTGCTCGGCCTCGCGCCGGACAAGAACCTGCAGGACATGCTGGCCGGCAGCGCCCACGCGGCGGAGGTCGTGCAGACCGTGGAGCCCGGGCTGGACATCCTGCCCGCGGCCAGCGGCGTGCCGGAAATGGTCGAGATGGACCAGAACCAGCAGGGCGCTCTCTTCGACAAGCTCACCGACCTCGTGTCTGCCTACGAATTCCTGATCCTGGACCTGGGCGCGGGCATCAGCGGCACGGTGCTCTCCCTCGCCCGCATGGCCCAGATGCGCGTGGTGCTGGTGACGCCGGAGCCCACTTCCCTCACCGACGGCTACGCCATCATCAAGGTGCTGTATTCACGCTATGGCGTGCGCGACTTCCTCATCGTGGTGAACCAGGCCACGGTGCAGGAGGCCAAAGAGACCTTCCAACGCCTGAACCTGGCCTGCAAGAACTTCCTGGGCTTCGAACTGGTGCACCTGGGCCACGTGCGCCTGGACCGCACCATGACCGACGCCGTCATCCACCAGAAGCCCCTGGCGCGGCACGCGCCGAACTGCGGCGCGGTGAAGGACATCACCGCCCTGGCCGGGCGCGTTTCGCGCTACCGCGAGGAGAATTTGGAGGCCATTGCGGGTCGTTTGGCATTAAAACAAATTCTTAACCCTCCAACCTAACGAAACCCTTGACGGAAAGCCTGCTTTTTCGGCATAGCAGGATTAGATGCTGCCAAGTACCCCCCACAGAGCCTGTGGCGCACTGCCACGAACTGCCCAAAAATACGGAGCGGTCCATGAACAAGAGTGAACTCATCAAGGCACTGGCGGAAGAGAAGAAGCTGCATGTGGACGACGCCACCAGGGTCGTCAGCGCCTTCTTCGACTCCATCAAAGATGCCCTGGTCGCTGGCGACCGGGTGGAGATTCGCGGCTTTGGAAGCTTCAAGGTCAAAGACTACGACGGCTACACCGGCCGCAATCCCAAGACCGGTACCGTTGTTGAAGTGCACCCCAAGCGCCTGCCCTTCTTCCGTCCCGGCAAGGAACTGAAGGAATTCATCAACGACTAATGTTCAGAACACTGTCTTTTCTCATCATATTGCTCCTGGCTGCCGCAACGCAAGCCATAGCGGGTGGGCCTCGGCTCACCCTGCTTTTTTGTGCGAACACAGAAGGCGAGGTCCGGCCCTGCCCCTCTTGAGGGGGCAAACTCATCGGAGGACTGGCCCGGCGGGCCAGCGCGCAATCTGCTCTGAAGCACGGAGCCACCAAGGAATCACCAGCCTACTTCCTGGCCGGGGGCTACGAGTTCGTCCAGGCCGAGGCGGCGACGCCGCCCTCGCGCAAGCGCCTCGAATTCATGGCCAAGGCCTTTGACCACATGCGTCACGACCTGGTCTTCGTGACTCCGTATGAACGCGGAGTGCTGGCCAAGGCAGGTGTGCAGCCCCGGGCCTCCTGGCGCGGCGGCGAGAAGCTTGAACAGCACATTCTGCAAAGCGAAGGCGGCCCCAAGGTGGGCGTGCTGCTGCTGCCGCCCCTGCCCAAGGGCGCACGGAACGTGCCGGAAAACCTCATCCATCAGGTGGAAAACGCCGTGCATCGCCTGCGCGGCACGGTGAAGCTCATCGTGGCCATGAGCCCCTGGGGCTACGGCCCAGAGCAGGAGCTGCTCAAGGCCAACGGCCCCCTGCCGGACATCCTGCTGGGCTCCGGCCCGGGCATCGGCCTGGTGGGCACGCTGGCGGCCGGAGGCAAGACGGCCTGGGTGCGCTCCTTCGCCCAGGGCAAGTCGGTCCTGCGCATCGAAGTGCTCGCCTGGCCCGAGGATATTTCCACTTTCAAATGGACGGAAGACAAAAATATTCGTATGACCCTCTTCGGGTTGACTGATCAGTATCAGGAAAACCCGCAGTTGCTTACGCTCATGCAACACATGGGCACAGACTAGTAAGGAGGAGTGAATGAGTTTTCGCGGCGCGTTTACCGCACTGGTGACGCCGTTCAAGAACGGCGCTGTGGACGAGGAGGCTTACAGAGCCTTCATCGAATGGCAGATTGAACAAGGCATCGACGGCGTGGTTCCCTGCGGCACCACCGGCGAGGCGGCCACCCTCTCCCACGCGGAGCAGGGCCAGGTCATCAAAATCTGCGTGGACCAGGTGAAAGGGCGCGTACCCGTCATCGCCGGCGCCGGGTCCAACAACACCAGCGAAGCGAAGGAGCTTGTCGCCCTGGCCAAACAGGCCGGAGCCGACGCCGCGCTCATCATCACCCCGTACTACAATAAACCCACGCCCGATGGCTTGGTGGCGCACTTCAAGGCCCTGGCCGCCGAGACGTCCATGCCGTTCATCCTGTACAACGTGCCCGGCCGCACCGGCCAGAACGTCATGCCCAAGACCATCGCCCGCATCGCCAAAGAGGTGCCCGAGGTCATCGGCTGCAAGGAGGCCACCGGGGACATCAAGCAGGGAACGGAGCTCATCGAGGCCATGGGACGCGACTTCACCGTGCTCTCGGGTGACGACTTCACCGTGCTGCCGCTGCTCTCCGTGGGTGGCCACGGCACCATCTCGGTCACGAGCAACGTCATGCCCGCCAAGATGTCCGGCATGATCGCGGCGTTCAACAAGCGCGACACCGCCCGCGCCCAGGCGCTCAACCTGGAGATGATGCCGGTGAACCGGGCCATGTTCCTGGAGACCAACCCCATCCCGGTGAAGACGGCGCTCTCCCTCATGGGCAAGATGGGCCTGGAGTTCCGCCTGCCCCTGGTACCGCTTGAAGCGTGCCACCTGGAGCAGTTGAAGAAGGTGCTGGCCGAGAGCGGCCTCATCTAGCCCAAGCCGCACAAGAAACGCCAAAGCCCCGGCAGCGAGAGTTGCCGGGGCTTTTTTGCGCGCGGTGATCGCCTGATCAGCGCTCGTGCACGAAGAGCGTCACCACCCGCCGGACCACGGGAAGCATGAAATACATGAACGGGAAGGCCACCAGCCAGGACAGCGCCCAGGCCCGCATCCACGAACCGGGCAAATGCGAGCCGAAGCCCAGCGATGCGAGGGTGGAGATGCCGGAGACAAGGCAGGTCATAAGCCCGGTCAGAATGAAGGGCGTCAGCACCGGGGCGTAGCGCGCGGGCAGTTTCATCAGGCTGCGGCTCCTGTCACGGTCAGAAAACGGCAAGCGAATAGCGCCAAGACTAACGCGCACTCTGCTTTGCGGTCAAGCCGGCGTCTTGCGGCGCAAAAAAGGCGGGCCCCCGAAGGAGCCCGCCCGAATGGTCAAATCAGGGTGCCGGATTAGGCGAAGGCCTTTTCCATGGGGGGCACGACCTGCTTCTTGCGGCTCATGCAGCCGTCAACCCACATGGAGTTGAGCGCGCCGCCGATCTTGCCGCCGAAAGCCTTCTCGACCAGGGAGGCGTCCTGGGAGACCACGAGGATCTCGGAGCCTTCCTTCATGATGTCGGTGAGGAGCAGCATGACGGTGTGACGGCCGTCGGCCTGCAGCTTCTTGCACTCTTCCACCAGAGCGGGCTTGATCTTGTCGAGCAGGGACAGGTCGAGCACTTCAACCTGGCCGATGCCGACCTTCTTGCCGCCCATGTTGAAATCCTTGTAGTCGCGGTTCATCAGGTCAACGGCGGGGATGCCCTCGACGGAACCCTTGATCTTCAGCATCTCCATGCCCAGGGCCTTGTAGTCGGCCACGCCGGCGATCTTGGCCAGGGCCTCGACAGCGGCCTTGTCGGCGTCGGTGCAGGTGGGGGACTTGAACAGAACGGTGTCGTTCAGGATGGCGAGCATGCAGATGCCGGCGATGGCCTTGGGGATGGCGATGCCGTAGAAGTCGTACATGGCCTTGATGACGGTGCCGGTGCAGCCGACGGGCATGACCCAGATCTCAAGCGGATTCGGGGTGGTCACGTCGCCCAGCTTGTGGTGGTCGGCGATGAACAGGACCTTGCCCTTGTCCAGGTTGTCCAGGGACTGGGCCAGATCGGAGTGGTCGACAAGGGCGATGTCCTTGCCGGTGGCGTCGGTCTCAATGGCGGGAGCGGCCACGCCGAACTTGTCGAGCACAAACTTGGCGTCCGGGGTGCAGGGACCCTGGGCGACGGGAACGGCCTCCATGCCGCGCTTGCTCAGCAGATCGGCAACGGCGATGGCAGCGGTGATGGAGTCGGCATCCGGATTTTTGTGACCGCAAACGATAATAGCCATTTGAAAGTCCTCCTCAATATTATGTGTATGCCACGAAAAGTCCATTCCTCACGGACGATTGTTACAATTATCACAAGACTCGGGCTTTGCCAAGTCAGAAGATGCCGAGGAAGCGCAAAATTCCGAGCGCAACTGCCCCCGCGGCAACGGAAAGATACAGGCTGCGAAGGCGCAGGGCCAGCATGCCGCCAACGCTGGCGGCTATGAGCAGCTGACTCCACTCGATCTTGAGGGACGCAAGGGTCGGACCATAGTGCTGCAGGACAAATCCGGTCAGCAGGGCCAGCCCCCCCGCCCCGACCAGGAAAAAGATCCAGTTCACCAGGATCTTGCTGGCCAGGGTGCCCAGGAGCAGACGGCCGGGGACCGCGGTATCAACCGGCTTGCGCACCCATTGCAGCACCCCGCCGTAGGAACGGTTCAGGCGGTCGCGCATGCTGCGCTCAAGCCGGGCGCCAAGCCAGGCCATGGGCAGGCCGGCCACAAGGGCCAGACAGGACAACGGCAGGGAATCGAGTCCGAAGAAGCTGCAAAGCGCCAGGGCCGTTATGGTCGCAGCGGTCATGTGCGGGGGAATGAAGGTGCCGACGGGGATGAAGTCGAGCCAGAGCAGCTCGTAGAAGATGGCCACGTGGAGGCTTTCCTCCATGCCGCCCATGAACAGGCCCCACAGGAGCCCGACCACGAGCGGCCGCTCAATGAGCCCCAGGCTTAACGAGAAGCGGAACAGCGAGAACAGGGCAAAAAAAAACCGACCGCGGCGAACCACAGGGGCCCGGTCATGTTCGCGTCCATCATGTGAACCTCACGGTGACGGGATCGTTCGGTACGCAACGGAAATCCAGCTCAACACCCTTCTCTTGCAGGAAATGCAGGCAGGACTCGTCATCAGGCCCCAGGGAGACGCTGGGCGAGATCTGCCGCTTTCCGGTGCTGTAGTGCAGGTTGCCCACGTTCAAAATGGAGAGGCTCAGGCCCTTTTCAAAGGCCCGGCGCACGTCGAGGCAGGTGGAGAAAAGCAGCAGCGTGGATTCGCGGCCCGGGCCGCTCAGGCGCGCATCGCCAGCCAGGGCGTCGATGGGAAGAAAGGCGCTTTCCACCGCGCGCGGAATGGCGAGGGACATGATTTCCTGCTGCAGCTCGTCCTGGGCCAGGTCGTCGTTGCCCACGATGATGTGCCGGGCGCCCATGAAGGGAACCCAGGCCTCCACCACCTGGCCATGGATGAGTCTGTTGTCCACCCGAACCCAGAACACGCGACCTCTCCTGCTATTTCTTCCGCAGCATCTCGCCTGGAACAACGATCCCCTGCTGGCCTGCCGCCTTGGCCTGCGCGGCCAGCTCGGCCAGGGAGGCCGTTCGCGACTGCAGCACCTTGAGCAGCATGGGCAGGTTCACGCCGGCCACTACCTCGTTGTTGCCCAGCTTGCGCAGGGAAAGGCTCAAAGTAGTTGGCGTGCCTCCAAAAAGATCCGTAAGCACGAGCACGCCCATGCCGGCTTCAAGTTTCGCCAGCGCGGCCTTGAGGTCGGCCAGGATCTCATCCACCCCGCGCGACACGAGGACGCTGACCGAAGTGATGCCCTGCTGCGGGCCCATGATCATCTGCGCCGCATCCAGCAGGGCGGCGCCGAACTCCCCGTGGGTCACCACGAGGATGCCCACCTGCCGGGGCTCGGAGTGCGAATCTGTCATCTCAGCCATTGTCTCGCCTGCGTGCGCATGTTGGCGCGCACATTTTTTCTGGCACGAGCGGTCAGCCCAGATCGAAGTGCCGGTGCTCCAGAGTCACGGAATAGCCAGTGTCGCGCAAGGTGGCGAACAACAGCTCGGACATGGCCACGGACCGATGGCGTCCGCCGGTGCAGCCGATGGCCACAGCCACGCGGTAGCGGCCTTCGGCGGCATACAGGGGAAGCAGATACTGCAAAAAGTCGAGCAGCTTGGTCTTGAAGGTCAGCCCCGGCTCGCTCTCAAACACATAGTCCGCCACGGGCTTGTCCTTGCCGGACATGGGCCGCAGTTCGGGTACGAAATAGGGGTTGGGCAGAAAGCGCAGGTCGAACACCAGGTCGGCCTCGGCCGGAACGCCGTACTTGAAGCCGAAGCTCATGACGTGCACGCGCATGCCCTGCCCGGCGTGCTCCTTGGCGCTGAAGCGCTCCTGTATCATGCGCCGCAGGTCGTGGATGGAGTATTCGCTGGTGTCGAGCACCAGTTCGGCATCCTTGCGCAAGGGGGCCAGCATGGCCCGTTCCTTCACCAGCGCCTGTTCCAGGCCCATTTCGCCGCTTTCCAGCGGGTGCGGGCGCCGGGTCGTGGCGTAGCGGCGCATGAGGGCGTTGGCCTTGGCCTCCACAAACAGTACGCGCACGAAGATGCCCTTGGCCGAAAGCTCCTGCACCGCGTCGTTCCACTGGTCGAGAAAATCGTGCTGGCGCAGGTCCATGCCCAGGGCCAAACCGCGATGCTTGGAGTCCTTGCCGAGGAACAGCGACACCAGCTTGGGCAGCATGGCCGCGGGCAGGCCGTCGACGCAGAAGTAGCCCAGATCCTCGAACACGTTCAGCGCGGTGCTTTTCCCGGCTCCGGAGAGCCCGGTGACGACCACGACAGAAAATGAGTCCGAAGGAGTCTGCGCCATGCGGGCCTGCCTAATAGGACTGCAACAGCCGGTACAGGGCGTCGCGGTCGGGCGCTTCGAAGAAGTCCCTGCGGAAGGAGTCGTCTTTGATGAGACGCGAGATATGGGCCAGGATGCGCAGGTGGATGCCGGTCATCTGCTCCGGGGCGAGCACCAGGAAAAACACGTTGCAGGGCTTGAAGTCCAGGGCGTCGAAATCCACGCCGTGCAGGCTTCTGCCCACCAGCACCAGGATGTTCTCCAGGGCGGGCAGTTTTCCGTGGGGAATGGCCACCCCGTCGCCGATACCCGTGGTGCCGAGCCCCTCCCGGTCCAGGAGGACCGAGAGGGCATGGTCGGCATCAAGATGGGGATGCCGGGCCGCTATGGCGCCGGTCATCTCCCGCAGAACCTCGGACTTGGTGCTGGCCTGAAGGTCCGGCAGCACCAGTTCCGGATCAAGGTACTCGTCTAGCCGCATCGTTAGTTTCCAGGGTCGATGAGACCGAAGTCTCCGTTCTTGGTGCGATACAGCACGTTAACGCGCGAAGTCTCCGCGTTGCGGAAGACCAGGAATTCGTACTTCAGGCTCTCAAGCTGCATGGCCGCTTCGTCCACGTTCATGGGCTTGGGTTCGAAATGGTCAGACCCCTTGATGGTGGGGGCGCGTCCGCCGGGCTCGTCGACAAAGGCGATGACGTCCATGCGGGCGGCGCGGGGGGTTCCGGCGCGGCGGCGCTCCTTGTGGCGCTCGCGCATGCGCTTCAGCTGGGCTTCCAGCTTGTCCAGCACCTGGTCGATGGTCGAGTACATGTCCTCGGACTCTTCATAGGCGGAGATATGCAAATTGTCCGCGGTGAGCACCACCTCGGCCTTGTGGCGGAACTTCTCCACGCTCAGGTTGATCTGCAGCTCCGTCTCAACGGTATCGCCGATGAACTTGGCCATCTTCTCGAAACGGGAAGAGGCATATTCCTTCAAGTGATCAGAGGGTTCCATGTTCTTGAAGGCGAAAGCGATGTTCATGCAATACCTCCAGGAGGCTTGATGGCGGGCGACGCCTGGTTAAAACACTTGCTTGCGCTTGGAGGAAGACTCGATGTTCATGGCCGTTCTGTATTTGGCCACCGTGCGCCGGGCGATGTTCACCTCCAATTTCTGCTTGAGGACCTCGCCTATCTGCTCATCGCTCAAGGGCCTTTTGGGGTCCTCGTCGCCGATGAGCTGCTTGATCAACGCCTTGACGGATTCGGAGCCGACCTGGGTGCCGTCGTCAAGGTCCAGCGCGCTGTTGAAGAAGAACTTGAGCTCAAAGATGCCGTGCGGCGTGGCCACATACTTGCTCGTGGTGATGCGGCTCACCGTCGACTCGTGCATGCCGATGTCCTCCGCCACCTCCTTCAGGATCAACGGCTTGAGCTTGGTCACTCCGTTCTCGAAGAACTCGCGCTGGAAACGAACAATGCTCTCCATCACCTTGTACAAGGTACGCTGCCGCTGGTAAAGGCTCTTCATAAGCCACTCCGCGCTGCGCACCTTGTCCTGGAAATAATCCTTCTCCACGGAAGTCTTGGCCTGCAGGTTCTCCACATAATAGGAATTGAGCTGCAGCCGGGGAAAGCCGTCCTCGTTCAGCACGATGACGAAGTCCTGCCCGTACTTGTACACGAACACGTCCGGGCTCACGTACTGCGGCTCTCCGGAGGAGAAATGCGCGCCGGGCATGGGCTCAAGGGTCTGGAGCAGGTCCAGGTATTCCTTCAGGTCCTCCATGCTGATGCGGAACTTCTTGGTGAGGGGCTTGTAGCGGTGCTTCTCCAGGTCCTCCAGGTGCTCCTTCACGAGGGACACCAGGATGGGGTCGCGGTCGAGCTTCAGCACCTCCATCTGCACCAGCAGGCATTCCTGCACGCTGCGCGCTGCCACGCCAACGGGATCGAGGCGCTGGATGCGGCGGATGACGGACTCGATGTCGGCGAGTTCCACATCGGGCAGCTGTTCGCGCATCTCCTCGGCCGTGGCCTGCAGGTAGCCGCGGGAATCCAGGTTGCCAATGACCACCTCGCCGATGGCCAGATCGCGCTCGCTGAAATTCGACAGACGCATCTGCCAGGAGAGGTGCCCGTCGAGGCTGGGCTTGGAAGTAAGGCGGGCTTCGAAGGACAGGCCTTCCTCGGGCACTTCGAGATCTCGGCCGAGGGACTGCTTGGTGACGCTGGAGAACTCGCCCAGGTAGTTCTCCCAGTCGGCGGTGCGCATCAGGTCCTCATCGGCCCTGCTCTGCTCGGTGCTGTGGGCGGACTCGTAGTCGTCCAGATTGTCGGTGGCCGGCGCGGTATCAACAACGTCAGGGTCCAGCTCCTCGAGGAACGGATTCTCCATCAGCTCCTGCTGGATGGTCTCCACAAGCTCCAGCCGCGAGAGCTGCAGGAGCTTGATGGCCTGCTGCAGCTGGGGCGTCATGACCAGCTGTTGCGTCAGCTTGAGTTGTTGGCGAAGCTCAAGACCCATAGTCGAAAACTGCTGCCTCCACGTTCACGGCGAGGGAAACGCCAAAAATTCACCAGCGAGGTGCCGGTTAGCACGGCTTCATGCTGCCACAGACGCAGCTCCAGCGCAAGATTTATTTGATAACCCACCAAATATACGCACATTTTCCATGCCGAACATGGCGCATGAAAAAAGTGTACCAACCTTCAGCACTTGTGTAAATCCACAAAACTGAAGACCAGTGCCTTCACGCCCGCAACTGGGGAACAAAGATGTTTAAAACCGTATGGATGAAGAATCGTTACAGACTGAAGGACTCGCCCAGATACAGCTTTCTGGCCTTGCTGCTCTGCACGATCTCCGTGGGGCTGCCATCGAGAATGACCATGCCTTCGTAGACCAGGTAGGCGCGG
>CAYUOW010000035.1:10004-25394 GCA_964446455.1 uncultured Desulfocurvus sp.
TTGTGGTCGGAGATGAGGATGCCAATGCCCATGCCCTTCAGGACGGAGATGATCTCCTGAATGTCGATGACGGCGATGGGGTCGATGCCCGCGAAGGGCTCGTCGAGCAGGATGAACTTGGGGTTCACGATGAGCGCGCGGGCGATCTCGAGTCTTCTGCGCTCGCCGCCAGAAAGGAACATTGCCGGCTGGTTGGCCAGGCGGCTGATGTTGAACATCTCCAGAAGCTCCACGGCGCGGTCCTGGCGCTGGGCGCGGGTCATGGGCATCTGTTCCAAAATGACGTCGAGGTTCTTGCGCACGGAGAGCTTCTTGAAGATGGAGCTTTCCTGCGGCAGGTACGAAAGACCCAGGCGGGCGCGTTCGTGCAGGGGCATCTCGGTCACGTCCAGGCCGTCCAGCACCACGTTGCCGGTGGTGGGATTCACCACGCCCACCAGCATGTAGAAGGTGGTGGTCTTGCCCGCGCCGTTGGGGCCAAGCAGGCCCACGACCTCGCGGTCGCGGATGGCGAGGTTGATGTGGCGCACCACCTCGCGTTCGCCGTAGCGCTTGGACAGGTTGGTGGCGATTATCTCGGCCATGCTATTTCTTGTCTCCCTTGGGCGAGAAGAAGACGGCCTCCACCCGGCGCTGGGCGCCGCTCAAGACCTCGCTGCGGTTCTCTTTCATGTAGTACTTGATGACATCGCCGCGCACGGTGTTCTGGCCTTCGCGCAGGATGGGGTTGCCTTCCATGCGCAGCACGCCGTCGGCGACGTAGTAGGTCAGGGTGCTGCAGGCGCCCTCGTTCTTGCCGGCCACAAGCCGCACGTCGCCCTCGGCCACGATGCGGTCGATCTTGCTGTCGCTGCCCATGTCGCCGGGGCCTTTCTCCGGGGCGGCCTTGTCGGCCTGGGCCTTGGCGGCCTTGGGATCCTTGCCCTTGTTCTTGTCCTCGAAATACGCCGTAACCTTGGCGGCCCAGATGGCCATGTCGGCCTGGGTGCCGTGCACGTTGCCGATGAATACCACGGCGTTCTCGGGCTGGCTGTATACCATCTTGTCCGAGGTGATGCGCACGGGATCCTGCTTGGCCCCGGACTGGGAAGAGCCGCCCAGGGGCGTCGGCCCGGCCTTGACCTCGCTCTTGATCTCCGGCGTTGGCGCGGACTTGCCTTCCGCCTTGGCGGCCTGGCCCGGGGCCTTGGCCGCCGCCGCGGGCTGGGGCTTGTACTGGCTGGGCGGCACGAACTGGGACGCCTCGGCGTAGCCGATGGCCCGGTTCACGTCGCGCTGGGGCTCGGTCATGTCGAACAGGGCGACCCAGCCGTTCGGCTGCGCGAAATCAACGCGCACGCGGTCGCCGGGCTTGAGCGTGCGCACAAGCGGAGAGGCGGCGTCGGGCTTCAGGCGGACGCCGACGGCCTTTTCGGCCACGCGTTCCTCGCCCCAACCCGGTCCTTCTGCAAAGACCTGCACGCACAGGCACACAAGCAGGAACACGGCTGCACATGCCGTGAAGAAAAGCGGTTTCCTGCGCTGCCTCACTTCTTCTTCTCCTTATTGAGCGTTTTCAGGCTGGACGGGATCAGCTCCGCCGAAACTCCGCCCGCCGCGGTCAACTCACGCGTTTCCATGTTGATCTCCACCGTGGTCGCGTTGACGGTGAAGTCCGGCCGGGTGATGATGACGCGCCCCTTGAAATAGGCCTTCTTCATGGCCCCGATGTAGTCAAAGACATCCGACGAGAGTGCGAAGTCTCCGTAACGCCCGGCGATATTGTCCCGCAAGGTCAGGGTGTTGCCGGACTGGTTCACCTCGCCCGTGTCGGACTTGATGAACACTTCCTCGCGGTCAGCGCCGACGTAGGCGGAAAGCTGCGGGCGCAGGACCTGTACGATGCGCTGGTCCAGGCTGTACTGGGCCGTCTTGGCGCGGATGCGCCACAGCTCCTTGCCTTCACTGCCCTGCACAAGCTCCAGATCCTCGGCCAGCACATCGGGCTCGGCCTTGGCAACGGGCTTTTCAGCAGGGGCGCTGCGGTTCGCGCGCTGCTGGTTGACCACCAAACCGATGGCCAAGCCGAGCAGAAAGATCACGACCACAGAGACAAGAGACTTGCGCATTCATCAGCTCCACTTCTCCCAGGCCGCATCGTACTGTCCGCGGCAGCGCAGGAGGAACATGACGGCCTCGCGGACCGCGCCGTGCCCTCCAGAGCAGCGGGTGGTCCATTTGGCCAGGGCGAGGATTTCCGGCTGGGCGTTGGCAACGGCCATGGGCAGGCCAACGGCGCCCATGACGCCCGCGTCCACCCAGTCGTCGCCCAGGTAGGCGACTTCATGACGCTCCAGCCCCAGTCTTCCCCGTATCGCATCCATCAGGGGCACCTTATCCACGTGTCCGGCGTGGTACTCGGTTATGCCCAGTTCCCGGACACGCTTCTCCACCGCCCCATGCTTGAGGCCGGTGATGACGGCGATGTCCAGTCCGAAGGATTGTGCAATTTTGATTCCAAGGCCGTCCTGAACGTTGAAACGCTTGGTAACGTTGCCTTCGTGGTCGTAGTACAGCCCGCCGTCCGTCAGCACGCCGTCCACGTCAAGGATCAGAAGCTTGACGCCAGCGCCTATGCCGAGCAGGACCTTGCCCGCCTTATCCGGCACTGGGCACGCTCCAGATGGCGAGAAGACGCTTCAAGAGGCCTTCCAGTTGCGCAAGCGGCAGGCTGTTGGGGCCGTCGCACAGGGCGCGGTCCGGGTCCGGGTGGACCTCCAGGAACACGCCGCTGGCCCCGGCCGCCACGGCCGCGCTGGCAAGGGGGATGACGAACTCCCGCTGGCCGCCGGAAGCGCCGCCCTGCCCGCCCGGCAGCTGCACGCTGTGGGTGGCGTCAAACACCACCGGCGCACCGAAGCCGCGCATGATGGGAATACCACGCATGTCGACCACGAGGTTGTTGTAACCGAAGGAAGAGCCGCGCTCCGTGAGCCAGAAGCGGCCGTTGCCGGTAGAACGCAGCTTCTCGCAGGCGTTCTTCATGTCCCAGGGGGCCAGGAACTGCCCTTTTTTCACGTTCACAATGCGCCCGGTCTCGGCCGCGGCCACGAGCAGATCGGTCTGGCGGCAGAGGAAGGCCGGGATCTGCAGCACGTCGGCCACCTGGGCCACGGGCTCCGCCTGTTCCGGCAGGTGGATGTCCGTCACCACGGGCAGGCCGGTGGTCTCGCGCACCTCGGCCAGCCAGGAGAGGCCCATGTCCATGCCCGGGCCCCGGAAGCTCGTCACCGAGGTCCGGTTGGCCTTGTCGTACGAGCTCTTGAAGACGATGGGCACATCCAGGCGCTTGGAAATGGCCGCAAGTTCCTTGGCCACGTCGAGCGCCAGCTGGCGGCTTTCCAGCACGCAGGGCCCGGCCAGAATGAACGGGCCCGTCAGGCTTTTGGCGTAGAGCGCAGCGCTGTCGGTGGTCATGCTACTTGCCCTTGGAGTACTTCACCGCGGCGGCGATGAATTCGCGGAACAGCGGATGCGGATGCATGGGGCCGCTCTTGAACTCCGGGTGGAACTGGCAGCCCAGGAACCACGGATGTCCGGGCAGCTCCACGATCTCCACCAGTTCCTCGTCCGGGGAGGTGCCGGAGAGCACAAGCCCGGCCTTCTGCAGGGCGTCGGCGTACTTCTTGTTGAATTCGTAGCGGTGGCGGTGGCGCTCCTCGATCTTGGGCTCGCCGTAGGCTTCCATGGCCTTGGTGTCCTTCACGAGCTTGCAGGGGTAGGAGCCCAGGCGCATGGTGCCGCCCTTGTTGGATTCCTCGTTGCGCTTCTCCACCTTCTTCTTCCGGAAGTCGTACCATTCGGTCATGAGGTAGATGACCGGATCGGGCGTGAACTCGTCGAACTCCTGGGAGTTGGCTTTCTCAAGCCCCAGCACGTGGCGCGAGAACTCGATGACCGCGCACTGCATGCCCAGGCAGATGCCGAAGAAGGGCACCTTGTTTTCGCGGGCGTACTTGATGGCCAGGATCTTGCCCTCGATGCCGCGCGAGCCGAAGCCGCCGGGCACCAGGATGGCGTCCAGGTTCTTCAGGCGCTTCTCCACGTTCTTGGCGGTGATCTCCTCGGAGTTCACGTACTCGAGCTCGAGGGCGACCTCGTTGGCCACGCCGCCGTGGACCAGAGCCTCGTGCAGGCTCTTGTAGGCCTCTTTCAGGTCCACATACTTGCCCACGATGCCGACCTTGACCTTGCCCTTGGGATTGTTGATGCGGCGATTGAGCTCCTTCCAGGAGTCCAGCTCGGCGTTCTTGGCGGGCAGCTTGAGGAGGATGGCGATCTTCTGGTCCACGCCCTCGCGGTAGAACTCAAGCGGCACCTCGTAGATGCTCTTCACGTCCACGGCGGAGAATACGGCGTCGCGGTCCACGTCGCAGAACAGCGCGATCTTGGCCTTGAGCTCGGCGGGCAGCGGCACTTCGGAGCGGCACAGGATGATGTCGGGCTGGATGCCGATGGCGCGCAGTTCCTTCACGCTGTGCTGGGTGGGCTTGGTCTTGAGCTCGCCCGCGGCGCGCATGTAGGGCACGAGGGTCAGGTGCATGAACAGCACGTTCTCGCGGCCCAGGTCGTTCTTCAGCTGGCGGATGGCCTCCAGGAAGGGCAGGCCCTCGATGTCGCCCACGGTGCCGCCGATCTCGATGAGCGCAACGTCCTCGTCGTTCTTGGCCACGCTCAGGACGGCGTGCTTGATCTCGTCGGTGATGTGCGGAATGACCTGCACGGTGCCGCCCAGGTAGTCGCCCCGGCGCTCCTTGTTGATGACGTTCTCGTAGATGCGGCCGGAGGTGTAGTTGTTGCCCTGGCCCATATGGATGTTCAGGTAGCGCTCGTAGTGCCCCAGGTCCAGGTCGGTCTCGGCGCCGTCCTCGGTGACGTAGACCTCTCCATGCTGGAAGGGGTTCATGGTGCCGGGGTCCACGTTGATGTAGGGGTCGAGCTTCTGAATGGTGACCTTGAGGCCGCGCGCCTGCAACAGCGCGCCGACGGAGGCTCCGGCCAGGCCCTTGCCCAGAGAGGAAAGCACTCCGCCGGTGATGAAAATGTATTTGGTCTTCATGCAAACACCCCTTCAAGTCTGCTCAGGTTCTGTTTTTCCGCGTGTTGACGACTCCAGCCCTCACACGTATTCTCTTCGTTTGCGGGACCGGAAAACCGAACGGCTCCCGCACCCATCGCCTCAGGAGGACGATCATGGCCCGCGTCAAAGCACTTGTTCTTACCGGATACGGCACCAATTGTGAACAGGAATCCGCACACGCGGCCCGGAAAGCCGGGGCCGACGAAGCGGATATTGCTTATTTTTCGGATATTTCCTCCGGTCACGTGCGGATGGAAAATTACAATTTCCTCATTTTCCCCGGCGGCTTCCTTGATGGCGACGACCTGGGCTCGGCCCAGGCGGCCGCCTTGCGCTGGCGTTTCGCCAAAACCGCCACGGGCGAGCCGGTCATCGACCAACTGCGCGCCTTCTTCGAAGCCGGCGGCATCATCCTGGGCATCTGCAACGGTTTCCAGCTCCTGGTGAAGCTGGGCCTTCTGCCCGCCCTGGACGGCAAGTACTTCGAACGCCAGGTGTCGCTCTCGCACAACGACTCCGCCCGCTACGAGGACCGCTGGGTGACCCTCAAGGCCAACCCGGCCTCGCCCTGCGTGTTCACCAAGGGCGTTGATACGCTGTACATCCCCGTGCGCCACGGCGAGGGCAAGATCGTGCCCCTGGACCAGGCCACTTTGGACGCCATGGAGGCCAACAACCTCGTGGCCCTGCGCTACATCGACCCCGCCACCGGCCAGCCCACCATGGAGTATCCGCTGAACCCGAACGGCGCGGCCAACGCCATCGCTGGCCTCACCGATCCCACGGGCCGCATCCTGGGCCTCATGCCCCACCCGGAGGCCTACAACCACCCCTGCAACCACCCGGCCTGGACCCGCGGAGAATCCGGCGTTCTCGGCCTGACCCTGCTGGAAGCCGGGGTGCGCTACCTGAAAGCCCTGTAGACCATGCGCCCGGCCCCCTGCCCGCCCGCGCTGCCCCCGGGGCATGAGAACGGCCAGACCTGGCGCACGCTCATGTCCCTGGCCTTTGACGAGGCCTGCCTGGCCGCGGCGGAAGGGGAAACGCCCGTCGGTGCGGCGCTCATCGGCGCGGATGGGGAACTGCTCGCCCGCGCGCACAACAAGACCATCAGCCTGAACGATCCCACGGCCCACGCGGAGGTGCTCTGCCTCCGCGAGGCCGGAGCGCGCGTTTCCAACTACCGCCTCACCGGCAGTATCCTGGCCGTGACGCTGGAGCCCTGCCTCATGTGCCTGGGGGCGCTTCTGCACGCCCGCGTGGCGGGCATCGTCTTCGCCGCGCCCGACCCCAAAGCCGGGGCGCTGGTGTCCAACCTCGACGGGGCCAACCTGCCCTTTGCCAACCACCGGCCCTGGGTCCTCCAGGGCGTTCTGGCCGAGGATTGCGGAGCGCTTCTGAAACGCTTCTTCCTGGCCCGCCGCAAGCCTGTCTGATCTCCCCTTTTCAGCTGCAATCAGCCGACATACTGCCAAAATCTGCGATCTAGATTAAATCTCAACATTTTCTACACATTGATTTCAAACAACAATTGAACATTCTGTGGAGAATGATGAGAAAAGGGCCGCGAACCAAGACGGTGCGCGGCCCGAGGCATTTGGGGACTGTCGGCTACAGGAAATCGGGGTCGATGGCGGCCTTTCCGCCCGCGAGCATGATCTTGACGTAGCGCAGGGCGCGCTCGTCCACGGGCACAATGGGGAAGTTCTTGCGGCAGGCGTCGCACTGGGCCATGGCCGGGCGCGTGGGCGCGATGAGCGTGACCTCGCGGGCGCAGTGGGGGCACTGGTACAGGAAGATGATCTCCATGCCCGCCGGGCGCACGGGGGTGATGGGCTTGGTCATGTTGCTCCCCTGCTCCGCCTAGCCGACGAAGAGGCTCTCGCCGCTCATGGCGGCGGGTTTGGCCAGGCCCCAGGAGGCCAGGATGGTGGGGGCGATGTCGCCCAGCTTGCCGGGCTTGAGCTGCCGCCCGCCCGTGGCGTCTAGATGCAGCAGGGGCACCGGATTGGTGCTGTGCGCGGTCTGCGGGCCGCCGGAAGCGTCAAGCATCTCCTCGGCGTTGCCATGGTCGGCGGTCAAAAACACCTGCCCGCCAGCCTCAAGGAAGGCCGAGACCAGCCTGCCCACGCACTCGTCTACGGTTTCGCACGCGGCGATGGCCGCCGCAATGATGCCCGTGTGGCCGACCATGTCGAGGTTGGCCAGATTGCACACGCAGAGGTCGAACTCCGCCCTGCGCGCCAAAAGCGCCTCTGTGACCTCGCGGGCGCTCATCTGCGGCTTGTGGTCGTAGGTGGGCACCTCGCGCGGGGAGGGAATGAGCACGCGTTCCTCGCCGGGCAGGGGGTCTTCCACGCCGCAGTTGAGGAAATAGGTCACGTGGGCGTACTTCTCCGTCTCCGCGATGCGCAGCTGCCTGAGCCCGTTTTCGCTGGCCACCTGGCCCAGGAAGCCATCCAGCGACTGCGGGCCAAATGCCGCGGGCAGCGGGAAGGTGGACTCGTACTGCGTCATGGTGGCGAAGGCGGAGAGCTTGGGACAGTAAGGCCGCACGAATTCTTTAAAGTCTTTCTCGAAAAACGCTCGGCTGATCTGCCGGGCCCTGTCGGCCCGGAAGTTGAAGAAGAACAGGGCGTCGCCGTCGCCGATGGTCCCGATTGGCGCGCCCGCCTCGTCCACCAGCACGCGGGGCTTCACGAACTCGTCGGTCTCGCTCGCGTAATAGGCCGCCTGGATGGCCGAGGCCGCGTCGCGCACAGGCTTGCCCTGGCCGCAGGCCAGGGCCTGGTAGGCGATCTCATTGCGCTCGTAGTGCTTGTCCCGGTCCATGGCGTAGTAGCGGCCGGTGATGGTCGCCACCCGGCCCGCCCCGATCTCAGCCAGCTTGGCCTCCAGGGCCTGCACGTAGATCTGGCCGCTTCGGGGCGGCGTGTCGCGGCCGTCCAGAAAGACGTGGATGAAGATGTCCTTGATTCCCTGGCTCTTGGCCAGGGCCACCAGGGCATGGATGTGGTTCTGGTGGCTGTGCACGCCGCCGTCGCTCACCAGTCCCATGAGGTGCAGACGCCCGCTGCCGGCCTTGGCCTTGGCGCACAGGTCCAGCAGCACCGGATTGGCCGCGAACTCGCCGTTTTCCATGGCGATGTCGATGCGGGTCATGTCCTGGTAGACGATGCGCCCGGCGCCGATGTTCATGTGCCCGACCTCGGAGTTGCCCATGAAGCCGCCGGGCAGGCCCACGGACCGGCCGGAGCAGGCCAGGGACGTGTGCGGATACTTGGTGAACAGGCCGTCCAGCACCGGAGTCTTGGCCAGGGTAACGGCGTTGCCCGGCCCGGCCGGGGCCAGGCCGAAGCCGTCCAGAATGAGCAACAGGGTGGGAGTGACGGGCAGCGTGACCGACATCTGGGCTCCTAGTGCGGCAAATCGTCTTCGGGAATGGCGCCCGTGGGCGCGGAAACGCGCTTGCCCTCGGCCCAGAGGCCCTCGATGTTGTAGAACTTGCGCAGGTCTTCCTGAAAGATGTGTACGATGATGTCGTTCAGGTCCACCAGAATCCAGGTGCCGGTGTCGTAGCCCTCCATGCCGAAGGAGATGAAGTTCTTCTCCTTGGCCAGGTGCAGGGCGGCATCGGCCAGGGACTGCGCGTGGCGCTGGCCGCGCGCGCTGACGACGACGATGTGCTCGGCGATGGGGCAGATGCCGGTGACGTCGAGCACGATGATGTTCTCCCCCTGCTTCTCGTCCAGGAGCGCGGCCAAGAGCTGGCTCTTCTGCTCCGTGGGGATGGAAGGGGTGGTGGGCAGGGTCGGTTTCTTCTTCATGGTTCCTCATGGCGCGCGTGCGCACCTGTGCAGTGCAGGCTTGTGGCGTCGCTTGTACTGAAAACAGGGCGCAAGCGCAATGCGCCTGCCTGGTCCACAATCAGGCTAGCCTGCCGCCACCAGCAGGTGCTCCCAGCGCAGCCACAACCACAGACCAGCAAGAGCAAAGCTTGCAAGGGTCACGGGCAAGCCCACGCGCAAGTGTTTGCGCCAGGTGATGCTTATGCCCAGGCCCGCCGCCTGCTCGGCCACAATGAGGTTGGCGATGCTGCCGAGCAGGAACAGGTTACCGGCCAGGGTGCTGACCAAAGCCAGCAGCAGCCGGTCCTGGGGCGTGGGGCTCACGGGCAGCAGCAACATGACCGCGGGCACGTTGGAAATGACGTTGGACAGCACGGCCGTGAGGGCGAACAGCCAGCCCGGCTGCTCCGGGGCGACGCCAAGCGCGCGGATGCCCGCGAACATGCGCTCCAGCAGTCCCACCTGGGCCACGGCGTGGTTGACCACAAAGAGCCCCAGGAACAGCAGCAAAAGCTGCCAGTCCACCAGGCCGAACACCGCACGCGACTCCGTGCGGCGGCTCAGAAGCACAAAGCCGCCCACCGTGAGCGCCACCACCTCGCGGGGGACGTTCAGGAACAGAAAGCCGACGAGCGCCGCGCCCATGAGCAGGCAACCCTTGGCCGTGGGCCAGGGCCGGTATTCCACGGCTGGCACCGGGGCCACCTGCCGGGAAAGCAGCCAGTCGCCGCGTGACAGAAACACGATGATGCCCCAGGCGGCCAGAAGCCCGGCCACGACAGGGGGCAGCGCGTCGAGCATGAAGCTGCTGAAGTGCAGGCCGCCCACCTGCCCGATGAGCATGTTCTGCGGGTTGCCGATGAGCGTGGCGGCGGAGCCGATGTTCGACGCGCAGGCCAGCCCCAGCAGGAAGGGCACGGGGTTCAGCCCCCGGCGGATGGTTCCCTCGGCCAGGATGGGTGTCATGGCCAGGCAGACGATGTCGTTCACCAGCACGGCGGAAAGACCGGCCCCGGCCAGCATGACGAGCAGGAGCAGCCTGGGCGCGGAAAGATCGGCGGCGGCGATGCGCCGGGCCAGCAGGGTGTAGAAGCCGCCCAGGCGCAGCTGGGCCGACACGAGCATGAGCCCGAAGAGCAGGCTCATGGTGGGCATGTCCACGCTGGCCCAAGCCTGGCGCGAATCGACCACGCCGCCGGCGAGAAGCGCCACGGCCCCGAGCAAGGCCACGGCGGAGCGGTCCGCTACGAGCCCCGGAAGCCGCCCCAGGATCATGCCCAGGTAGACCACGGCGAACACGCCCAGCACGAAGTTCTGCATCGTCGCTTCCGTCATCGTTCCCCCAACGGCGCGTATACGGGCGCTGGGGCGCGATGACAAGGGCGCGCCCAGGCAGACGACGAGAATCCCTGCCCTTCCTTGACGGGCAAAAGGGTTTCGGGCAATGAATTTTCATGCTGTATCACCCCCGAAGTCATCCTCTCCCCTTCCGCACGGGCGCGTAAGCCCCGGAAGACGTGGCGAGGTTTCCAGCGGGGCGACGCGAGAATCCAGGGCCACGGACGAGTCGATCCTGGCTTCCCTGCTGCGGGTGTTTGCCCGCTTCACTCGAATACGCCACGCAGATCGCCCCCTGCGCGTTCCTTGAAGGAGGACAGGCCATGATTTTTGACGTCGAAAACGAAACAATGCCCCGCGAGGAGCTGGAGGCGCTGCAGCTGCGCCGCCTGCAGAACGTCGTGGCGCGCGTGTACGAGAACGTGCCCTTCTACCGCAAGAAGCTGGACGAGCGCGGCGTGAAGCCCGAGCACATCCAGAAGCTTTCCGACGTGACGCTCCTGCCCTTCACCGAGAAACAGGACCTGCGCAACCACTATCCCTTCGGGCTCTTCGCTGTCAGCCGAGAGAACATCGTGCGCCTGCACTCCTCCTCCGGCACCACGGGCAAGGCCACGGTGGTCGGCTATACCAAGCGCGACATCAAGAACTGGGGCCAGATGGTGGCCAGAAGCCTGGCCGCGGCCGGGGCCACCACGGGCGACTTCATCCACAACGCCTATGGCTACGGCTTGTTCACCGGCGGCCTGGGCGTGCACTACGGGGCCGAGGAACTGGGCGCCACGGTGGTGCCCATCTCCGGCGGCGGCACGCGCCGCCAGGCCATGCTCCTGCGCGACTTCGGCGCCACGGTCATCACCTGCACGCCCTCCTACTCCTTGCACCTGTACGAGGCGGCCAAGGAGATGGGCATCGACATCAAGGAACTGCCCCTGCGCATCGGCATCTTCGGCGCCGAACCCTGGACCGACTCCATGCGCACGGAAATCGAAAACAAGCTGGGCATCACCGCCATCGACATCTACGGGCTGTCCGAGATCATGGGCCCGGGCGTGGCCATCGAGTGCGCCAAGGTGAAAAAGGGCCTGCACATCCAGGAGGACCACTTCCTGGCCGAGATCATCGACTCCGAGACCGGCGAGCAGCTGCCCCCGGGCGAAAAGGGCGAGCTGGTGTTCACCACCATCACCAAGGAAGGCATTCCGCTGCTGCGCTACCGCACCCGCGACATCAGCCGCCTGAACACCGCCCCCTGCCGCTGCGGCCGCACCACGGCGCGCATGGAACGCGTCACGGGCCGCAGCGACGACATGCTCATCATCCGCGGCGTCAACGTGTTCCCCTCGCAGATCGAGACCATCCTGCTCGAAACCGACGGCCTGACCCCGCACTACCAGCTCATCGTGGGCCGCACGAACAACCTGGACACCCTGGAAGTGCGCGTGGAGATCGACGAGGCCGTGTTCTCGGACCAGATCAAGAATTTACAACGCCTGGAATCCAAGATAGAAAAGAACATCAAGGAATTCCTTGGCGTCACCGCCAAATGCAAGCTGGTGGAGCCCAAGGGCATTGAGCGCAGCGAAGGCAAGGCCAAGCGCATCATCGACATGCGCAACAGCCAGGCGTAGCCCGCCCGGCAGCCACAACCCGGGCACGAGCACCCAAACCTAGCGAGGAACATCATGAAGGTCGATCAACTCTCCATCTTCCTGGAAAACCGCGCCGGTCGCCTGGCCGAGGTCACCCGCATCCTGGCCGATTCCGGTGTGAACATCCGCGCCCTTTCCCTGGCCGACACCTCGGACTTCGGCATCCTGCGCCTCATCGTCTCCGACTTCGAGAAGGCCAAGGAGAACCTGAAGGCCGGCGGCTTCACCGTGGGCCGCACCACAGTGGTCGCGGTGGAGGTCTCCGACAAGCCCGGCGGACTGAACAACATCCTGGAGATGCTGCGCGACGCCAAGATCAACGTGGAATACATGTACGCGTTCGTGAACCAGTCCGGCGCGCACGCCATCATCATCTTCCGCTTCGACCGCACGGACCAGGCCATCGAGCTGCTGCAGAAGAACAAGATCGCCATCGTCCCCGGCGAAAAGCTCTACAAGATGTAATGCCAAAGGGGAGCCTCCGGGCTCCCCTTTCTCTTTCTGGATGCACCATGCCGGATACATCTGACCAAACTCCGCCCATCAATCCCGAATGGCTGGAGCGCATGCAGCGCACCAAGCCCGCCTTCTTGCGCGAGCTGTTCAACATGTTCCTGGCCGACGAGCCCAAGCGCCTGGCCGCGCTCTCTGCCGCCGTTGCCGCCCGCGACCTGGAGCAGGTGCGCTATCTGGCACACTCCCTCAAAGGAGCCGCCGCCACCCTGGGCATGGATCCTCTGCGCGACGCCTGCCGCGAACTTGAATACGCCGCGCGCGACGGCCTGGCAGAGGCACCCGCCGCGTGTCTTGTGCGCATACAGGCCGAGGCCGAGGCCGTGTTCACGGCCATGCGCGAGGCCATGCCCGAAGCTTAGCTGGCCGTTGACGCGCACAAGAATAACGCCGGACCTCCCTGGAGAGGTCCGGCGTTTTTGTTGGGGGTATCCGGTGAGGTTTAGAGCGTGTCGCCGATGTTGAACAGGCGTTCGGGCTCGCGCTTGGCCAGCCATTTGGCGGCGCGCAGCGCGCCCTGGGCGAAGTTCTCGCGAGAGTGCGCCCGGTGCGTGATCTCGATGCGCTCGCCGGGGCCGAAGAAATAGGCCGTGTGGTCGCCCACCACGTCGCCGCCGCGCAGGGCCACGACGCCGAGTTCCTTCTCACCGCGCTCGCCGACGATGCCGTCGCGCGCGTGTTTCTTGACCTCGTCATAGTCCCAGCCGCGGGCCTGGGCCATGCATTCGGCCAATTTGAGGGCCGTGCCGCTGGGCGCGTCCTTCTTGCGGCTGTGGTGGATCTCCATCATCTCCATGTCGTAGGCGGGCCCGAGCATCTGCACCAGCATGGGCAGCACCTTCAAGAGCACGTTGACGCCCACGCTCATGTTCGGCGCCAGCAGGATGGGCACGCGGGTTGCGGCCTCGTTCACAATGGCCAGCTGCTCAGGCTTCAGGCCCGTGGTGCCGATGACGATGGGGTTGCCGTGGCGCTTGCAGATGCCCACGTGCTCCACCGTGGCCTCGGGCGAGGTGAACTCCACCACCACGGCGCGGGGATACTGAGCCAGCACCGCGTCCAGGTCGTCGGACACGAGGCAATCCAGGTTCTCCAGCTCGTCCAGACGGTCTTTGCGCTCAATGACGGCTTTGAGGTTCAGCTCGGGGTCGTTCTGGGCCAGGCGCACCAGGGTGCCGCCCATGCGGCCGCAGCCGCCCATGATGATGACGTCGGTGATGAGGTCGTTGGCCATAAGCTGTCCTCCGAATTAGGGGGTCGTGATTCCGTGGGAACGGAGCATATCCAAAAACTGCGGGAAGTCCAGAATGGCCAACCCAAGATCGCGGGCCTTGGCCAGCTTGCTGCCGGCCTCCTCTCCCGCCACCACATAGTCCACCTTGCGCGAGACCGAGCCGGAGCAACTCGCGCCCAGGCCTTCCACGAGCTTCTGGGCCTCGGGCCTGCTCATGCCGGGCAGCCCGCCGGTAAATACGAAGATCTTGCCGGAAAGAGGCAGGTTCCCGGAAGGCGCGCCGCCCCTGGGCCACAGGCCAAGTTCCTTGAAGCGCGCCAACATGGACCGGTTGCCTTCGTTGGCGAAGAAGGCGCGGATGCTCGCCGCCACCTTGGGGCCCACGTCCTTGAGCCCCATGAGCGCGGGTTCCTCGGCCAGGGCGAGTTCGTCCATGTCGGCGAAGTTCCGCGCCAGCTCCTTGGCCGTCTGCTCGCCCACCTGTTCTATGCCCAGCGCGGCGATGAAGCGGGCCAGGGTGGCATTCTTGCCGCCCTCGGCCACGGAGGCCACGAAGTTCTCCGCGCTCTTGGCGCCCATGCGCTCGAAGTTCTGCAGCTGGTCACTGGTCAGGGTGAACAGGTCGGCCGGGGACTTGAGCAGTCCGGCCTGAACCAGCTTCTCGATCCACTTCTCGCCCACGCCGTCCATGGCCAGCCCGGCCTTGGACACGAAATGCACGATGCCCAGCACGACGCGCGCCGGGCAGGCATGGTTGGGGCAGTAGGTGAACTTGTCCTCGGCCACGACCGCGCTGCCGCAGGCCGGGCAGGTTTCCGGGTAGACAAAGGCTTCGCGCGCGGCGTGCTCCTCGTCCTTCACCACCTCGGCAACTTGCGGGATGACGTCGCCCGCGCGCTGGATGAGCACGGCGTCGCCCACGCGCACGTCCAGCTCGCGGATATGGCTGGCGTTGTGCAGGGTGGCGCTGGAGACCACAACCCCGGCCACGCGCACGGGGTCCAGTTCGGCCACGGGGGTGAGCACGCCGGTGCGGCCCACCTGGATGTTGATGGCGCGCAGGGTGGTTCGGGCCTGCTCCGGCGGGAACTTGAGGGCCAGGGCCCAGCGCGGGGCGCGGGCCGTTGCTCCCAGAAGCTCTTGCAGGGCCAGGTTGTTCACCTTGGCCACCACGCCGTCGATCTCAAAGGGCAGCTCGTGGCGGCGGGCCTGGAGATCCAGGTAGAAGGCGGCGACCTCCTCGGCAGAGCGGCAGACCTTGGCCTCCGGCGCGGTGGCCAGGCCCAGGGCGGCGATGCCGCGCATGACGGCCTCCTGCGTCGTCCAGCCGGGGCTTGCGCCCCCGTCCCACTCCGCACGGCCGATGCCGTAGGCCAGGAAGCGCAGGGGCCGCGTGGCCACGATATTCGGGTCCAGTTGGCGGATGCTGCCCGCCGCTGCGTTGCGCGGATTGGCGAAGGCCTTGAGCCCGGCGCGTTCCTGGGCCTCGTTCAGGGCCGCAAAGTCCGCCAGGGCCATGACCACCTCGCCGCGCACATCAAGGAGGTGCGGAACCGGCCCGCCGCGCAGCAGGCCGCCGCGCACGTTCTTGACCATGCGCACGTTGGCGGTGACGTCTTCGCCGGTCTCGCCGTCGCCGCGGGTGGAACCCACGGCAAAGGCGCCGCCCTCATAGGTCAGCTCGCC
>CAYUOW010000035.1:25409-25698 GCA_964446455.1 uncultured Desulfocurvus sp.
AATTTCGTTCAGGGTGGCGCGCAGGTCCGGGCCCAGGGTCGCAACCAGGCGCTCAAGCCCAGGCAAGGGGATCGCCCCCCGGCGCATGGTCGGCGCGGGCGTTGCAGTCGGCTCAGCCGACGTTTGAGTGCCCAGAAAGTCCAGCAAAGAGGCGGGGCGCTTGGATGCGTTCGCAGGCTGTGCATCCGGCTGGGCAGCAGGCCGAAGAACAGACCGTCCGGCTGCGGCATCGCCCGGCGTCTCGCCCGGCAAAACAGGCCGCCAGACCTTGGAGCACAGGCGGCGCACT
>CAYUOW010000036.1:0-25231 GCA_964446455.1 uncultured Desulfocurvus sp.
CGTCGGAGAAGCGGCGGCCGGGCATGAGGCGTCCCGTGAACTCGTCCACGATGACCACCTGCTCTTCCTTGACGATGTACTCCACGTCGCGGCGGTACAGGTGGTGGGCCTTCAAGCCCTGGAGCACGTGGTGCTGCAGGGTGGCGTTGGCCGGGTCGTAGAGGTTCTCGACGCCCAAAAGTTTTTCGCACTTGGCCACGCCGCGCTCGGTCATGGAGATGCTGCGCGCCTTCTCGTCCACCTCGAAGTCGCCCGTGGGCTCCGCGCCTTCTTCCTTGGCCTTCTCGCCGCGCACCAGCATGGGGATGATGGCGTCGACCTTGCGGTAGAGCTGGGTGCTCTCCTCCGCAGCGCCGCTGATGATGAGCGGGGTGCGCGCCTCGTCGATGAGGATGGAGTCCACTTCGTCGACGATGGCGTAATTCAGGGGCCGCTGCACCAGCGACTCCTTGTAGAATTTCATGTTGTCGCGCAGGTAGTCGAAGCCGAACTCGTTGTTCGTGCCGTAGGTGATGTCCGAACCGTAGGCCACCTGGCGCTCTTCGTCGGTGAGGCCGTGGACGATGACGCCCACGGACAGGCCCAGAAAATTGTACAGCTTGCCCATCCAGCCCGCGTCGCGCCGGGCCAGGTAGTCGTTCACGGTGACCAGGTGCACGCCCTTGCCGGAAAGCGCGTTCAGCACCACGGGCAGGGTCGCCACCAGGGTCTTGCCTTCACCGGTCTTCATTTCGGCGATGCGCCCCTGGTGCAGCACCATGCCGCCCACCATCTGCACGTCGTAGTGGCGCATGCCCAGCACGCGCTTGCCCGCCTCGCGCACCAGGGCGAAGCACTCGGGCAGCAGGTCGTCCAGGCTGCGTCCGTTCTCCACTTCCTCCTTCCACGCGGCGATCTTGGCCGGGAAGTCCGCGTCGGAAAGGGCCTGCATCTGCGGCTCCAGGGCGGCGATGGCGGCCACCGCGGGCTCAAGCTTCTTCAGGTAGCGGTCGTTGCTGGAGCCGAGGATCTTCTTCAGGATGGAGCTGAACATGGGCAAAAACTCCTCAAGCTGGCAAAAGGCACGCCTTGCCAGCATATTTCATCGTCATTTTGAGCCCTTGAAGCCAAGCTTCCGGGCCGGAAACGCCAGACAAGGACCTTGCCCCCGGCCGTGGCGCAGGGGGTGTTCTCGGATATTTCCGGGTCCGCGTCAAATTGTGGTACCGAGATAACCCCAATCGGCCATTCGTCAACCCGCAGGGGCCTGTTTTCATTCCCCCTGCCCTGGCGGAGCCTGTCCTTTCGCGGCTATTCGGCGCGGAGGATCTCCAGCCAGTGGCCCACGCGGGCATTCTCGGGCGCGGTTGCCAAAAGCTGCATGGCGCAGCCGCTGCACCCGGTCAGCACATAGGCGGGCGTCACCTGCGGCGCGGCCGAAAAGCCCAGCGCGGCGTCCAGAGTGTCCCAGCACTGGCCGCCAACCATGGCGGAAAGCTGCGGCGCGCCAAGCTGCATGATGCCGCCGAAGCCGCAGCAGCCGCCCTTGGCCGGGGTGCGCAGCCGCGTGCCCAGCAAGCCGGACAAGAGCTTGAAATCCGCGTCGCCCGCGTCGGCGTGGCAGGGGCGGTGATAGCCCACCACCGTGGGCGCGCCGCGCCCCGAAAAAGAAGAAGCGCCGCGCCCGGCCTTGGCCGTTGCCCCGGCCAACAGCACGGAAAGTGGCGTGAGGGAGGACGCCCAGGCCTTTTCCTCGTCCGCGTCGGCAAAAAGCCCACAACCGGCATAATCCGCCAGCCCCTTGCGGCAGGTGGCGCAGTAGGTGACGAGCAGCGGCCGGCCGGCCTCGCGCCAGGCCTGGATGTTCTCGCGCCGTGCCTGGGCCTGGTCCTGGGGCAGGCCGGCCACGCCGAGGGTGCTGCCGCAGCAGGAAAAGCGCGCCTCGACCACGTTCGCGCCCAGGCCAGCGAGCAGCCGCCGGGCGGTTTTGGCCCAGACCGCGCGCGGACCGCGGCCCACGCAGCCGTCAAAGAGCGCCACGGGCCGCTGGCCGTATTTCTCGGCAAAGGCCTGCATGGGAAATTTGGTGATGGTGAGCCAGGGCGCAAGCCCGGCGCCGGGGCGCAAGCCCTTCAGCCCCTTCAAGGCCAGGCTGAACTGTGCGGGCACAAAGGCTTCCGGCGTCAGCGCCGCGCCGCGCGCGGCCAGGGACCAGAAAGGCCCCAGCCGGGTGATCCACTGCTTCCACAGCCACTGGCGGAAATCCGGGTGGCTGGAGCGCATGGCCGCCATGAGGGCGGGCACCTTCACGCCCTGGGGGCAGAGCTTTTCGCAGCGGCCGCAGGCCAGGCACAGGCCGGTGAGGGCCGCAACGTCGGCCTCCGGCAGGCCCCCGTCCATGTTGGCGGCCTTGAACTTGCTCGGCCCGGCGAGGAGCGCCTTGGCCCGGGGCGACAGTTCCTCCCGCCCGGTGGCGGCCAAGAGCGGGCAGCCCTCCAGGCAACAGCCGCAGAGCACGCAGTCCGGCTGGCGCGGCTTCTGATCCTCGGCCATTACACCCACCCCTTGCCGGGATTGAGGATGCCCAGGGGATCGAAAACATTCTTGATTCCGGCCATGAGGCGGCGTTCTTCCTCGCCCAGCTGCCAGGAGACGTAGGGGCCCTTGGTGATGCCCGTGCCGTGCTCGCCCGAGAGGGTGCCGCCCAGGCTCAGGGTCAGCTTGAACACGGCCTCCTTGCACTTCTTGGCGCGCGCGCTCTGGTCCGGGTCCTTCGCGTCGTACACGATGTTCACGTGGGTGTTGCCGTCGCCCAGGTGGCCGTAGCAGACCACGTGGATGCCGTGCTCCGCGCCGATGGCCTGGAAACCTTCCACGGCCTCCACGGTCTTGCCGCGCGGCACGGCCACGTCCTCGCCCAGCTTGTCCGGCCCCAGGTGGAAACTGGCCGGGCTGACGAGCCTGCGCAGCTCCCACAGAGGCTCTTCCTCCTTGGCGCCCAGGCCCTTGTACAGGCACAACGGGTGCGCCGGGGCCAGGGCGTCCTCCAGGCGGGAAAGCTCCGCGGCCAGGGCGGCCTTGCTGCCGTCCACCTTGAGCACCAGCACGGCCTTGGTGGTCTCCTGCGGCCAGGGCACGTCCTTGATCTGGCTGATGCCCCAGCAGGCCTTGGCGTCCAGGAACTCCATGGCCGTGGGCAGAATGCCCGCGCGGAACACGCCCCGCGCGCCGTTCAGCGCATCGGCCAGGGTGGGGAAGGCCGCCAGCACCGTGGCCGAGCCCTCGGGCAGGGGCAGCAGCTTCAGGGTCAGCTTGGTGAAGATTCCGAGCGTGCCGCAGGAGCCCACGAAGAGCCGCGTGAGGTCGAGGCCCACCACGTTCTTGTGCGTGCGCCCTCCCGCGTCCACGATCTTTCCGCCCGGCAGCACCGCGCGCACGCCCAGCACGTAGTCGCGCGTGACGCCGTATTTGACCGCGCGCATGCCGCCCGCGCAGGTGGAGACGTTGCCGCCCAGGGTGGAGATCTTGAGGCTGGCCGGGTCCGGCGGGTAGAACAGCTTCTGCTTCTGCGTCAGGGCCTGGAACTCGGAGGTGACGACGCCTGGCTCCACCTCGGCGCAGAAGTCGTCGCCGTCGATGTCGAGCACGCGGTTCAGCCACAGGGTGGAGACCACCACGCCGCCGAAGGCGGGCACCGCGCCGCCGCTCATGCCGGTGCCGCGCAGCCGGGGAACCAGGGGCATGCGCTCAGCCTCGGCCCACTTCAAAAGCTCGATGATCTGCTCTTCGGTCCGGGGGCGCACAACGGCCCAGGGCATGGCCGAGCGGCGGCTGGAATCCGCGCCGTACACGGCCATCTGCGTGGGGTCGGTGAGCAGTTCCTCGCCCGGGAAGAGCTGTTCCAGGAAGCGCAGGTGCGCGGGGGTGAGGGCGGTGGCGAGCGTGCTGTTCGTGGGGGCGCTGTTCATGGGAGGCATCCGGGGGGCCCGCCCTGAGCTGGGCGGGGCTATTTGCGGTAATCGGCCAGTTGCCGCGCCGTGTCGCGGTTCAGGTCGCGTTCCTTAAGGTCGTCGCGGCGGTCGTGCACGTTCTTGCCCTTGCCCAACGCTATCTCGAGCTTCACGCGGCCGTTCTTGAAGTACAGCCGCACCGGGATGACGGTGAGGCCCTTCTGCGCGGCCATGGCCTGCAGCTTGTCGATCTCGCGGTGGTGCAACAGCAGCTTGCGTTCGCGCGTGGGGTCGTGCGGGTCCATGCCCGCGTTGGCATAGGGCGCGATGTGCACGCCCGTGAGCCAGGCTTCGTCCTGGTGGAAGCGCACGTAGCCGTCCATGAAGTTCACGCGGCCCTCGCGCAGGCTCTTGAGCTCCGAGCCCATGAGCACGAGGCCGGCCTCCAGCACTTCCAGGAATTCGTAGAGCCGCCGCGCGTTCTTGTTCGTGGCGATGAGCTTTTCGCCCGCGTGGCGATTGGGATTGGACATGGGAGTTAACCGCCGAGGTCGTCGTTATCCAGTAACGAGGCAAAGAAATTAAGTTCTTCAGGGTACTTGTGGAAGATTGTATCACGCACCAGCCGGTTGATCTTGCCCACGGTGCGGCAGGCCAAAACATCGCGCAAAAGCGATTTGCACTCGCTCATGCGGGCCTGGCGGATGATGCGCTTGATGCCCGGAATGGCCTGGGGCGAAAGCGAAATGCAGTCGATCTGCATGCCCATGAGGATGGGGACGCAGAAGGGGTCGCTGGCCACCTCGCCGCAGAGGCTGGCTTCTATGCCCGCCTGGTGCGCGGCGTCAACCACGTGCTTGATGCTGCGCAGAACCGCCGGGTGCAGGGGCTGGTACAGGTAGCTCACATGCGCGTTGGTGCGGTCGATGCCCAGGCTGTACTGGATGAGGTCGTTGGTGCCGATGCTGAAGAAGTCCACTTCCTCGGCCAGCATGCTGGCGATCATCACGGCCGCGGGCAGCTCGATCATGATGCCCACGGGCATGTCCGGGTTGAAGCGGCGGCCCTCGGCGCGCAGCTCTTCCTGGGCCTCACGCAGCTTGGCCTTGGCGCGGCGAACCTCGCGCAGGCCGGAGATCATGGGGAACATGATGCTGACGTTGCCGTAGGCGGACGCCCGGGCAATGGCCTTGAGCTGCGTCTTGAACAGCTCCGGGTGCTGCATGCAGAAGCGGATGGCGCGCAGGCCCATGGCCGGGTTGGCCTCGTCCAGGGCGCCGAAGCTGGTGATGAACTTGTCCGCGCCGAGGTCGAGGGTGCGGAAGATGACCTTGCGCGGGCTCATGATGGCCGCCAGGTCGGAATATTTGTCCGCCAGCTCGTCCTCGCCCGGCAGATCCACGCGGTTCAGGTAGCTGTATTCCGTGCGGTACAGGCCGATGCCCTCGCCGCCGTTGTCCAGCACCGCCGCCACTTCCTCGATGAGCTCGATGTTGGCCAGCACCTGCACGCGGTAGCCGTCGATGGTCTCGGCCGGGAGCTGGCAGCCGCGGTAGATGCGGCGCTGGTAGTCCTCGAACTGGTCGGCCAGCTCGTTGAATTCCGCCAGTTCGTCCTCGTCCGGATCCACCAGCACGCGGCCGCCCACGCCGTCGATGATGACGAGGTCGCCGTCGCCGACCAGCTCCTCCAGCTCGCCCGCGCCCACCAGGGCCGGAATGCCCAGGGTGCGGGCCATGATGCCGGTGTGCGAGGTCTTGCCGCCCTGGGCAGTGGCAAAGCCCATGATCTTGCCCACTTCGAGCATCACGGTGTCGGCCGGGGTCAGGTCGTGGGCCATGATGATGACCCGGCCCTCAACCGCCAGCTCCGAACGCACGGTGCCGAGAAGCCGCGCCATGACGCGGTCGCTCATGACGCGCACGTCCTGCAGGCGCTCGCGGATGTACATGTCGTCGAGCTGGCCAAAGGCCTTTTCCAGCTCGGCCACGGCCTTTTCCAGCGCCCATTCGGCGTTCACGCCCAGGTCGCGGATGTGCTTGGCCGCGGACCCGCAAAGCTTGGGGTCCTTCAAGATCATCAGGTGCGATTCGAGGATGTGGCGGTGCTCGGCCAGTTCGGCCGGGATGCGGTCGCGCGCGCTCGCCAGGTCGCCCTCCACGTCGGTGAAGGCCTGGCGCAGGCGGGCTTCCTCCGTCTCCACCAGGGCGGGGGCCACGGACTGGCGCGGCACCTCCGCGTGGTGCCTGCGGTTGACGAACACGGCCTTGCCTATGGCGAAGCCCGTGGACACCGAGATGCCGCGAACAATGGCTCTGGCCACTATTTCTCCCCGAACCTTGCGGCGAAAAGTTGCGAGATCTTCTCCACGGCCAGCTCGGCGTCGAGGCCGCTGGCGCGTATCTCAAGGGTGCTGCCCGGGCCGGCGGCCAGGGTCAACACGTCCAGGATGCTCTTGGCGTCGACCGTCTGCCCCGGGCCGGTGATGCTGATGCTGGCGGCAAAGGCCTGGGCCTCGCGGGCTATCTGGCTTGCGGGCCTTGCGTGCAGGCCGAGCTGGTTGGCCACCAGCACCTGCCGCACGCACTCGCCTGAGGCGCTGGCCTCGCAATCCGATGTGGCGCTCGTCTCGGTCATGATCTCCAACCGCTGTCTGTGTCAGTCATGCGTTTTTGGCCCTACGGCATGCCCAAAGGCGGCAGGCTGCTGGCGCGCTGCATGAGCCAGGGTATGGCCAAAAGCGTGGCCAGAACGGCCCCGGCGACCACCCATCTGGGCAGCACGGGCCGTATGGAAAGCACCCCGGCAAGAGCGAACGCGCCCATGCCCCAAGCCCACGACGCCGCATCCCCATGGGGGAACAACAGCGCCCAAAGCCACAACAAAAGGGCCGCGTTCACAAACTTGATGCGCCGGCCCCAGTTGATGAGATCCCAGCGCTTGAGCGCGCCCAGGAAGCTGAAGCCCCTGCGCACGCCTCCAAGAAAAGTGTACACGCGGAATCCCTGCAATCCAAGAAAAAAGAAAAGCCCGATACCGAAGGGCAATATGCGCTGCCCCATGAGCAAAAGACACGAGGAGAGAAGGGCCCAGAAGATGAGCAGACTGCCCGCGAACACCGAGTCGCCGATGGCCGACAGGGTGTAGCTGGTGGTGTTCTTGACCTTTTCCAGCGCCTCGGGCGGCAGCCTGCGGCCGGCGATGTCGGCCTCCACCGCCAGGAAGATGCCCACCAGGCAGGGCACCCAGAAGGGGTGCGAACTGAAGTGCTTGGCATAGCGCTTGAGGGCCTGCTCCCGCGCCTTGGCCTCCTTGTGGATGACCCACAGCCCCGGCTGCATGGCGTACAAGAGGCCCACGCTCATGAGCCCGCGCGGGTTCATGGACGCGCCCACCAGATAGGTGCGCAAAAAGCACTTGAGGTACGCCTTGCCGCGTTCGCTCCAGAACTCTTCGCGCAATCCGGGCATGGCTAGCTCCCCTGCTCCGCGGCCGGCTCTCTTTCAGAGCGCACCACGTCCAGGCCCAGCTCCCGCGCCAGGTCGAGGTCGGCCTCGGGCGGGGTTCCGGCGATGGTCAGGTAGTCACCCACCATGAGTCCGCTGGCACCGGAGGCGAAGAGCTCGCGCTGGCCCGCCCCTCCGGCCGGGCCGAACACCAGCCCCCGGCCGCCGCACACGCGCAGGTTGGCCGTGGGCAGCATCAGGCGGTACAAGGCCAGGATGCGCAGGGCCTCCTGCGCGGAAAGCACGGGCCGGTGCTCCATGCGCGTGCCCGCGATGGGCACCAGGAAATTCATGGGCACGTTGGTCACGCCCAGCTCGCGGAAGGTCCGGGCCAGCTCGGCCCGCTGCTCCCAGGTCTCGCCCAGGCCGAAGATGCCGCCGGAGCAGACGAAGAGCCCTTCGGACAGCGCCAGGCGCACGGCTTCAACATCGTCCTCGTAGTCGTGGGTGGTGCAGATCTGCGGGAAGAAGCTGCGCGCCACCTCAAGATTGTGGTGCACGCCGGAAAGGCCCGCGTCCTTCAGCCGCCGCAGCCGCTCCAGGGAGAGCACGCCAACGGACACGTCGGCCGCCAGGCCCGCGTGGCGCACCAGGGCCACGGCGGTGAGCAGCTTCTCGAACTCGGCCTCGGTGGGGGCCAGGCCGCTGGCCACGATGCCGAAGCGCGAGGCTCCGCGCTGCTTCATGGCGCGGGCGGCGCGGGCGATCTCGGCGGGCTCCAGGAAGGCGTGGCGCGGACTGTCCGTCTTGTGGCGGGAAGATTGGGCGCAGAAGGCGCAGTCCTCGGTGCAGGCGCCGCTCTTGGCGTTCACGATGGCGCAGAGGTGCAGGTCCTGGCGGAAATACTTCTCGCGCACGGCCCGTGCGCCAGCCAGCAGGCGTGGCAGGTCGGCCTCGGCGCAGGAAATGACGGCCTCAAGGGCAGCGGCGTCCAGGGCGCGGTTTTCCAGCGCCAGGGTCACAGCCCTGTCGAGGGAATCGTGCGGGGCATCAACGCTTGAGCAGGTCATACACGTCCTTCACCGTGAGTCCGGGCACAGTCCCGTTCAGGCGCTCCACCACGCGGCGGGCCACCTCGCGGGGCTTGCCGCCGCGCGCCTTTTCCTCGGCCAGGGCGGCGTCCAGCAGGGCTTGGGCCAGCGCCTTGGGGTCGGCGGCAATGCCGGCACCGGCGGCTTCCGCGCCACCGGGCAGCGGGGCCAGGGCCTCGGGTCCGAGGATCACCGTGACCTCGCCCAGCACGTCCAAGGGGGCATCCGTGAGCGCTCCCAGCCTGCCCAGGATAAACTCCTCGTATTGCTTGGTCAATTCCCGGCACACGGCGAACTCGCGGTCGCCCAGCACTCCGGCGGCCAGGGCCAGGGTGGCGGCCAGCCGGTCCTTGCGCTCGAAAAAGATCAGACTGGCCCCGGTGGCGGCGTGGCGCGCCAGCAACTTCTGGGCCTGCCCCTTCTGCCGGGGCAGAAAGCCCAGGAAGGTGAAGGGCGCGGGCGGCAGGCCGCTGGCAGAAAGGGCCACGGCCGGGGCAAAGGGTCCGGGCAGGGAGGTGACGCGGCAGCCGCCCAGGCGGCAGGCGCGCACCAGCCGGAAGCCGGGGTCGGAGAGCACCGGGGTGCCCGCGTCGCTCATGAGCGCCACGGCCTGGCCCTGGGCGATCAGTTCCAGCACCTGCGGGATGCGCCCGTCCTCGTTGTGCTCGTGCAGGCTGAGGAAGCCGCGCAGGCCGTCGCCCTCCGGCTGGATGCGCGCGAGGCCCTGGCGGCGGAAGAACAGCCCGGCCCGGCGCGTGTCCTCGGCCAGGACGGCGTCGGCGCGTGTCAGCACGTCCGCCGCGCGCGGCGAAAGGTCCCCGGCGTTGCCGATGGGCGTGGCCACCACGTAAAGGCCCGCGGCCAACGGAGCGGAATTCGCGGAAGAAGAGACCGGCTCTGCCGGGACTTCCGCCCCTGGGGCGGCTGGTGCGGTGAGGCCGTCGCGCTCGCGCATGCCTAGTCGAAGTCCGCCAGAAGCGCGCCCACCTGGATGCCCATGACCTCCGGCCGATGCTCGTACATCTGCCGGATGCGCCAGCGGGCCTGGTGCAGCTGCTCGTTGTTGATGCCGTTCCTCAGCGCCGTGTCGGCCTCGATGAACGCGGCCAGACGGTCGCACATCTTCAAAAGCGGGCCGTCCTTGGGGTCCAGCTCGTCCAGGTTCTTGGGCCCGCGCAGGTCGCTCTCGGTGACGTTGTGGACCTCGATGGTTCCGTCCGGGCCGGGCTCGCGCACGGTGGCGATGAACTCCGAGCCCACGTCGAGCCCCAGCAGATAGCCCAGGCGCTCGGCCAGATCCTCGCAGCCGCCGCTTTTCAGCGGGCCGATGATCTTGCGCTCCAGCTCCTGGTTCTCATACTGCTTGATGAGCTCGCCGATGGAGGCGTCGGAGCTCTTCACGGGCGAGATGATGTCGCGGGTGAGCAGTTCCGGCAGATCGTGGAACAGGCCGGTGAAGAAGTTGTTCTGCCGCCGGGCCTGGCAGGCGCCCGCCTCCACGCTGAAGAACCAGGAGTACGTGGCCACCAGGAACATGTGCCCCAGCACCGTGGTCTCCGGCACGCGCGGCGTTTGCGACCAGCGCTTCTGGAAGCGCAGCTGGCCCGCGCGCGCTGCGAAGCGGCCGAACTCGTTGTTCCCGGCCAGCAGGTCGGCCACGCCGGGAATGTCGGTCAAGCCCTGCAGGCGCGAGCGGAAGCTCTCCTCGATCTCCGGCATCTCCTCGTCGTGCGGGTTCAGGGGCTTCAGCACCCGGAACTCGGAGTAGGAGGCGTAGAGGTGCGCGGCCATGAGGATGCGCCGGGAAAGGGTCTTCTCCTCCGGCTCCATCAGGGCCTCGGTCATGCGCGCCCAGAAGTCCGGTCCCAGCGGGGCCAGCCGGGGCTTGAGCTGCGGCAGCACCCACTGGGTGAGCTTCTGGTAGTCCTCGCGGTTGGCCTTGATCTTGTAGAACACCGGCGGCTTGATGTCGGTGATGACCAGGCGGTAGAAGTAGTCGAAGATGCCGCCCTCGATGGTCTCTTCCATCAGCGCCAGGCGTTCGGCCGGGGGCATGCCCGCGGTGACGCGGGTGAGCAGCATCCAGGCCACGATCATCTTGTGGGCCTGCTTGTCCACCTCCATGAGTTCCATGGGGCGCAGCCGGTCGTTCCAGCGCTTCATGAACGCGCCGGAAAAAACCAGCTGCAAGAGGCTCTTGCGGATCACGGTCGACATCAAGTCCCTCCGAAGGTGAACACGATCGGCGAACCTACCCCGCTTCCCCGCCACTGTGCAAGTGTGCCGCGGGGGGAGCGGCAACGGGCCGCCTGCCCGGGGTCCGGGCCTATTTCGGCGTGAACAGGGCCAGGCACTCGGCGTGGGCCGTGTGCGGGAACAGGTCCACGGCGCGCACGGACGTGAGTTCGAAGCCGCCCTCCTCGCCCGCCAGGAGTCCGGCATCGCGCGCCAGGGTGGCCGGGTTGCACGACACGTACACCAGACGCGAGGGCCTGGTGCGGTTCAGCCAGCCGATGAGCCCGGCGTCCAGGCCTTCGCGCGGGGGGTCGGCCACAACCACGTCGGCCTTGGCGTAGCCCTCGGGCAGGCGCTCGGGCACGGCGCTCTCGCCGGTCAGGTCCGCGCGCATGAAGCGGCAGTTCTCGGCCTTGTTCAGCCGGGCGTTGGCCTCGGCATCGGCCACGGCCGAAGGATTGGCCTCCAACCCCAGCACCTTGCCCGCGTGGCCCGCCAGGAAGAGCGCGATGCCCCCGCCGCCGCAGTACAGGTCGTACACCACGTCCGTGGGGGCCAGGTCCGCCAGCTCGCGCAGGCCGGAGTACAGCCCCAGCGCGCCGCCGGTGCAGGTCTGGAAGAAGGCGTCGGCGCTGATGGAATAGCGCACGTCCTCCAGGGTCTCGATGAGGGCGCTTTCGCCCAGGGCCAGCACCGTGCGCTCGGACTGGGCCAGGCCGTCGGCGCGGCCGCGCTCGGAGTGGACGAAGCCCGCCAGCTTGGGGAAGCGGCGCAGAAGCTCCTCGCCCAGGGCCAGCAGGGCCAGGGCCGGGGTGCTGTCCGCCGGGACGGGCGCGGTGATGAGCTGGGCCAGGTACTTGTCCTGGTGCACGCTGTGGCGCAGCACCAAGTGGCGCAACAGGCCCTGGCCGGTGCGGCGGTCGTAGGCGGGCAGACCGGCCTCGCGGCAGGCCTCGCGCACGGCGTCCAGCATGGCCTGGCCGTCCTTGGTGAAAATGGCGCAGGAGGCCACGTCGAACACGCGGCCGGGGTCGGCCTTGGCGTACAGGCCCAGGCGCAGGGACGCGCCGAAGCCCTGGAAGGCGAACTCCATCTTGTTGCGGAAAGCCGTGACGCTAGGCGCGGGCAGCGCGGGCAGCACGTTCTTCGGCTCCACCCGGCCAATGCGCTTGAGAGCGTCCAGGATCTGCCGCTGTTTCCAGAACAGCTGGCGCTCCGGGGCCAGGGTCTGCAGGGGGCAGCCGCCGCACACCTCCGTATGCGGGCACAGGGGGGCCACGGCCTCGGGCGAGGGCGTCAGCACCTCGGCCACCTGGGCCTCGGCGTGGCGGCGGTGCACGCGGGTGATGCGCGCGCCGACCACGGAGCCCGGCAGGCCGCCGGTGACGAACACGGCCATGCCCGCGCCGTCCTCAAGCCCTTCCACGCCTTCCGGCAAACGGGCCACGCCCGCGCCGCCCAGGGCCAGGGTGTCGATGGTCAGGGTGAGGGTCTTGCCTTCCAGCGGATGAGCCTCGCGCTCGCTGGGGGCGCGGCGGTGCTCGCCGCCGCTGCGGCGGGCCTGGCCGGGTCCGCTGCGGGCAGGGGCGCGGCCATTGCGGGCGCTGGGAGCGGAGCGTTTGGGAGTCTTCTTCGATCTGGAGCTGTTCACTGTGCCGCCTTGTGTTTCGGGGGTTCATACCCGGTAAGTTCCATGGAGAAATGGCCGACCACCACCTTGCTCTTCACGCGCACGGGAATGCGCCGGGCGTCGTTGGTGATCCAGACCTGCAACGTCGCATCGGGGCTTTTGCGGAACACCCCGCCGATGTTGCGCACATCGGGTTCGACCAGCAGGGTGTCGAATTCGCCTGCCGGAGTTTTTATGGTTTCGCGTTTGATGACCTTGGCCGTGCCGGTGATGCTCTTCTCGCCGTCCGTAACCGGCGCGGCGAACTCGTAGCCCACGGCCAGGGGCTTGGTGCGGAAGAGAAACAGCATGGACAGGGGGTCGAAGCTGCCCGTGGGGATGATGACCGCGTTTTTGAAGTTCCCCTTGCTGTAGCGATAGGCCACGTTGCCGTTCTTGTCGAAGCGCACCACATAATTGCGCACGTAGTCGCCCTCGCTCTGGTCCTTGCGGTAGAGGATGGCGTGGGTCACCGCCGGGTCCACCCAGGATTCAATGGAGTCGCGCACCTTGTAGAAGGTGTCGATGAAGGGCGTGCTTTTGGCCAGGGCACGAAAGTGCATGGCCTGCCTGCCGTCGCCGGGGCCCGCCGCCGTCGCTGGCACCGGACCGGTCTCCAGGGTTTCCAGCGTGGCCGAACCCGCCAGGATGAAGGTCCAGTAGAGATTGTAGCTGAGCTTCTCGCCGGGTCCGAAGGGCAGCTCCGCCCGGGCCGGGGAGCCCCAGGCCAGCACCTGCGCCAGGGCAAGAAAGGCCGCCAGGGCCAATACACGCTTCATACGCGGCAGAGTGCGGTCTGGCACGCGGATTGTCAAGGCCCGTGGGCCATGCCGCCCGGCCAGCGCGCCCGGGCAGCCCCTTGCAACACCCGGCCCCAACGGGCTATGGATGGCATAACCGCCCGGCGTTGATTCCCTTGTGGGCGGAACAATCCTCTAGGAGTGCCGCATGCTGTTTCGGAAAAGGGCCTGGGATTTGATGCGCGATGATTTTGCGACGGTGGACGAATCCGCCAGTCTGGCCGAGGCTGTGCGCGCCCTGCGCGAGAGCCAGAAGAAGTCGCCGGAGAACAACGTGGTGCTCGTCATGGGCAAGAACGGCAGCAAGGAAGGCGTGCTCAAGGGCGCGGTTTCCGTATGGACCGTGCTGGCCGCGCTGGACGAATGCGTGCTGCGCGACCCGGAACTCAAGGTGGTGAAGGAGAGCGACTTCGACAAGACCTTTGCCCGGGCCAGCGCCGTGTGCACCCACACGTCCCTTTCCGGGCACATGGAGCCCGACGTGCCAACTCTGAAGCCCAACGATCCCCTGCCCGTGGTGCTGGAGCTTTTCCTGCGCCGCAAGCGCGGCTGGGCCGTGGTGCAGGAGAACGGCAAGGTCCTGGGCGTCATCCTGGTGGCCGACCTGTACCGCGAGCTTTCCGCCGACATGGCCAAGGCCTTCTAGGCCACGGCGAACCCTACTTCGAACAATCTGGCCACACCGGAGCCGCCTGACGCTTTCGACGCGCGGGCGGCTCCTTTTTTTGGCGTCTAGTCCAGGCCGGAAACGATGCGCCCCTCTTCCAGGGTCAGCACCCTGTCCGCGCAGGAGCACAGCCAGTCCATGTCGTGGCTGGAGATGACAAGCGTCGCGCCGTAGGCCTGGCGTGCGGAGAGCACCGCCGCCTTCACGTGCTCCGTGCTGGCGCGGTCCAGGCCCGCCGTGGGCTCGTCGAGCAGGAGCGCGGCGGGCTTGAGGATCAGCCGGGCGGCCAGGGCCACACGCCGGGCCTCGCCCCCGGAGAGCTGCCGCCAGGAGCGGCCCGCGTACCCGGCGGCGTCGAGCCCCACGCGCCCCAAAGCCTCGGCGATGTCCTCACGCGTGGCGGACTGCCCGCGCAGCTTCAGGCCATAGGCCACGTTGGCCGCCACCGAACGCGAGAGCAGGCAGGTGTCCTGCCCCAGCAGCACGGCCTTGCGCCGCAGCAGGTGCGCGTTGCGCCAAGCCTGGGCGTCCACGGACCGGCCGTCGAACTCCAGCACTCCCGCGCGCGGCGCGAGCAGAAAGCCCAAAAGCTTCAGCAGCGTGCTCTTGCCGCTGCCGTTGTGCCCGGCCAGGCCCAGAATGCTGCCGCGCGGCACCTCAAGTTCCGGCACGCGCAGCACGGTCTGGCCCTCGCCGCCAGCTCCATAGGAAGCCTCGAGGTCCTGCAGGCGGTACAGCGGCCCAGCCATGCCGTTCACCGCCGGGCTCATACGCGCCCCCGGTAGTCCGCCGCCGCGCGGGAGCGCAGAAGTCCCACCACCAGGTTCACCACTAGGGCCACCAGCATGAGCACGATGCCGAGCGCAATGCCCTGGGCGAATTCGCCCTTGCCGGTCTCCAGCGCGATGGCCGTGGTGACGGTGCGCGTGTGCCACTTGATGTTGCCGCCCACCATCATGGCGATGCCGACCTCGGACACGATGCGGCCGAAGGCCGAGGCCGCGGCCAGGGCCATGGCGAAGCGCGCCTCAAGCAGGGTGGCCACGAGCAGCTGCATGCGGTCCGCACCGAGGGAGAGGACCGCCTGCGTCAGGCGCACGTCGGTGGACTCCACGGCCGTGGCCGTCATGGCGATGATGATGGGCAGACCGAGGAGCGTGAGGCCGATGGCCATGCCCGGCAGGGTGAACAAGAGACCCCACTCGCCCAGGGGGCCGCGCGTGGTGAACAGGGCGTACACGATGAGCCCGATGACCACGGTGGGCAGCGAAAGCATCCAGTCCACCACCAGGCGCGCCACGCGGCGGCCGGGAAAGCGGAAATGCCCCAGGGCGAAACCCAGGGGCAATCCCATGACCAGGCTTGCGGCCAGGGCCAGGGCCGTCACCGCCGCCGTGGCCCAGACCGCCGAGAAGGTCTCGGGGTCCAGGGCCAGCAGCAGTTCCACGGCCTTGGCCAGGCCTTCGCTGAAGTAGTCCACAGTTTTCTAATCGTCCTTGCCGTTTTGCCGCGCTTTACTTCGCGGCTGCCTACTTGGCGGCATTGGGCGTGAAGAGCTGCTTGCCCTCCACCTTGAAGTCGGCAATGGCCTTCTGCCCCGCGGGCGAGAGGTACCAGGCCATGAGCTTCTTGGCCGCCTCGTGCTTGATCTTGCTGCACTTGGCCGAGAGCAGGATGATGCTGTACTGGTTGCGCAGGGCCATGTCGCCCTCGGACAGGACGACCAGGCCGGAATGGCCGTGGTGCTTGGCCTCAAAGGCGATCCAGGTGCCGCGGTCGGTGACGGTGTACGCGCCGCGCTCCGCCGCCATGGCCAGGGTGGTCAGCATGCCCTGGCCAACGCTGATGTACCAGGACTCCTTGTCCGGGCTGAGGCCCGCGGCCTTCCACAGCTGCTGCTCCAGCTTGTGCGTGCCGGAGTCGTCGCCGCGGCTGGCGAAGGGCGCCTTGGCGCTCGCGATGGTCTTGAGGGCGTCGCCCGCGGGCTTGCCCTTGATCTTGGCCACGTCCTTGGCCGGGCCCACGATGATGAAGTCGTTGTACATGAACTCCTTGCGCAGCACGCCAAAGCCCTCGTCGACGAACTTCTTTTCCGCGCCCGGGGCGTGCACCATAAGGATGTCCACGTCACAGTTCTTGCCGTGCTCCAGGGCCTTGCCCGTGCCCACGGCGATCCAGCGCATGTCGAGGCCGGTGTCCTTCAGAATCTTCGGGGCCAGGTAGTCCAGCAGGCCGGTGTCGGCGGTGCTGGTGGTGGTGCCCACCAGGATGGACTCTGCGGCCAGGGCGCTGCCGGCAAAGGCGAGCACGGCCAGCAGGGTCAGGATGAGGGAAAATTTGCGCATGGTGATTCCTCCGCTTGGCTCATATGTGACATAGGTCATTGTTGACACATGTCACGAATGACACAAGTTTCGTGCCGCTGTAAAGACCCGGCCCACTGCCCCACGCGTCTGCCCCGGGGAGGGCCAGCGGCCCCTAGCCCACGCCATTGACCACGTTCTGGGGGGCGCCCGCCAGAAACGCGCGCACATTGGCCGCGGCGATGCCGAGGAGCCGCCTGCGCGCCTCCACGCTGGCCCAGGCCACGTGCGGGGTGATGAGGCAGTTGGGGGCGGAGAGGAGCGGATTGTCAGGGCGGATGGGTTCCTCGCGCACCACGTCCAGCGCGGCACCGGCAAGCGTGCCGTTCTTCAGGGCCGCGGCCAGCGCGGCCTCGTCCACAAGGGGGCCGCGCGCGGTGTTCACCAGAAAGGCCGTGGGCTTCATGCGCGCAAGCAGCTTGGCGTCCACCATGTTCTCGTTCTCGGCCGTCAGCGGGCAGTGCAGGCTCACCACGTCCGAGTCCTCGAACAGATCCTGCAGGGTGGCAAAGGCGAAGGGGCCGTAGTCCGGCAGCTCCTTGGGGCGCGGCACGTGGCAGAGCACGTTCATGCCGAAGGCGTGGGCCAGTTCGGCCACGCGGCTGCCGATGGCCCCGAAGCCCACGATGCCGAAGGTCTTGTTCGCAAGCTCGGTGATGGGCGCGTCCCAGAAGCAGAAGTCCGGCTGGGCGCTCCAGCGGCCCTCGGAAACAGCCTTGGCGTGGCGGCAGGCCTTGCCGAAGAGTTCCAGCGTGACCGCCATGACGTGCTGGGCCACGGCCGGGGGCGAGTAGCCCGGCACGTTGCACACGGGAATGCCCCGGGCGGCCGCGGCGGCTATGTCCACCACGTTGTAGCCCGTGGCCAGCACGCAGATGCACTTGAGTTCCGGCAGGGCGTTTATGACCTCCGCGCCGAGGACCGTCTTGTTGGTGAACAGCACCTGGGCGCCCTGGGCGCGCTTAAGCACCTCGGCGGGCGCGGTGCGGTCGTGCAGCACAAGCTCGCCCTGGTCGCCGATGAGCTCCCAGTAGACATCCTGGCCCATGGTGAAGGCGTCCAGCACGACGATGCGCGGTTTTTGGCTCATGGTATCCCTCCGGAAATATGGCGCTGGCGGATTTCCAGCCAGCCGGGCCAGGGTAGCGCCTTGGCCGGTTCCCTGGCAAGGGGTGACGCTGGCCTGTCCCCCCCGTGCGTTCGCCAACTGTTGGCCCCTTGTTCGCCGGGCTGGCAAACCCCCTTGACATTTTGGGGCGTTCCGGTGAAATAGACCCGCCCCGGCGCTTCCGCGCGCAGGCACAACGAAACTTTTGGAGGAACGACCATGTTCGGCGAACTCTTGAAAGATATGGCCCACAGCACCAGCCAGGGAACCGTCGGCGTCTCCCTCATCTTCATCTACCTGGCCTGGATCATCACCGTGGCCTTCATCCGCATCCAGCAGGGCAAGAAGGAAGGCCACCACTAGGCCATCCGGCCCAGGGCCTCCCCGCCGGAACGCCCTTTCCGGCACGTTCAACGAAAGCCAACGGAATGCTGTCCAGGCCGCGCACGCGGTCCGGGCAGCTTTCCTTGCTTCAAGCCCCCTCATCCGCCATGAAAAGAAACACCACCACCAGGCTTCCCCTGCGCATTCTCTGGCTCGCCACGGCCCTGCTGCTGTCCGTTCTGGCCGTTGCCGTTGGCGACGCCAGCGCGGCGTAGGCGCCTTCCCTTTCCCGCGCGCCAAACAAAACGGCCCGAAGGTTTCCCTCCGGGCCGCGAATCTCTTCGTGCGTCAAAAACCAGAACCTAGCGGTCGCTCCACTCGTACTCAAGGGCGGCAAGCTCCTCCGGCGAGAAGGCCGGGGTGTCGAGGAGCCCCGCGCGCCTGCGCTGGGAGAACATCTCGTACAAAATGACCGCGGCGGCCACGGACACGTTCAGGCTTTGCACCATGCCCTGCATGGGGATGTACAGCTCCTCGCCCACCTGCTCCACCAGCTCCGGCGCGGCGCCCCGGTGCTCGTTGGACAAAATCACCGCCGTGGGGACGGTGAAGTCGAAGGCGTGCAAGGGCTTGGCCGTCTCGGAAAAGCCGGTGCGGATGACCTGCACCCCGGCCTTCTTGAAGCCGCCCAGCATCTCGGCCGGGTCGTCGTGGCGGATGCGCTCCACCCACTTCTTGGCCGAGGCCGAGGATTTTTTGCCTAAATCCGGCCATTTCTCCGTGGTGTAGTAAAGATGCACGCGGTGAATGCCGAAAGCGTCACAGCTGCGCAGAATGGCCGAGACGTTGTGCGGGTCCCAGATGTTGTCCATGACCAGGGTGACGTCCTTCTGCCTGCGGGAGAGGACGGTTCGGATGCGCTCCAGGCGCTCGGGCGTGATGAATCCTCGCATGGGCGGGCTTCTACCCGCAAGAGGCGCTGCTTGCAAGCGCACGCGGGGGTAAGGGCGAAAAAAGCGGCCACGCATGTCCGTCATTGACATTCTACGCAGTTTTGCGAATAAGCTGAAGCACCAAGCGGATTGTCCGCTCCCCCCTTTTCGGAGGTTGCAGTATGCGCGCACTTGTCGCTGAAGATGAATTTTTGGGCCGCAAGGTGCTCTCCGTCTTCCTGAACACATTGTTCGAAGTGGACGTGGTGGTGAACGGGCTCGAGGCCGTGGAGGCCTTCAAGCTCGCCCATGAGGAAGGCCGGCCTTACGACCTGCTGCTCATGGACATCATGATGCCCGAGATGGACGGCCTGGAGGCCCTGAAGCAGATCCGCGCCATAGAGCAGCAGCACCCCGGCCGCCACCGGGCCAAGGCGCTCATGACCACGGCCCTCGACGACCCCAAGACCGTCATCCGCTCCTTCCACGACGGCGAGGCCTCGGGCTACATCGTGAAGCCCGTGCGCAAGGACAAGCTGTTCGAAGAGCTCAAGAAGCTCGGCTTCATCACGGCCTAGGCAACGAGGAGACCTGCTTGAGCGACGCCCTGTCCGATGAATTCTTCGCCGAAGTGGGCGACAAGTACTATCCCCAGGTGCTGGAAGGCCTGGAGAAGCTTGGCGCGGGCGAAGTGGGCGCGGGGATCGAGATCCTTGCCCGGCCCCTGCACACCATCAAGGGCGTCACCGGCTTCATGCCCGGCTTCGAGGCGGCCAGCCACCTGACCCACAAGGTGGAGAGCTTCCTGAAGAAGCTCCAGGCCGAAACCCTGCCCCACAGCGCGGACAACATTTCCCTCGCCGCCTACGGCGTGAACTCCGTGTTCGCGGTCATCGAGCAGATCCGCGATGCGGGCGCGCCCGACCAGGCCGAGATCGACGCCGTGTGCGAGGTGCTCCTGGCCGCCTCCGGCGAAGGGCAGCAGGGTGCGAAGTCCGGCGGAGCCAACTGCCTGCTGAAGGAGGACACCCCGGCGGGCGCGGTGCTGCACATCTCCTGCGCGCGCATGCACCAGAAGGCCCAGGCCGACCAGTTGGTGGGGGCCATCCTGGCCCTGCCGCAAACCGCCCCGGTCATCCTGGACCTCTCCACCGTAAAGAGCTTCGGCTCCTCCGTGTGGGAGGACCTGGCGGGCTTGGCCGGCATGTGGACCATCCGCGTGCGCGGCCTTTCCGGCGCGGCCAGGGAGACCTTCTATACCTGGGAGTTCGACGCCGTATTCCAGCTAGAGCCCGAATGCGCCTGCCCAGCCGGGGAGATCCAGTGAGGGACCACATCCGCCAGTGCATCGCCCCCCTGGAGGAGCAGATCCTCAAGCTGGAGGACGGACGGCCCACGAGCAACGAGGTGACGCCCGTGCTGGAGGCCCTGGGGTTGACGCACCTGAAGCTCGCCTCGGCCCAGGTCATCTCGCTGCTCGACATGCTGGCCGACGGCATCACCCCCGTGAACGAGCCCATCGTCACCGCGCTGCTGCGCCTGTGCGAGGCGCACAAGAAATTTCTCTACGCCCTGGCAGGCGTGCTGGACCAGCCCAAGGCCCTGGCCGCGCCGCCGCAGGTTGAAACGGCCGCCGCCCTGGCGGCCGAGGCCGAGGCAGCCGCGGAGTCGGAAGCGGCCAACGGTCCCCAGGCAGAGGCTCCGGCGCACGACATGGCCGAGGCCCAGGCCAACCAGGTGCTGGCCGCCAGCAAGCAGGGCATCACAAGCATCCGCGTGCCCACGGAGCGCCTGGACAGCTTGATCGAGCTGGTGGGCAAGCTCATGGTGACCTTTGCCGTGCTTTCGCAAAGCGGCACGCGCGGGGCCACCCTTTCCGCCTCCACCCTGGCCGAGCTCGACACGGTGATCACCGGCCTGCAGACCCAGGTGGACGCCATCCGCCTGGTGCCGCTCAAGCAGATCTTCCTGCCCATGAACCGCCTGGTGCAGAGCCTTTCGCAGAAGATGGGCAAGAAGGTGCGCTTCACCATCACCGGCGACGAACTGGCCCTCGACAAGACCATCGTGGAAAGCCTGAACGAGCCCCTGGTGCACTTGCTCCGCAACGCCCTGGACCACGGGCTGGAGCAGCCGGAGGAACGCGCCGAGAAGGGCAAGGACGAGACGGGCAGCGTTTTGTTGAACGCCTACCGCAAGGGCGACACGGCCTATGTGGAGGTTTCCGACGACGGCCGGGGCCTGAACGCCGCGCGCATTCTGCAAAAGGCCCAGGAACGCGGCCTGGTGGAACCGGGCCAGGAGCTTTCCGAGCAGGAGATCATCCAGTTCATCCTGGCCTCGGGCTTCAGCACCGCGGAAAAGGTGACCGACGTTTCCGGACGTGGCGTGGGCATGGACGCCGTGGCCAACGCCATACGCATGCAGCTCGGCGGCGACATCAGCATCGAGAACCTGCCCGGCGCGGGCTCGCGCTTCACCCTGTCCATCCCGCTTTCGCGCTCGGTGAACGAGGGCATCGTGGACGCCCTGGTGTGCCGCGTGGGACCGGAGCTGCTCATCGTGCCCTCGCGCGACGTGCTGGAGATCTACGCCCCGGCGCCCCACGACTTGGTCGCCCTGCCGGACGGCAGCGAAACGGTGAGCGTGCGCGGCCAGATCTTCCACCTGCTGCGCCTGTGCCGCCACCTGCAGTTGGACGGCGCCTGCACCGGCATCGAACAGGGCCTGATCATCACCGTGCGCATGGGCGAGGTTTCGGCCGCGCTCCTGGTGGACGAGGTGCTGCGCCAGCAGCAGGTGGTGGTGACCGGCTTCACCGTGCCCGTGCAGGACATCTACACCCTGCCCATCCTGGGCTTCGGCATGATGGGCGAGAGCGACGCGCTCGTGCTGGACATCGAAAAGCTGCTCACGGAAGTCAGCGCGACCCCGCAGGCCTAGCGGTCAGGCAGACCGCCCAGGGGAAACAGCCCGGCGCGGGCCAAGGCCCCGCCCTTGACACCCCGTCCCCCGCATACTAACGACCTGATTCGTCCGGTGCCCCGCAATCGCGGGGTGAAGAGGGAATCCCGTGTGAATCGGGAACGGACCCGCCGCCGTAAGCCCCGCAAACGGTCGGCCCCCAAGCGCGCCACTGGGAGGAATCCTCCTGGGAAGGCCGGGGCCGATGGGGTAAGTCGGAAGACCTGCCGGATTCTGTGTCATGGCTTCTCGTCGGCAACGAGGGCTTTTGTCCGACGGGACATGTATGGGGACGAATACGGGCATCCCTTTCCGCGCTTATGTTGCGTGGGAAGGGATTTTTTTATTCCTCCCCCACCTGCGCCCTCCATTGTGGAGGTCTTCATGCGTTTCTTTGCAGCCAGCGCCCCCGGCGTCCTTTGGCGCGCCCTGCTCGCGGCGATCCTCGCCCTTTCCCTGGCCCAGCCCTGCCTCGCGGGCGAGGGCAAAAAACAGGCCGAGCCCAAGCGCGGCATCCTGCTGGTGGCCTTCGGCACCAGCGTGCCCGAAGCCGTCACGGCCATCGATTCCCTGAAGTCCCAGGCCGAGGCCGCCTTTCCCGGCGTACCCGTGCGTCTGGCCTATTCGTCCAAGATCATCCGCGACAAGATCGCGGGCGGGGGCAATGTGAAGCGCTCCCCGGCCCAGGCCCTGGCCGACATGGCCGCCGAGGGCTTCACCCACGTGGCCGTGCAGTCCCTGCATTCCATTCCCGGCCGCGAATACACGGACATCAAGGCCACGGCCGAGGCCTTCCAGGCCATGCCCAAGGGCATTGGCCACGTTTCCGTCGGCCGCCCGCTGCTCTTCCTGCCCGAGGACATCAAGACCGCGGCCGAGGCCATCCACAAGAGCCTGCCCGCGCCCAAGAAGGGCGAGGCCGTGCTGCTCATGGGCCACGGCACGGAGCACCCGGCCAATGCGGCCTATGCGGCGCTGCAGCTTGAACTGTGGAGGCTTGACCGGAGCGTGTTCATCGCCACCGTGGAAAGCACGCCTACGCTCGACGACGTCATCCCGACCCTCAAGCGCCAGGGCGTGCGCACCGTGCACCTGTTGCCGCTCATGAGCGTCGCGGGCGACCACGCCAGAAACGACATGGCCGGCCCGGAGGACGACTCCTGGGCCAGCAAGCTCAAGGCCGCGGGCTTCGCGCCCAAGGCGGACCTGACCGGCCTGGGCAGCCGCCCGGCCGTGGCCAGGCTGTGGATCGAGCACCTGAAAGACGCGGTGCAGGAGCTGAACCAGTAATGACCGGACAGGGCGGAAGCATGGGCGCGGCCGGGCGTGAAAACAGACGGGGGCTTTGCCCCGCCTGCGCCTCGCCCCGCGCTGTGGGCCTGGCTTCCGCCCTGCTCCTCCTGGGCCTGCTCGCGTGCCTTTTCGCCACGGTTTTGCTGGCCTGCGGCGTGGGCAGCTACCCCGCCCCGCCGGGCGAGGTGCTGCGCGCCCTGGCCCAGGCCGTTGGCCTCGCCTGGGGCACGCCCGTGGACCAGAGCCTCGCCGTGGTCATCGTGGACATCCGCCTGGCCCGCGTGCTGCTCGCCGGGCTCACCGGGGCCAGCCTGGCCCTTGCGGGCGCGGCCTTCCAGGGCGTTTTGCGCAACCCCCTGGCCGATTCCTTCACCCTGGGCGTCTCCGGCGGCGCGGCCTTCGGCGCATCGCTGGCCATCATCAGCGGCCTGGCCGGGCAGGCGGCCCTCACGGGCGATTCCCGCGCCCTGCCCGCCTGCGCCCTGGCCGGGGCGCTCGGCGCGCTCATCCTGGTGCTCGGCCTGTCGCGCGCCGGGGGCGGGCCGCTTTCCGGCCTGCGGCGGGAGACTGTGGTCCTGGCGGGCATCGTGGTCTCCACTTTCCTCTCGGCCCTGATTTCACTCTTGAAGAGCCTGGACGAGGAGTCCGTGGCCAGCATCGTGTTCTGGATCATGGGCAGCTTCCAGGGCCGCGGCTTCGAGCACGCGCAGCTGGCCTGGCCGTACATGCTCGTGGGCGCGGGCGTCATCCTCTGGCGCGCGCGGGAGCTGGACCTGCTGGCCCTGGGCGAAAGCCAGGCGCGCATGCTGGGCCTCGACGCCGGACGCTCCCGCCTGTGGCTGCTCCTGGGCGCAAGCCTGCTTTCCGGCGCGGCCGTGGCCGTTTCCGGGGTCATCGGCTTCGTGGGTCTCGTGGTGCCGCATCTGGTGCGCCTGATGCTGGGCGCCGGGCACCGCAGGCTGCTTCCCGCCTCGGCCCTGCTGGGAGCGCTGTTGCTCATCTGGTCCGACGTGGCCGCGCGCAGCGTGCTGCCCGGCGGGGCGGAGCTGCCCGTGGGCGTGGTCACGGCGCTCATCGGCGGCCCGTTCTTCTGCCTGATCCTGGCGCGCCGGGGCCTCAAAAGCCGAGGCGACGCATGATCCGCGCGCGCGACCTGCACTGCGGCTACGGCGGCCGGGCTGTACTGCACGGCATCGACCTGCACCTGGGACCGGGCGAGTTCGCAGCCCTGCTCGGCCCCAACGGCTCGGGCAAGACCACCCTGCTCTCGGCCCTGGCCGGGCTCATCCCCCCCATGCAGGGCACGGTGGAACTGGCCGGACGCGACAGCGCCAAGCTTTCCCCCCGCGAGCGCGCCAAGCTTGTCTCCTGCGTGCCGCAGGGCGCAAGCGCCCCGCAGGGCTACACCGTGCGCGAGCTGGTGCGCATGGGCCGCTATGCCCACACGGGCTTTCTGGGCGGCTATGGCCCCAGGGACGAAGAGGCGGCGCAGGCCGCCCTTATCGAGGCGGGCTGCCTGGACCTGGCCGAACGGCAGGCGGCGGAGCTTTCCGGCGGGGAATACCAGCGCGTGCTGCTGGCCCGCGCCCTGTGCCAGGGCCGCGCGGCGCTTTTGCTCGACGAAGCCACGAGCGCGCTCGACCTGGCCCGGCGCGTGGAGGCCTTTGACCTGCTGGCCCGGCAGCACGCCGCCGGAGGCACCATCCTGGCCGCCGTGCACGACCTGAACCTGGCCGCGCTGTACTGCCCCCGGCTGATCTTCCTCAAGGCCGGGCGCGTGGCGCTGGACGGCCCGACCCTGGACGTGTTCACCGAAGCGAACCTGAAGGACATCTATGAGACCGATCTTCGCGTGGCTCCCCACCCGGTCACCGGCGCGCCCCAGGCGCATCTGGTGCCTGGCGCTGGCGCTCACGCTTCTTTTTAGCGCCGGCACAGCCGCACAGGCGGCCGTCAGCATTACCGACGACACCGGCCGGGAGATCGTGCTGGAGCGTCCGGCCGCGCGGGTCATCGCCCTGTACGGAGCCCTGAACGAGATTCTGGACGGCCTGGGCAAGGCGGACGTCATCGTTGCGCGCACCAACGCCGACGCGACGCCCGCGCGCATCGCCAAGCTGCCGGTCATCGGCACGCACATGCGTCCGAACATCGAAGCCGTGCTGGCCCAGAAGCCGGACCTGGTGCTGCAGCTGGCCGGGCGGAAAGAAGCCTCCCTGCCCGTGGACGCGCTCATCAAGCGCGGGGTGCGCGTGGCCGTGTTCCGCGCGGGCAGTTTCTCGGAACTCTTCGGCGTCATCCGCCGCGTAGGTGTGCTCACCGGCTCCGAGGTCCAGGCCGAGGCCATGGTGCGCGGCATGGAGGCCCGGCTCTCCGCCCTGGACGCCAAGGTCGCCGCCACCCAGGCGCG
>CAYUOW010000037.1:0-24312 GCA_964446455.1 uncultured Desulfocurvus sp.
ACCGGCTGGGCGCCCACTTGTTCGTTGGCGGGTGCTATTGCCCCTTGCGGCTGGTCAGAACCCGGATCAGGAAAATGGTCGAAAGAGCTTGCGGAGCATGCTGCGCACAGTGCCGTAAGGTCCATTTTTGTTTTGTCGGATTGCATATGTCAAATCATCTTGTCTCTCACCATTCTGCAAAGAAGGGATAGAGGGATAATTGCTACGGATGTGTTCTGGAGATTTTGTGAGATCGCCGTCCACAGGGGGAACAAAGTCAGCTGCGTGCACCTTCTGCAGCAAAACTATCAAACAGGAGTCTTGGTGTGAAAATTCATCTAATGACTTGTCACAATGGACGGATGCAAGAATGTCCTGGTTCAGGTATTCCTTTTCCCCTTGGACGTGGATTTTCATTGAAGTCAGAGCGTAATCATTACTGCGGCAGAGCATCCAGAAAAACTTCGGGGTATAGTTGATAAGCCCGTGGTTCACGTAACCAGTAAACGGGACAACATGATACATGTAGCCGCCTGGCCGGGTAAGGTCGTGGATGAACCGAAAGGCGCTGATCTGATTGGCCAGATGCTCGGTGGTGCCGAAGTTGGTGACCAGGTCGAAGACTCCTTGCAGCTCCCCGGGAACGGTGTCGAAGTTCAGATCGTACTGCAGGGCGCCGAACATGCCGTCGATGTCGAAGGAGGTGTAGCGGTAGCCCAGCATTGTGAACAGCTCGCGGGAGCTGCCGCCCTGAGCCAGACGGGCCAGGTGTTCGGCCGGGGGCGTCTTGATCCCGCACGTCTGGAACATGTCCGTCACGGCGGAGACATCGGCGTGGCAGTGGATTTCCTGGGACCCGATCTCGGCCATGCGGTCGCCGGGGCGCAGGAAGCCCTGTTCGACGAAACGCCGGAAATCCGCCATGACTATCGGTGCTATGCCCATGTCTCCTCCGTTGCCGCCACGCGGCACTGGCGCGCGCTCATGCCTTGTTTTGCCGCCGCAGCTGCTTCTTGAGCCAGGGCAGAAAGCGGCCAGGCCGCAGGTACTGCCGGAACAGCCTGTACCGGCCAAGGACGCAGAGGCCCCAGAGCCCGAACACGACGAACTGCCCCAGGCCGATGCCGCGAACCAGCGCGGCCATCAGCCGGTCCAGGCTTGTCGGCTTCAGGCGGAACAGCCCAAGCCCCTCGCCCAGGAATCGCCGCTGGTGCCAAAGCGTCGTGTGGTGCCAGGCCTTCAGCGCGTCGAGGAAACCCCATACGTCCACCCACTCGCGGATGAAATCCGCTGGGAAGAGGTTTGGGCTCTGTTTCATCCGCGAAATGGCCTCAAGCCTCAGGGCGTGTGTTTTCTTCATGTCGTAGCGTTCTGCGCAGGAGTAGCTCTGCGGCAGGATGCGCACCAGGGCCATGGGCTCCGCCAGGCTGCAGAAGCCGAATTCCAGCGCCAGCTGTTGTGAGACGAAGCTGTCCGCCAGATTGCCCAGCGAAAGGCTGAAGCCGTCCTGGCGGCGTAGCAGATCCGTGCGGAAGGTGGTGGTGGCGCCCGCGAACCAGAAACCGAAGCGGCGCATGAGGGCGCGGGCCTGGGCCGGACCGTTGAAGGCTCCGTCGGAAAGCTCCGGCCCGACCCAGCCGCCAAAGGGCCGCCCCTCGGCATCCATCCAGCCCGCCGGGGCCGTGCACAGGGCCGCCTCCGGGTGGCGTTCCAGGAGGTCCAACGAGCGGCGGAACAACCCTGGGGCGATGTGGTCATCGGCCGAGGTGCAGATGAAATATGTGCCGCGCGCCAGGGCCAGGCCCTTGTTCAGCACGTTGTGAACGCCTGTGTTGCTCTCATTGCGGATGAGCCTGATGGCGGGATTGGCGGCGACGACAGGGGCTATGAGTTCCAGGGTGTTGTCTGTGGAGGCGTCGTCAATGATGATGAGCTCGAAGCCCGGTTCCAGCTGGGGCGTGATCCGTTCAAGCGCCTCCAGGATATACCGGGAGTAATTGTAGCTCGACAGCAGCACCGTGAGCGTGATCGGGGAGTGGCTCTGGCTCATTGGCTTCACTTCACCACAAGGCCTTGGCCCGTGGGCAGTTCAAGGATGGTGTAGCCGCGCTCGGCCATGAACGCGTCTTCGACCTCGCGCTGCCGCTCATACTCGATCCAGCCGTAATCGTCGAAGATCACGGCCCCCCCCGGGGAGACGCGGTCGAACAGGCGCAGCAACGTGCCGATCTCCGCCTGCGGGGAATTGAGGTCTATGTGCAGGTAGGCGATCTTTTCCGGACATGCCTGGTCCAGGCTGTCGGGCAGGACGCCGCGCACGACCTTGACGGTTTCGTATGGCGCGAAGCGTTCCACCACGGACTCGTAGATTCCCGCCTCGGAGTAGATCCGGTTCGCGTAGTCGAAGAACCCCTCGTTCATGGGGAAATCCGCCGGGGACGAATACTTGGCCGCGAAGCCGGAGAAGGTGTCGTAGAGGTAGAAAGTCTTGCCCGAGGCCGGGAACCCGGTGGACTGAACCACCACCAGGGACATGTCGCCCTTGAACACGCCGCACTCCACAAAGTCGCCCTCGAGCGCCAGCCCGCGGCGCGCGGCCCAGCACAACACATACATGCGCCAGGAGATGCCGTCGGGCGAGACGTACTGGTCGTAGGCGTGGGTGGCGTGGACACTGCGCCAGGCCCGCATGAAGGCCGCATCGTTGCGGAAGGAGCAGGCCTTGTCCAGGGTGAGCATCCTGTCGCCCCAGAACAGGCTCCTGTGCGTCGAGCCGAGCACGGCATCTACCGTGGTGTCCATGAACCGCGCGCCGATCTGCTCCGGCAATTCGCGCAGCCGCTCGCGCCACTGGCCGGAGAGCGTCCGCTCGCGCTCCACCGCCGCGGGCAGGGCATGCAGCGCGAAGCGCAAAAGCGACGGGTCGGCGCCCTCGGTTGCGGCACGTTGTCCACTGTCCGTCAGCAGATCCACCTGGGCTTTGCGCAGCACCAGTGCGCCGCTTTGTTCCAGTTCGGCCGCCAGCAGATCCTCGGCATTTTTTGCGGCCCGCTCCACCACCACGTATCCGGCTTTCTGCAGCACGGCCTGGAGAGCCGCGGCCATGAGGGCGCGCCGGGAGTCTGCGGCCTCGCCAAGCTGCGGGGCAACACCCATATGGAACTCGAGCGCGCTGCGCCATTTCTCCGGCGAGGATTTCTCCGACATGACGGAGATCTGAAAGAGCCGCTCAATGAAGTGGAGCAGTCCGCGAGGGACAAGCCGGCGGGCCGTGTAGGAAATGAGTGCGCGGATCGTCCGCAGTGTCGTATTCACAAAGGGCATCCTGCTTTTTGCCTGCAGTTCATTTAGTGTATGAGATGGCATCCTGCCATCTTGTTGAGAAATCAGTTGGTTGATTTCGCGTGCCCAGTCAACCAGGAGCACCTTTGCCGCGGTCTTTTTGACCCGCCGCAAGGCACGGCCCAGGTGGATCAGCCGCACGACGCGCCGCGCGATGCCCTGGGCTTCGGCCATGGTCTTTCTGTCCAGGTTCGCTCGCCCACAAGTGTGTAGGCATACCTGCTGCTCGAAAAGCCAGTGGTGCAGGGCGCTCTCGTACACCGGGTTGGTGTGGGTTCTGGCCCAGTTGGCATACTGCCACACCGTGGCCGCCCAGGGAGGCTGCGTGGCGTTGGCGTCGCCCATGCGGGCGCTTGAGAGCTCCACGCAGAGAAATTCGTCCGAGTCCTGGACCACGTGCACGGCGCTCCTGCTCTGGATGCAGCGGTCAACGTAGTCGGCGTCGATGGTGATGACTGGCGTCACGGTGGAGATCTCGGGATCGACGAAGATGGGGTGCAGGTAGAAGCAGTGGGCGATGATCGCCTCGCCTCCGGAGCGCCAGTAGGCGTGGATGGGGAAGCTGCTGAACGATTCTCCCCAAAAATAAGACTGCTCGATGGGGTGCAGGTGTTGGAGCGCCAGGCCCGCCAAAACCTGCGGGGGCAAGTCGATGGACTGCGTCTCCTCGTTGAAGCCGGCCAAAAGCGCGGGGAGGGATTGCTCCCGCAGCATCCGGGGCGTGAGGGTGAAGATGGCGCGTTTGCCTCCGGCGTGCAGTTCGGCCAGGTGCTGCAGCCCTCCATCGGCCAGGACGAAATCCGGGGCGAGGAAGAGCAGCGCCGCACGGCTCTTGGCGGCGTGCAGGATGGAGCGGTTGTGGAAGGTGATGAGCGGCGCGAACTTGTCAGTGGTGATGCTGTCGTCGTCGCAGATGATTTCCACCCGCACCAGGCCGGCAAGCCGCGCGTAGGCCGGGTGCCGACGGATCGTCACAGCGTCGGCTTCGGTGGTGTAGACGTAATATACAACGTCATACACGCCGGCTATTGCGGGGATGTTCCCCGGCGCGAGCTGGCTTGGCAACGACACGTCGAGGAAGAGCCTTGTGTAGCTCTCTCCCCACACCGCCATGATGCAGTGGATTGTTTTGGCGCGTTCGGTATCCATGGTTCACACATGAGCGGCGGAAAGGCTTGCTTTTCCCCCGCAATTCTTGACGGGAGAAAATCGCCGGTGCCCGCTACTCGGGGCCGGCCTCACGGCTTCTCCGGAAGGTCCTGGGGCTTGGGGCCCAGGTCGCAGAATTTTTTATACGCTTCGACCACCTCGTCCGGGGCGCCGAACGCCCGGACCTGGCCTTTGTGCATCCAAACGGCCTTTGTGCACCAGGCCCGGACGGTGTCCAGGGCGTGCGTTACGAGGACGATGGTCTTTCCCGCGCCCTGAATGGCCATGAGCCTGTCGAGGCATTTCTGCACAAAGGGGGCGTCGCCCACGGCGATGACCTCGTCCAAAAGCAGGATGTCGGGGTCGATGTTGATGGCGATGGAGAACGCCAGACGCATGTACATGCCCGAGGAATAGATCCTGACGGGCTGGTCGATGAAGTCTTCAAGCTCGGAGAACTCGATGATCTGGTCGATGCGCTCCGCAAGCTGTTGCCGCGTCAGCCCCAGAAGCGTTCCGTTGATCATGATGTTCTGGCGGCCGGTGAGATCGCCCACGAAGCCTATGCCGAGGCTCAGGAAGGCGATCTTGCCGTGCACCTTCACCCAGCCGCTGTCCGGCGTGATGACTCCTGCAAGCATCCTGAGGAGCGTGCTTTTCCCCGCCCCGTTATGACCGATGACCCCCAGGGTCGTTCCCTGCTCAATGGTCAGGTTGATGTCCGAGAGTCCGAGGTGGGTCGGCTTCGGGCCGCGCGGGCCGCGCCCCAGCACCAATTGCGCCAGCGCCCGCTTGAGCGTCGTTGGCGGTGGCAGCTTCCGGAAGCGTTTGGTCACCCCGTGGACTTCAATGACATTCATCAGACAAGCTCCGAAAATGATTCTTTGTACCTGATGCAGAGCCGGCGCCCGACATAACACAAGGCGACAGAAAAAATGACAAGCGGAACGAAGTGGTTCCAGTTCGGCAACTCGTTGCGGAGCAGAATCGCGTGATAGCTCTCGATGAGAATGGTCAGCGGGCTGAGCTGCATGATCGGACGCACGATCTCGGGGACGCGGTCCATGGGGTAGAGGATGGGGTGCAGGAAGAAGCAGCCGTTCAGCAGGTGTGTCATGCCGTGCTGCAGATCGCGGAAAAGCACGTTGATGGTGGAAAGGATGAAGACAAGGCCCAGGAGCATGAGGAACTGCGCGACGATGACCAGGGGCAACGCGAGCATTGCCGAACCGAGGGTGCCCCCCAGGACAAGGATGACCAGCAGCAGCAGCGGTGTGGCCACTGCGAAGCCCACCATGGAGGTGACGGTGGCGGAGAAGGGCAGCAGTTCCACGGCGAAGAGCCCGGTGCGGAAAACGAACACGCCGTTGACGACCATGCAGGCCGTTCCGCTGTTGAGCGCCTCCGCCGTCCACAGCCAGGGGATCATGCCGGACAAGAGAAACGTCAGGTACTCCCGCGGGGATCCCACCTTGAGCACGCCCGCGAACAGGAACGTGTACATGGCGATGAGCAGGAAGGGATGTAGAAGCGACCAGAAAAGCCCCAGCATGGCCGGGGAGTATTTGAGCCTCATGTCGCGAAGAACAAGTATGCCGATGAGTCCGCGATTCGCGTAGTAAAGCTGGAGCAGAGACTGCTTTATGCTTGAAGACAAGGATGTTCTCCGAAGTCGTGTTGTCGGGGTTTTCCACGGCCGCGCCCTTGGGCCCGGATCCTGCCTGCGCGTTCCAGCAACGCGGCTTGTCGGCTATTGTTACATGGTCTGGGCTGGGCGCGCAATTGGTCCAGGGCTCCCTGCCGCCGGGCTTCAGGCGGGGTTTTCCGCTATGCCCAAATCCGCAGGCGTCATCAGCAGGATTTTCGCCGGATCGTACCCAAGTGAGACGAGTTGGTCGCGCACGGCCAGGGCGCCCGGTGGCATCTCCGTAACGAGGATGTAGTCCGGAGCCATGGCCACGAGGTCCTTCAAGGGTATCAGCCTTGTGTTGGCCGGGCCGGGCAACCCCTGGAGAGAGAACGCATACTGGCCGATGCGCTCCGCGGAGCGCGTGGACACTCCCGCCACTTTGCGGAAGCTGAAGCTGAACACCTGGTGTCCCACCAGGAACTTGAAGATGAAGGGGTCGCCCACAAGGCCGATCTTGCCGGGCGCCGCCGCGAGCTTCTCATCTACGCTTGCCGCATGTGCGGCAATGGCCGGAATGCTGAACACATGGGCCGTGAAGCGGGAGTCGTTGTTGCAGCTCCGTTCGTAGAGGCTGGGCTTGATGGCGTTTGGGCACAGCAGGTTGCGCACGATGGGGGAAAGCAGATTGATCTCATGCTCGGACTCGAGCCCGCAGATGGGGCAGTTGCCCTTGATGAAGGTCTTGCCGTCGCGGCGGAAAAGGGCCTTGGACTGAAGGGTGTACCGGTTGTAGACATGCGCGGCCGCCTTGAGCAGCGTGTCGACCCAACGGTCGTGGGGCATGTCGGTCAGGTTGGGGAAGAACGGCACGCGCTCCGCATCCTCCTGGAACAGGAAGTCCGTCAGGAAGTCGGCGTGGTTGAGCTTGTTGATGTCCGTGAGCCACTTGTACTCGTCAGGGATCATGCCCTTTCTGCAGGCATTTTTGTAAATGACCGTACCGGGATAGGGGATGGTGTAGCTGAGCCCGCCGCGGATATCGAGTTCGTCGAGCAGGTTCATGGTGAGCTCGATGTCTTCCTCGGTCTCCAGCTCATTGTTGATCATCCAGCCCGTGGCCAGGATGTGCCGGATTCCCAGGCGGTCGGCCTCCTTGACGAAGTCGCGCGAGCGCTGCGCCACGATGCCCTTGGCCATGCGCCGCAGGATCTTGTCGCTGCCGGACTCCACCCCGGGCCACAGGCTGACGCAGCCGGCATCCCTGATGGGTTCTATGACGCTTGGGTCCACATCCAGGCGCAGCATGCAGGTGAACGGGAAGTTGATACGTTTCTTGTATTCCTTGAAGAATCTGATGATGTCATCGTCCTTTGCAAAAACAACCTCGCTCATGAACTGTACGACCGAGGCGTTGCAACGGTTGATCAGGATTTCGATCTCTTCAAATATTTCGTCGAAGCCGCGTGGCTTGAAGCCCCGGTGCATGGGCATGCAGAAGGTGCAGGCCCCGCTGCAACCGCGCCCGGTCAGCACAGGCACGCCCTTGCCCTTTTTCAGCACCTTTTCAATGAAGTCGTATGAGGGAAATATGCGCCCCACGGCTGGGTCGATGCGCGGCCTTGCTTCGGTGGTGATGATTTCTCCCGCCGGGGTGCGGTACATCAGTCCCTTGATGCCGGAAACGTCTTCCTGTCGGGTCAGAATTGCGGCCACAAGCTCTGGCAGGGTGATCTCCGCCTCGCCCACGACGGCGAAGTCGATGCTGGCGTGCTTGAACAGAACTTCCTTGGAAACGCCCTTGGTCACCAGCCCACCGAGGATGCATGGGATGTCGGGGCGGGCGCGCTTGATCTCGCCGGTGATGCGGGCCAGGTCTTCCAGGTCGGACACGAGGCCGCCAGTGCCCACGGCAAAGTAATTTCCCGCTCGGACCACCTCGGCAAGCGAACCCTTGTGGGTCGAGCAGTCCACGAAATCATATGGGACTCCTGAACGCTCAAGTGTCGAGGCCACATAGCAGAGCCCGAGGGGAAAAAAGTCGTAGTTCGGCTTTATGAGCAGGAACTTGGGCGGGCCAGCGTCCTTCTTTGCCCCGAGAAAGAGGTCGCGGAGGCTCGTGAGCAAACTGCACATGGTGGCTCCTGCGGAAAGACTTACTCTGCCTTGGGTCTGACGGCCCGTCGCGCTTGCATGCGCCGAACTGCGAAAGTGTAGCGGGCGAATACACCGCGCAGGGCAACCCCGTGTGTGACACAATCGCCAACCATCTGAAAGTTAGCAGCTTCTACCGTTTGAGTAAACCTGGCCCGCCCGTTGGGCGTTTCAGTCGCGCTTTGCCGGGTTTCGTCCGCCCTCACGCGAGACGTCGGCGGGCTGCTCTCCAAGCCCTGCCGCAGAAGCTTCGGGCGGCTTCGAACATGCGCGGACCCCACATCCAGGCCGGTTCGTCCAGGATTTTTTCCGGGGTCATGAGCAGCACCCTGGAAGCCTCATAGCCAAGCCGGATGAGTTTTTTTCTGATCCTCAGCGCTTGGGGGGGCATCTCCGCCACAAGAATGTACTCGGGATTCAGCGCCACTAATTCTTTCATTGGGCGAAATCTCGTATTGTCCGGCCCTGGCAGCAGTCCCTTAAGGGAGAAGACATATTTCCCGACCAATCCCGGGGACCAGGGAGAAACCGCGGCCACCTTGCGGTAGCTGAAGCTGAAAATCTGATGCCCCACCAGGAATTTCATGATGAAGGAGTCCCCCGCAATGCCGATTTTGCCCTTCGCGGAGGCGATCCTGGCGTCAACTTCAGCAGCATGCCGGGCAATGACCGGGATGGAAAAGACATGGGCCGAGAACCGGTAGTCGTTGTAGCAGGTACGCTCGAAGACACCGGGTATCACGGTATTGGGGCACATCAGGTTGCGCACGAGTGGGGAGCGCCGAGAGATTTCGAACTCTGATTCAAGCCCGCAAATGGGGCAGTTGCCTTTGATATAGGTCTTGCCAGCCCTGACAAAGAGTTCTTTTCCCTGAAGCGTATACCGGTTGTACACGCGTGCGGCGGCCTTGAGCAGCACGTCCGTAAATTCTTCCTGGGGCATGTCTGTCAAGTTGGGAAAAAAGGGCACACGCTCCGTGTCTTCCTGGAAAAGAAAGTCCGTCAAGAAGTCCGCGTAGTTAAGCTTGTTGATGTCGACGAGCCAGTTGTACTCGTCCGGGATCAAGCCCTTGCGCCGGGCGTTTTTGTAAATGGCCGTGCCTGGATAGGGGATGGTGTAGCTCAGAGCCGAGCGGATGTTCAGTTCCTCGTGCAGAAGCATGGTCTTTTCTATGTCTTCAGCGGTCTCCAACTCGTTATTGACCATCCAACCCGTGGCCAGCATGTTCCGGATGCCGAGCCGCTCGGCCTCCTTTACGAAATCACGCGAGCGCTGGGCCACGATGCCCTTGCCCATGCGGCGCAGGATACGGTCGCTGCCCGATTCCACGCCGATCCCGAGGGAGATGCAGCCGGCGTCCCTGATGTGCTCAAGCACGCAGGGGTCCACGTCCAGCCGGAGCATGCACGTGAACGGGTAGCCGATGCGCTTCTTGTATTCCTGGAAGAAGCGGATGATGTCGTCTTCCTTGGCAAAGACCACTTCGCTCAGGAACTGGACCACAGAGATTTTGCAGCGCTTGATCAGGGTTTCGATTTCCGTGAAGATCTCGTCGAAATCCCGAGGTTTGAAGCCGCGGTGCATGGGCATGCAGAAGGTGCAGGAACCGCTGCAGCCACGTCCGGTCAAGACCGGGGCGCCCTGACCTGGGACAAGGACAGTTTCGATGAAATCGAACGAGGGGAAGATGCCGCCCTGGGCCGGGTCGATGCGCTGACGCGGTGCGGTGCATACAATCTCGCCATCCGGGGCGCGGATCATCAGGCCGTCGATGTCTGCGAAGTCACGCTTGCCGGCCAGGATGGCCTGAAGCAGGGCCGGCAGGGTGACCTCGGCCTCGCCAGCCACGGCGAAGTCCATCGGCACGTGCTTGAAGAGGACCTCGCGGGAAACCCCGGTGGTGACCAGCCCGCCCAGAATGCAGGGCAGATCGGGCTGTCCCTGCTTGATCTCCTCGACCAGGCTGCCCAGGTCCACGAGGTCTGAAACAAGCCCCCCGGTACCCGCAGCGAAGTAATTGCCTTTTTTCACGTAACTGGAGAGCTGGCCGTGGAGCTTTGCGCAATCCACAAAATCGTAAGGGATGCCGGCCCGTTCAAGCGTGGATGCCACATAGGACAGGCCCACGGGAAAGAAATCGTACTTCGGCTTCACCAAAAGGAATTTTGGGGCCCCAGAGGTGTTTCCGTGTTTATCGTTTGGCAATTGACTCATCGCTCCTCTCGCCGGTCACAAAGGCGCTTTCCCGGTGGCATCCGGTCTTGGCATGCGATCATTGGGCTGCAGGCGGCGTCTTGGCAATGAGTTCGTCCAATTTGGCCCGCATTTCCGCTGCGAAGGGCTTGGCTTTGTCCGGGAAATCGCTGGCCAGGATGCTGTAAGCGTAATAAATGCCAGCAAGTTCTTGCCCTTCATCGGGCATGTGGACCTCGTCCAGGAAGAACTTTTGGCGCTCTGCTCCGGCCGGAGGATACAGCTCACTCATGTTCTTGTAGATGATGGTTTTGTCCTTGGAGTATCTGGCCAACATGGCCGGAACGTCATCCTTCACCTGGTTCCAGAATACAGCGGTGGCAGTTCCGTAGTTCGCAGGGCCGCTCTCGCTGTTTTGGATAATCTCTCTGGCGGTCTGTAGGATTTCTTTGCTCAATCCGAACACGGCTGCGTAGTCACCCGCCAGAGGTTGCAGCGAAATGATGTATTTGGCATTTGGAAAAAGGCAGACGATGTTTTCCAACGTGTTGACGTAGAATTGCATAATCCGAGAGAACTGATCGCCCTTGAAGGGCTTGGCCACGAGATTCAAGCCAGCGTGTGCTATCAGCGTTTGATTGTTTGGAATGTAGTATTTCTTGGTAATGGAGCTGTACGCTTTGCTGTATTTTATGAGTTGGTTTTCAAGCCAGCCTCTATAGAATGATGTTCCCTGCCCGGCCTCCATGTAGCCATGAATGTAGGACTGCATTTGCCCGTAATGTTTCGGGATGCCGGGACCTTCGCATTCGTAGTAGGCAACAGCGATGTCGTTGCGGCCATCCATGGTGATCACCCAGTCCGGGTTGTAGGGCCTTCCCCACAGTGCCAAGCCAAGAAATTCCTGGGAGCTTATCCATCCACCGTTCCCGAAGTTGATGACTTTATAGTGAATGGTTTGCTGCCGGGAATTCAGAATGCGTTCCATGACGGCCGTGATGAGGTGATCGTTAGAACTTGCACCGGCTCCGGCTGCAGCGGACCCCCCGGTAAACAGAACGACCTTTTCGTTGGTTTTCTTCTCAAGAGGTGGGGCTGCGAAGTCGAAATCATCTTGCGCCGCATAGCCCAAATTGTTCGTGGAACGGACACCTGTGTTGAATTTTTTTCCGTATTGATTGAACACGCTATAAGGCGCATCTTTCCAGTTTGGCTGGTTGATGAACATAACATATGGGGCAAATTCACTGCCGAAGATTGTTTTCGAATATCCAGCTGGTTTCCAGTCGACAATTCTATAGGCGACTTCGATGCATAACAGCAGAGCAAAGAAGACAAGTATATTTACAACTACCACTTTAGTCATGTTTTTCATATTTGCCATATCCTGCTGCATCCTATGACGTTGAGAGTGGCCTAAAGGCGCAACGATGTGGTGCTTCCACCACTACCGCGCAGGGCGTGCTTTCGCGGAGTGGCAACATTGTCAGTTTTCTCTCTGTCTTGCCGGGTCTGACTGTACGTTGAGACCTATGCTTACGTAAATGTACGTGATTTTGTGCTCTTTGGTCAAGGCGTGCCTCTCGGACGGGCTCTCACCCTGAGGTTCTGGACGCGGATTGGTCTCCCGCCGACTTCCGTAGCCCTGTGTTCATGACTGGCAGGAGGTGTGAGGGGAGGAAAGCGGAGTACGCGGGAAGGGGCATCTGCTGGAATAGCCTCAGCCGTTGCTCCCCAAGCGTAAGGACCGGGTTCGAGCATGCTCGAACCCGGTCCTTACGCTTGGTATGAGGAGGGCTGGGGGGAATCACTCCCCTCCAGAAAATATCTTCTCTTCAGCTTTTTCTACCCGTCCGTCTTCACCACACGTCGCGCGCCGATGTACCGGTCGCGCCAGTAGGGCAGGTCCATGGAGTCCTCGCGCACCTTGCCGCCTTCGCGCGGGCTGTGGATGAAGGTGTTGCGGTCTGTGGCGATGCCCACGTGCATGTTCTTGGGGTTGCCCGGCAGGCGGAAGAACACCAGGTCGCCTGGGCGGATGTCGCGCCGTCCCACGGGCTGGCCGCTCTCATACTGTTCGTAGGAAATGCGCGGCAGGGTGACGCCGACTTGGCGGTAGGTCCACCAGGTGAAGCCGGAGCAGTCGAAGCCGGTCTGCGGCGATTCGCCGCCCCACTTGTAGCGCACGCCGGTCAAGGAGCGCGCCGCGGAGACGACGGAATTCTTGCCCGAGGCTGGCAGGGGCGGGGCGGGATCGGGGATGTGCGCGGGCGCGCAACCGCCGAGCCCCCAGGAGAGCATCCCCAGGAGGAGCAACAGGGCCGCCCGGGCGGCGAAATTGCGCGCGGTGACGGCGTTCATGTCGGTTACTTGACGATGCGCACGTAGTTCTGGACGGTGCGCACGTCTCCAACGGCGTTGATGTGGCGGATGATGGCGTCGGCGTCGCGCTGGCTGGCCACCAGCCCAAGCACCACGGCGTTGCACTGCACGGTCTTCACGTCCACCTGGGTGGACCAGATGGTGGTGTCCTCCACCAGGCGGGACTTGATCTTGGCGTAGAGGGCCAGGTCGTCGGTGGTGCCGCAGGTGGGGTCGTCGCGCTTGGGGAAGGGCACGATGGTGACCTTGCGCACGCCGTCCACCTGGCGGGCGAGCTTCACGGCGCGCATCTTCTGGCGGTCGCTCTCGAACTCGCCCACGACGTACACGGTGCCCAGGTAGGAGTTGACCGAGATGTCGCGCAGCTTCACCAGGTCATCGTTGACGTAGAGCGCGCGGACAGAGGATTCGATGCGGCCGTCGTCCACAAAGGTGCCGACGTCGCGCTGGTCCACAGCGGCCTTGTACACGGTGCCGCAGCCGGTGAGGTTGGGCAGCAGGCAGAGGCAGGCCATGAAAAGGATGATGCGGGGAAGAATGATGCGGGGCATGGTCGAAGCTCCTTCTTGCTGTGGGGGTTGCGCCGGAAAGCCGACGGCCTCGCCAGGAGAATAGCAAAAATGGGGCCAGTTGGTGGAATCAGGGCTGCGCGCGGCCTGCAGGGGCGGCGGTCAGTTCCTCCTCCAAGGTCTCCAGCAGGGTATGCGGCAGGGCGAAGGGGCCGCCCCACTGCGGCGGGGCGAAAAGCGCGCGTTCCGGCAGGCGCAGACACAGGGCGTGCAGCAGCATGGGCAGGCCGCGCACCTTGCGGCCGTATACGCTGTCGCTGATGACCGGGTGTCCGCGAAGCGAGAGCTGCACGCGGATCTGGTGGGTGCGGCCGGTCAAAAGCCGCACCGCGAGCAGTGTGGCCTGGCGCTTGCGCAGCAGGGGGCGCACCTCGGCCCGGGCGGATTTGCCCGCGTCGCCCTCGGCCGCCAGCACTTTCTTGCGGCCCTGCACTTCTCCCTCGGCCAGCTCCAGGCGGTCCAGGCGGTCCTCCATGAGCTCGACGCCCTGGCCGGGCCAGGCGCCGTCCACCCAGGCCAGGTAGGTTTTGCTGACCCCGCCCGTGGCGAAGAGCTCGTTCAGGCGGCGCAGCTCGGTGTAGCTCTTGGCGGCCAGCAAAATGCCTGAGGTGTCCTTGTCCAGCCGGTGGGTGAGCACCGGGGAGAAGGGCGCGCCCGCATAAAGCGCCTTCAGCCGGTCGGCCACGGAGTCCTTGTGCCGGGTGCCCGCGTGGGAGCACAGGCCGGCCGGCTTGCGCACGGCCACGTAGCCGGCGGTCTCCAGCAAGATGTCGAGCGGGAGTGGGGCGTCGCCCTGGGCCTGTTCCGTGGTGGGGAGCGGCGTCGGTTTCCCGGCGCCGGCGACTCCGGTCAGGGGCGGCACGCGCACTTCCTGGCCAACGGCCAGTCGGAAGAAGGGCTTCTTGCGTCCGCCGTCCACGCGCACCTCGCCGGTTCTAATGATGCGCAGGATGGCCGAGCCGGGGACCTCGCGCCCCAGGCGGCGCTGCAGGAACTGCAGCAGCTTCTGTCCGGCTTCCTCCGGCGTCACCACGAGGGGGGCGCGCGCGGGCGAAGCGCCGGACGCTGCGGGTGCCTCAGGAGAGGCTGCGGGCTGATGTCGGTCGTCGGGGGCGGTCATGGCGGGCTGCCTTGGGGGGCGAAAGGAAGGCGCCGGACCGGGAGGCGTTCCCCCCGGCCCGGCGCATGGATTGTCTACTGGTCGGTGCTCAGGTCGTAGGTGACGATGACCGTCTTTTCGTTGCTGGCGCCGATGGCGCCGGAGTACGTGTTGAGGCAGACCACGAGCTGCTTCTTGCCCTCGTTCTTCAGGTCTTCCAGGCCCAGGTCGACCACGGTGCCCTTGATGCGCCGCGTCTTCCAGGCCAGGCTCATGCCCACGCCGTCCCAGAACAGGGAATGCACTTCGCCCTGGGAGAAGCGGCGGAACTTCTTGAACACCTGGGCCGCAACGGAGATGTCCTTGTTGACGAGCAGCTCGTACTTGCCGCGGCTGTCGAAGGCCACGGGAATCATGCGGATGGGCACGTAGTAGAAGTCCTCCACGCCCGTGTCGCGCTTGCCCATGTCCATGCCCGGCAGGCGCTCATCCACGATGATGTAGTTGTTGGAGCTGTTGTAGCCGTCCTCCTGCGAGAACTGGGGCTCCAGGTCCGGGGTGAACACCTTCATGTAGCTGTACTCGTTCAGCAGCACGATCTTGAAGCTGTTGCCCTCGGGCAGGTAGACGAAGTTGAACAGGTTGGCGATGCTCGGCAGGTGCAGCCTGCGCACGGGCTGGAAGCCGCCGTCCTGGTAGAGCATCTCGCTCACGCCGGCCTCGTCGAAGGGGCCGTGGCTGCCCTTGGCCTGGCCCAGCAGGGTGGGCTGGTAGGTGGGCGGGGTGCGCACCACGGAGAGATACATCTTCTGCGGGGGCGTGAAGTTCTCGAACTTGCCGTTGTTGAAGCGCAGCACGAAGGTGCGGGGCTCGGCGTTGCCGTCCGGATCGTCCAGGCCGGAGGCGATGATCTCGGCCTTGCCGTCGCGGTCCAGGTCCAGCATGCTCACGCGCAGGAGCTTGATGCGCATGCCGAGCTTGTACTCGCCCAGGGGCTTGAGGGTGTTCTGGAAGAATTCGTAGGCGTAGAGGGTGTTCTCCCCGGCCACGATGATGCGGTTCTTCTTGTCGCCCACAAAGTCGCCCACGGCCATGCTGACCGAGGAGAAGCGCAGGCTCTGGCTCTGCCAGCGGCCCGGAGTCTCGGCGCCGCCCTCGTAGCGGAACTGCGGGTTCATGACCGGACCGCCGGCGGCGCCCACAGGGGCCTCGCCGGTGTCGCCGGTGACGAAGTCGGCGTTCCTGGGCACGGGCGCCTTGGACTGCACTTCCTTGCGCACTTCCTTGCGCTCGGCGGCCTTGGCGTCCTCGCCGGGGCGCTTGAAGACCTCGGTGCGCACGTCGTTGCTCAGGCGCTCCAGGGCGGGCAGCAGGCCTTCCAGGGGCACCTTGGCGCTCTTGTTCCAGCTCTGGCCCTTGGCGCGGTCGTACACGTTCAAGGTGATGTTGATCTGCTTGTCGTTGTCCTGGAAGTCCAGCACGCCGGCCACCAGGAAGTCCGTGCCGATGACGCCCATGAGGGACTGGGCCTCGGCCAGGTTGGCCGGGAAACGGCCGCCGGCGCGGGCGATCTTGTCGGCCTCCACGGGTTCAAAATAGCCGAGCCAGTTGAGCCGGTTGGACACCGGGGCCTGGGCGCCCTTGCTCAAGTACTGGAATTTCTCGCTGGTGACCTTGAAGGGCAGCACGGCGTAGGTGCGCGCGCCCTGGGCCAGCGCCAGCGCGGGCACGGCCAGCGCCAGGCAAAGCAGGAACAGGGCGGAAAGTCGCTTCAAAGACATGTTGGGCTCCTCCCCAAAGGGGGACGAAAAGGGTTGGCTCTTCATTGTCCGGCCACGGCGGCTGGCTTCCTGCCGCCTGCACGGCAAATAGCACCAACGCCAGCGGCATGCAAAAGAAACCTTGCCGCGTCCTTCGGCGGCCCGGGCAAGAAATATCGCCCCGCGCGCGTTGCCAAGCCCGCCCGGCCGCGCTATGCCCAAGCCCATGCAGACCCGCACCTTCCGCATCACCACGTCCCCGCAGGAGCGGCCCCTGGTGGAGGCCCTGCTTTCCGCCCAGGGCTTCGCCTTCTCGCCGGAGCCCTTCTATGCCGCCGCGCGCAGGCTGGAGGCCGAGCCCTTCCCCCTGGGCTCGTCCCTGGCCGCGTCCTTCGGCCTCATCTACATCCAGGACCGCTCGTCCATGCTGCCCCCGGCCCTGCTGGGCGCGGAGGAAGGCGACGTGTGCCTGGACATGTGCGCCAGCCCGGGCGGCAAGACGGGCATCCTGGCGGACCTGGTCGGGCGCGAGGGCTTTGTCCTCGCGGCGGAGGCCTCGCGCGACCGCCTGGCCACCCTGCGCCAGAACCTGCGCCGCACCGGCGCGGTGAACGCCGCCACCATCGGCGTGGAGAGCCAGCACCTGGCCCTGGAGCCGGACAGTTTCGACGCCATCCTGCTGGACCCGCCGTGCAGCGGCTGGGGCACGGTGGACAAGAACCCCAAGGTGCTGGAGCTCTGGACGCCGGAAAAGGCCGAGACCCTGGTGCGCCTGCAACGCGAGCTGTTGGCCCGCGCGGCGGAGTTGCTGAAGCCCGGCGGGCGGCTGATGTTCTCCACCTGCACCACCAACGTGCGCGAGAATGAGGAACAGGCCGCCTGGGCGCTGGCCACCCTGCCGCTCGCACTCGACCCCTTGCCTGCGCCGCAGGGCTTCGCGCCCGTGCCTTTGGCGTTGCCAGGGCTTGATGGCGTGCTGCGTGTGGGCGGGCAGGAGGCCGCGGCCGAAGGCTCGGGCGGGCAGGGCTTCTTTCTGGCGCGCTTCCGCAAGCGCGCGGGCACTGGCCAGGCGACCACCGGCCAGGTGTACCCGCCCGTGGCCGGGCAGGAGCTGGGGGCGAAGGAGTTCGCCCAGGCGCGGCAGGCCGGGGCGGACTTCGACCAGCTGCCCCCGGGCGAGGTGCGTGAGTTCGGCGGCAAGGCCTACTTTCTGCACCAGGCCGCCCTCGAATTGTGCGAGCGTTCCGGCCTGGGCACGGAGGGCCAGCGCTGGCAGGGCTTTCTGCTCGGGCAGGTGCAGGGCGGGCGCTTCGCCCCGGCGGCGCGCACCCGGGCCCTCATGCCCCCGGCCTCGGAATTGTCCGCCGAGCGCAAGCTCGATGTGGACGAGCCCGAGCGCATTCTGGACCTCTTGGCCGGGCGCAGCCTGGAAGCTCCGGGCGGCCCCGCGGCGGGCACGGGGAGCAAGGGCAACAAAGGCGCCAAGGGCAAGGGGGACACGGACGCCGCAGGGCTTGTCGGCTTGTATTTTCAGGGGCTTGCCCTCGGCTGGCTGACGCGCAAGGGCCGCCGTTTGCTCTGGTCGGACCGGTAGGCGGGGCAAGAAGCCGGGACAAAAATCGAGGATTTTGCAAAAATCCTTTGACAGGCCCGGCTGAAGATGACAAAGGGTTTTCTCCGTGGCGGGCAGCCAAAACGAAGCGGGGTGGTGACAGCCCATAAAACGCTTCTGAACAGAGCGCTCGAGGAACTCCGGGCGGATAGCTCAGCTGGAAGAGCATCGGCCTTACAAGCCGGAGGTCGCAGGTTCGAGCCCTGTTCCGCCTACCACGATCATTACAGTGCGGAGCGGTAGTTAAGTTGGTTATAACGCCGGCCTGTCACGTCGGAGGGCGCGAGTTCAAGTCTCGTCCGCTCCGCCAGCACTGCCAAGGGCTGAACTCGAAAGGGTTCAGCCCTTTTTCATTTCAGCGCATCAGGTGCGCACTGCCAAGCAGGCACAGGCAAGCGGCCGGACTCGAGAGGGTTCGGCCGCTTGGCGTTTCGGGCGGCGCGAAACGCCGCGCGGTTTTGACCCGTAGCCAGGCTGACAGCCGGGCACGGGGCAAGGGGCCGCAGGCTGCGCAGGCAGGCCGTGGCGAGGCAGACTCGGGATTTGGTAGGGAGCCCGCGCTACGGCTTCAGGAAGCGCGTCAGGGCGGCCTCAAGCCGGTCCACGGGCACGGTGGTGTCCAGGCAGGGACCGTTGGGGCGCTCGTTCAGCACGCCGAACACCGGCAGCGGGTAGGTGTCCTGGATGCCGGAGGACAGGTCGCGGTAGCAGGCCACGGCGATGATGACGCCTGGCCGCTTCTGCACCACGATGCGCCGGGCGATGGTGCCGCCCGTGGCGATGGCCAAGTGCACGCCGTAGCGGTCCCGCAGGTCGAGCAGGCCAGCGATGGGACACAGGCCGCAGCGCTTGCAGTTGTCGATGTCGTAGGTCAGGCGCATGTCGCAACGGCTGTTCTGCAGGCAGTGGGGCATGAGCAGCAGGATCTTCGTGGGCTCGAAGCGACCCAGCTCGCGCAGCACCAGCTCGTTGTTCACCTTGATGAAGGAGGTGTGGATGTCCTCCTTGGAGAAGCCCAGCGCCCGGCCGAGCAGGCTCATGAGGGGCAGCAGCAGCTTCACCGTGACCCCGCGCATGCGCTTGGCCAGGGGTAGCGGGCGGGCGACGACGATGCTCAGCAGCAGTCCCAGCGAGGCCCAGAGGACCAGCAGCAGGACGACGCCGATGACGGCGCCCAGAATCCAGGGGGCATAGGGGTGCAGGTTCCGCAGGCCCACGTAGGGCACCACCCACAAAAGCACCAGGAAGGCGCACACCAGGGCGCAGGTGGCGCCGATGAGCCCGATGAACAGGCGTTTGCGCGAGGAGCCGCCCGTGCCGTCCATGTGAGTGCCTTTGGGCCGCCCGGGCTAGCCCTGGCAGGCCTTGAGGTAGCCGCAGGCAAAGGCCCCGGCGGTCTGGGGCTTTTTGCCCTGGGGGGTGAGGCGCGGCACGAGGTAGAGCTTGTCCGCCGTGGCGATGGCCAGGCGCTGGCCCTGTTCCGTCTCCACCAGGCCGAGGATGGTGCCCGGGGCCACGCCTTCGGGCTTGTCCGCGCCGATGGTGCCCGGTTCGATGTTCAGCCTGAGCAGCTTGCCCGGGGCCTGCTCCCAGTCGAAGAACGCGCCCGGCCAGGGGTGCATGCCCCGGATGTGGTTGTGCAGGGGTTCGGCCTCGCGGTTCCAGTCGATGAGGCCTTCTTCCTTGGAAAGCTTGCGCGCGTGGGTGACGAGGGCCTCGTCCTGGGGCAGCTTCATGAGGCGGCCCTGGGGCAGGCGGGTCAGGGCGTCCAGCAGGGCGTCGGCCCCCATGCCGGCCAGTTCGTCGTGCAGGCTGCCCGCGGTGTCGGCATCGGCGATGCGCAGGGCGCGCTGCAGGAGGATCGGGCCGGAGTCGAGCCCCAGCTCCATCTGCATGATGGTGATGCCGGTGACCCGGTCGCCCGCCTCGATGGCGCGCTGGATGGGCGCGGCCCCGCGCCAGCGCGGCAGAAGGCTTGCATGCACGTTCACGGGCATGAGCTTGGGCGCGTCGAGGACGCTTTGCGGCAGGATGAGCCCGTAGGCCGCCACCACCAGCACGTCGAAGGAAAGCGCCCGCAGGGCATCCACGTCGGCCTGGTCCTTGAAGTTCAAGGGCTGGCGGACCTCTATCCCCGCTTCCAGCGCGGCGCGCTTCACGGGCGAGGGAGTGCACTCCTGGCCGCGTCCGCAGGGGCGGTCGGGCTGGGTGTACACGCAGATGACCTCGGCCCCGGGCCACTCGATGAGGGCCTTCAAGCTGGCCGCGGCAAAGTCCGGCGTGCCCATGAAGACCACGCGCAGAGGCGGGTTCGGGGGCGCGTTCAGGCGCATGTCCTTTATGGACAGCCCGCCTGAGACATCTTCTGGTTCTAGTCCTTCCGCCATTTTTTGACCTTGCTGTCGTACATGGTGCGCTTGAGGCGGCTGGCGTGGTCCACCAGGGTCTTGCCCTCAAGGTGGTCGATCTCGTGCTGCAGGATGATGGCCAGCAGGCCCTCGGCCTTGATCTCGATGGCTTCGCCCTTGCGGTCCAGGCCCCGCACGGTCACGGTCTCATAGCGCTTCACCTTGCAGGAGAAGGTGGGCAGCGACAGGCAGGACTCCTCGGACTCCTTGACGCCGGTCTGCTCCACGAACTCCGGGTTGATGAGCACCATGGGGCTTTTGCGCTCCTTGGGGCCGCTCTCGTCCAGGGTGATGAGCCGGATGCTCTTGCCCACCTGGGGCGCGGCCAGGCCCACGCCGTCGTTTTCGTACATGGTCTCGATCATGTCCTCGATGAGCATGCCGATCTCGGGCGTGATCTCGGCCACGGGCTGGGCTTTTTTCGCCAGCACCGGCTCTGGATAGGTGAAGACTGGAAGCTTGGCCATTTACGCCTCACCCTTCTGTTTTTCCGCCGGGGCCCCGGGGGCCGCTTCGGTCGGCTTCTCGCGCAGCTGGATGCCCAGCTCGCGCAGTTGCTTCTTGCCCACCACGTTGGGGGCCTCGGTCATCAGGCAGGTGGCCTTCTGGGTCTTGGGGAAGGCGATGACGTCGCGGATGCTCTTGGCCCCGGTCAGGATCATGATGATGCGGTCCAGGCCGAAGGCGATGCCGCCGTGCGGGGGCGCGCCGTACTTCAGGGCCTCGATGAGGAAGCCGAACTTCTCCTCGGCCTCTTCGTCGCTGATGCCCAGCGCGCTGAACATGGCCTTCTGCGCGGCCGGGGTGTGGATGCGGATCGATCCGCCGCCGATCTCGCTGCCGTTCAGCACCAGGTCGTAGGCGCGGGCGAGGGCTCCGCCGGGATCGGTGGCGATGCTGTCCATCTGGCCGGGCTGGGGCGAGGTGAAGGGATGGTGCTTGGCCACCCAGCGCTTGTCCTCGGGGTCGTACTCCAGCAGGGGGAAGTCCGTCACCCACAGGGGGGCGAAGGCCTTCTCGTCGATGAGGCCGAAGCGTTCGCCCAGCTTGAGGCGCAGGTTGCCCAGGGCCGCGTGGGCCACGTCCACCGGGGCGGCCTGGAAGAACACGATGTCGCCGGGGACCATGCCCAGGCGCTCGGCCAAGCCCTTCTTCTCCTCCTCGGAGAAGAACTTGACGATGGGGGACTGCCACTCGCCGTCCTCCTTGACCTTGATCCAGGCCAGGCCCTGGGCGCCGTAGATCTTCACGAATTCGGTGTAGTCGTCGATCTCCTTGCGCGAGAGTTCGAGGCCGCCCGCCACGCGCAAAGCCTTCAGGCAGGGCGCGGCCGCAAAGACCTTGAAGCCGCCGCCCGCGAAGATGTCCTTCACGTCCACCAGCTTGAGCTCGAAGCGCACGTCCGGCTTGTCCGAGCCGTAGTCGTCCATGGCCTGCTTGTAGGTCATGCGGGGGAAGGCCGCCGGCAGGGCCACGTCGATGGTCTCCTTGAACAGCGTGCGCACAAGCCCTTCGGCCATGCCCATGATCTGCTCCTCGTCCGGGAAGCTCATCTCGATGTCGATCTGGGTGAACTCCGGCTGGCGGTCGGCGCGCAGGTCCTCGTCGCGGAAGCATTTGACGATCTGGAAATAGCGGTCAAGGCCCGCCACCATCAGGAGCTGCTTGAAGATCTGCGGGCTCTGCGGCAGGGCGTAGAACATGCCTTGGCTCATGCGGCTGGGCACCAGGAAGTCGCGCGCGCCTTCGGGCGTGCTCTTGGTCAGCACCGGGGTCTCGATTTCCAGGAAGCCCAGGCCGTCCAGGTAGCGGCGCACGCTCTGGGCGGCCTTGTTGCGCAGGATGAAGTTGCGCGCCAGGCGCGGACGGCGCAGGTCCAGGTAGCGGTACTTCAGGCGCAGCATCTCCGCCGCGTCCACGCGGTCCTCGATGGGGAACGGCGGCGTGTCGGACGTGTTCAGGAGTTTCCACTCGTTCACGTACACTTCGATCTCGCCGGTGTTCATGTTGGCGTTGGCCATGCCCTCGGGCCTGCGGCGCACGATGCCGCGCAGGGCGACGACGTACTCGATGCGGATGGCGTGGGCGCGCTCGTGGGCCTCGGGCATGTCCGGGCTGAACACGGTCTGGGTCAGGCCCTCGCGGTCGCGCAGGTCGATGAAGATGAGGCCGCCGTGGTCGCGCCTAAACTGCACCCAGCCCATGAGCGTGACTTCCTTGTCCAGGTCGGCCGCGGTGAGCTGGTTGCAATTGTGGGTGCGCTTCCAGCCGCCCAGGTCCTCGATGACCCGGTATTCGTCGTAGTCGCGCTCTTCGCCTGCCGTCGTGGTGGTCTGCTCGGTCATTGCTGTTCCTTTTGGAGAAAATGTAGCCGCCGGATCGGGCGGCGGAGTGTCCGCTGTGTGTCGATTGCGTCGGGGCTAGTCGAAGGCCGCCAGGTCGAGCTTGATCTGCTCGCCCTCTTCCATGTCCTTCACCGTCACTTGGCCGGCTTCGAACTCCTCGGCCCCGATGATGTAGCACTTCTTGGCCTTGATGCGGCCCGCGTGGCGCAGGCGGCTCTTCATGCTGCCCGCGCTGTAGTCGCATTCGCCCGCCAGGCCGCGCTTGCGCAGCTTGTGCGCCAGCAGGATGGCCGCATTGACGGCTTGCGGCTCGGTGACGGCCAGGAAGAAGTCCGGCCGGGGCAGTTCGGGCTTGTCCATGAGCATGGCCAGGCGCTCCATGCCGCAGGCGAAGCCCACGCCGGGAGCGTCCGGGCCGCCCAGGAGCTGCACCAGGCCGTCGTACCGGCCGCCGCCGGCCACGGCCGTCTGCGAGCCGATGGCTCCGCTGGTGACCTCGAAGGTGGTGCGCTGGTAGTAGTCCAGCCCGCGCACCAGGCGGGGATTGAGCGTGTACTTGAGGCCCGCCTTGTCCACCAGGGCCAGCACGGCGTCGAAGTGCGTGCGACAGTCGCCGCAGAGGTGGTCGCCGATGGCCGGGGCATCGGCCACCAGGGCCTTGCACGCGGGCACCTTGCAGTCCAGCACGCGCAGGGGGTTGGTGTGCATGCGGCGCTTGCAGTCCTCGCACAGCTTCTCGTGATCCAGGGCCTCGAAATAGGCGGTGAGCGCGGCGCGGTAGTTCGGGCGGCACTCGCGGCAGCCCAGGGAGTTCAGCTCGAAGGACAGCTCGCCGATGCCCAGCGACGACAGGAAATCCTCCAGCATGAGGATCACTTCCACGTCGGCCTGGGGCTCCGGGCTGCCCAAGAGTTCGGCGTTGATCTGGTGGAACTGGCGCATGCGGCCCTTTTGCGGGCGCTCGTAGCGGAACATGGGGCCGAAGGTGTACAGGCGCGTGGCCCGGCCGGGCTCGATGGAGCCAGCCTCGATGGCCGCGCGCAGGACGCCCGCCGTGGCCTCGGGCCGCAGGGTGAGCGAGCGGTCGCCGCGGTCGGTGAAGGTGTACATCTCCTTGCCGACCACGTCCGTGTCCTCGCCGATGCCCTTGGCGAAGAGCTCCGTGCGTTCCAGCACGGGCGTGCGCAGTTCGCCGAAGCCGTAGCGGCCGAAGACCGCGCGCGCCTGGGCTTCCATGTGGGTGAAGCTTGCCGCGTCCTCGGGGAAGAGGTCGGCGAAGCCCTTGATTTTTTGGATGGCGCTCATTGGTTCCGTTTTGCTGTTGAGGTTCTGAAAGGCGGGGAATATACCTTCCTCAAACATCATTGTCAAAACCGCAACAGGCCTGCACTACGGCCGATTTCAAGGAGCCCGCCATGCCCTACGTGAACATCAAGATCACCCGCGAAGGCGCCACCGCCGAACAGAAGGCCGCGCTCATCAAGGGCGTTACCGAACTGCTGCGCGACACCCTGGGCAAGAACCCGGCCACCACGGTGGTGGTCATCGACGAGGTGGACACGGACAACTGGGGCATCGGCGGCGAGAGCGTGACAGTGCGCAGGAAGGCCGGGAAGTAGGGGCCGTTAGCCTCTCTGCGCCAGCCGCAACGCCTCGGCGATGTGCGGGACGAGCTCGGCCACGGGCGTGGCG
>CAYUOW010000038.1:0-2527 GCA_964446455.1 uncultured Desulfocurvus sp.
CCACCCGCACGGACCGCAAGCTGCTCATGCCGCGCACCGAGGTGCTGGCCTGGCACTCCGGCAACCACCTGGGACACGTGTTCGACGACGGGCCGCGCCAGGGCGTGGCCGGGGCCAGCGGACAGCGCTACTGCATGAACTCCGCGGCCCTGCGCTTCATACCCACGCCGGAGCTGGAGCAGGCAGGATACGGCCTCTATGCCGGGCTGTTCCGCTAGGCAAAACACCCGCAGGGCCAGAACCGCCGTTCACCACGCGGCCGCGTCCGTTCCCCGGAATTGCATTGCCGGTTGACGCGCCCCGGGGCATCCAGGTGCCATGGACAGCCACGCCGACACCACGACCTCGGGCGCGCCAAACCCTGGCGGCCCCGCCAACGCCAAGCCCCTGGCGCTGCTGTCCACGGGCTCGCTGTTCCATCTGCCCCTGCCTGCCATAGCGGGCATCGCCGCCGCCGCTGGCTTTGCCGGGCTCGACCTGGTCATGGGCTCGCCCAGGATCGCGCCCGGCCTGGCCGTCACCGAGGCCCACGCCCTGTGCCCTGTGCGCGTGGTGCACGCCCCGTTTCGCAACTGGAGCGCCTGGGGCGGGCACATGGACGCCTGGCGCGCCGCCGTGGCCCTGGCCGCCAGCCTGCGCTGCGCCGCCAACAACAACGCCGTGCACGTGACCCTGCACCCGCCCGCCGGAACTCTGCGCGACGCCATCCAGACCCGCTGGTTCGCCCGGGCCGAGAACCTGCCGCGGCTGCTGGGCGCGCCCGCCGGAGTCAGCCTGTCCCTGGAGAATCTGCCCTGGGCCGCCGGTGCGGGCGGGCTCTTCGGCCGCGATCCCCTCGATGGCCTCATCGCCGAATGCCAAAGCAAGGACCTGGGTCTGACCCTCGACGTGTGCCACCTGGGTGTCTCCGGCCGGGACGTGCTGGAGAGCCTGGCGCGCATCCCCTGCGACGCTTCGTCCTGTCTCATTCGGCACGTGCATTTTTCCGATGCCCAGGGCTTCACCGAGCATCTGCTGCCCGGCACGGGCGAGCTGCCCCTGGGGCCCTTCCTCTCGCGCCTGGGCAGCCTGGGCTACGGCGGGACCGTGAGCCTGGAGCTGGACCCCGCGCATCTGCCTGAGGACGAGGCCGGGCAGGTCCGTGCTTTGGCTGCCTTGCGCCAGGACATGCAGCGCGCCCTGGCCGGAGCCCCGCCGCCCGCCTGGATCGGGCAGGCTTGTGCGCGGCGCGCGCAGCAGGTTGCGGCCGCGTTCGGGTAGGAGAAGGGGAGAGGGGAGGAAGAGCCTCCGGCGGCCAGGGGGTATGCACCCCCTGGACCCGCAGGGCACCGCAAAGCGCCCGGGCCGAGTATGAACTCGGCCCGGGCGCTTTGCGGTGCGGAGGAGACATGGTGATTGCCTTTCTCGCGTCCTTCGGCCCCGAATTGCCTCGACGGGCGCCCCGCCTCGGCGATGCGCGGGCAAGCGCTCACGCCTTGACCTCGCGCCGCGCCGGGGCTAGGCGCTGGGCCACGGGCCATGCGCCCGCGGAGCATTCATGCAGAGCCCTCGCCCGCCCTTGTTCACCTTCCGCTTCCTGGCCTTGTGCCTGTTCATGCTGCTGGCCTATTGCAACATCTCGGTCTTCTACAACCTGTACCCGTACCTGGAGTCCCTGGGCGTGCCGCAGGCCTGGCGCGGCGCCATCATCGGCTCCTCGTCGCTCGCCACCATCGCCGGATTCCTGCTGTTCACGCCGAAGCTGTGCGAGCGCACCGCACCCTGGGCCATCTTCCTCGGCATCGGGCTCTTGATCGGCTGCGGGGTGGGGTACCTGTTCGAGACGGACGTGCCGGGACTGTTCGCCCTGCGGCTCATGAACGGGGTGGGCATCGCGCTGTTGACGGCCTCGGCCACCACGCTGCTGGTGACGAGCATCGCCCCGGAGCGCAGCGGCCAGGCCTTTGGCGTCTATTCCATCGCCGCGCTCCTGCCGTATTCCATCGTGCCCTTTGCCTTCGACCACCTGGGCGCTCTTCTGCCCTCGCCCGCGCACGGCTACGCGCTCATGTCCCTGGCCCTGGTGCCTGCGGCGGGCATCAACCTGGCCCTCTTGCGGCGCAGCAAGGCCCAACCCGCATGCGGCGACGGCCGCGGCACCGGCTTCGACGTGCTGCTCACCAGTCTGCGCACGCGCAAGACCGCGCTCATGCTTGTGCTGAACATGGTCTATTACGTGAACTTCTCGGCCCTGTTCTTTTTGTCCAAGAGCCTGTTCGAGAGCCGGGGCCTGGGCGGGGTGGGGTTCTTTTTCAGCATCCAGACCCTGGTAATGCTGGCCATCCGCGTGTTCGCCTCGCGCTTGTTCGACGAGGTCAAGAAGCCGCTGCTCGTGCTGTGGTGCTATGGGTTGACCGCCCTGGGCTTCGGCATGCTGTGGGGGACGTACGGCCTGGCCATGGAAACGGCCACGGCGCTGGTGCTGGGCCTGGGCATGGGCGTGGGCCCGCCGTCCTTGAACGCGCTCATGTACGCGCTCTCCGAGCCG
>CAYUOW010000038.1:2627-23599 GCA_964446455.1 uncultured Desulfocurvus sp.
AAAAAGCCGGGCCATGCGAAACATCTGCAAGGGCGTAATCTCTTGAATGGGGCGAAGCCCCCCGAAGGGGGGAAAAGCGGGGGCGGCCGATCCGCCCCCGCAACCCCGGATGATTCCTGAGTCGGCGCTACTGACCCAGGAGGTCCTTCTTTCCTTCCACCAGGCTGGTGATCACGGTCGGATCGGCCAGCGTGGAGGTGTCGCCGAAGTCTTCGATCTGCCCTTCGGCGATCTTGCGCAGAATGCGCCGCATGATCTTGCCGGAACGGGTCTTCGGCAACCCGTCGGCGAACTGTATCACTTCCGGCGTGGCGATGGGCCCGATCTCCTTGCGCACATGGGCCACCAGGGCCTTGCGCAGCTCGTCGGACTCCTCGATGCCGCTCTTCAGGGTCACGTAGGCGTAGATGCCCTGGCCCTTGATGTGGTGGGGCATGCCCACCACCGCGGCTTCGGCCACGTTCGGGTGCGCCACCAGCGCCGATTCGATCTCGGCCGTGCCCAGGCGGTGCCCGGAGACGTTGATGACGTCATCCAGCCGTCCCATTATCCAAAAATATCCGTCCTTGTCTACCCGTGCGCCGTCGCCCGCCTCGTACCAGCCGGGGAAGCGGTCGAAGTAGGTCTTGCGGTAGCGCTCGGGGTCGCCGAAGACGCCGCGCAGCATGCCGGGCCAGGGCTTCTTGATGACCAGGTGGCCGCCCTCGTCCGCTCCGGCGTCGGTGCCGTCGGCCTTGACGATGGCCGCGGCCACGCCGGGCAGGGGCCGCGTGGCCGAGCCTGGCTTGAGCGGCGTGGCGCCGGGCAGGGCGGAGATCATGATGCCGCCGGTCTCGGTCTGCCACCAGGTGTCCACGATGGGGGTGCGGCTGCCGCCCACGTTCTCGTAGTACCACATCCAGGCTTCCGGGTTGATGGGTTCGCCCACGCTGCCCAGGATGCGCAAGGAGGAGAGGTCGTGCTTCTTGGGCCAGTCGGTGCCCTCGCGCATCAGCGCACGGATGGCCGTGGGCGCGGTGTAGAAGATGTTGACCTTGAACTTCTCCACGATCTTCCAGAAGCGGTCCGGCTTGGGGAAGCTCGGCACGCCCTCGAACATGATGCTGGTGGCGCCCAGGGCCAGCGGGCCGTACACGATGTAGCTGTGGCCGGTGATCCAGCCCACGTCGGCCGTGCACATGTAGACGTCGTCGTCCTTCAGGTCGAAGACCCACTGGGTGGTGTGCGCGGCGTAGGTGAGGTAGCCGCCGGTGGAGTGCACCACGCCCTTGGGCTTGCCCGTGGAGCCGGAGGTGTAGAGGATGAACAGCGGGTCCTCGGCGTCCATCTTCTCATAGGGGCAGTCGGAGGTGATGTCCTCGGCGCTCATGGCGTCGTGCCACCAGATGTCGCGGCCCTCGACCATGCGGATATCAACGCCGGCGCGCTTCACCACCACGCACTGCTCCACGCTGGGGCAGGTCTTCAGGGCCTCGTCCACGTTGCCCTTGAGGGGGATGGCGCGGCCGCCGCGCAGCACGGCGTCGGCGGTCAGGAGGACCTTGGCCTGGCAGTCGTCGATGCGGTTCTGCAGGCTGACGGCGGAGAAGCCCGCGAAAACGATGGAGTGGGTGGCGCCGATGCGCGTGCAGGCCAGCATGGCGATGGCCAGTTCGGGAATCATGGGCAGGTAGAGCGCAACGCGGTCGCCGCGTTTGACGCCGAGCTTCTTCAGGAGGTTGGCGCAGCGGCAGACCTCGGAGTGCAGCATCTGGTAGGTGTAGACCTTGACGTCTTCCTCGGGCTCGCCCTGCCAGATGATGGCGGCCTTGTTGCGGCGGCCGTCGGTCAGGTGGCGGTCCAGGCAGTTGGCGGAGACGTTCAGCTTGCCGTCGCCGAACCACTTGATGACCGGCGTCTTCATGTCCGCCTCAAGCACCTTGGTAAAGGGCTTGTCCCAGGTGATGAGCTCGCGGGCGCGCTCGGCCCAGTAGCCTTCCGGGTCTTCGTCCGCGCGCTTGTACAGGGCCTCGTACTCGGCCATGGACTTCACGTAGGCGTTCTGCTGCACGCCCTTGGGCGGGTCGAAGGTGCGGCCTTCCTGCTGCATGCTCTCGATCTTGTGCTCTTCGCTCATTGCCTCGCTCCTGCCTTTCGTTGAGGTATGCCCGCGCCTGCGCCGGACCTGGAAGTCCGGCCGTTGCCGGCGTGCTGATTGACGTGCCCCCGTCCTACGGGAGGAAGCAAGGCCTTGGCGCGCGTTCTTCGGTGAACGGCGCAAAAGTTTAAGTGAACGGCGGTAAGCGGCAGGTGGGGCCTGGGGGTATGGCCGCGAAGGCCGATATGTGCGATTTTTCACGAAAAGAACAAGCCGCCCGGCTCCTCTTGCAGGAGGCGGGCGGCCCGTGGGATTGCGCTTGGCTGGCTTATGCGCCGGTGAGGCTGCTGGCGAATTTTGCCCTGGTGCCACCCTTGTAGGTCAGCGGGTCGCCCGCGCTTTTCGCCTTGGCCTCAAGCAGCTGGCTCTCCATGGTCAGCAGCTGCTGCTCAAGTTCTTGCACCTTGGCCCGCTTCTGTTCCTCGGTCAGGGAGGGGTCGTCCTGAACTTCCTTGATCTGCTGTTGCAGCTTCTGGATCTCTTTGAGCACCTTTTCGTATGTGCTGTCAGCCACATCACTGGTGTCGGTGCTTTCGCCGGAAGCTCCCCCTGCGCTGTCGGAGCCGGTCATGACCAACGCGCCGCCATCTATGTTGAGACTGTCGGAGATGGCGGTGCTGGCAGTCTCGTCCGTGCCGTCCGCAGAGGAGGAGCCCACGGCCGCACCCGCATTGCTGGCGGCCTGAGTAGCCTTGGCGGCCAGGGCCAAGCCTTCGGCCGAGATGCTCACGGTATCGCCGTCGTCCGCAGTGGCGTCCTGGCGGCTTGCGACATTCAGCGTGCCGGAACCGGACTTGGCCGCGGCAGCGCTGGCGAGGCCGTCCTCTGGCCCGGCAGCAAGGGTCGTGGCAAGGCTTGCATTGGTGGAAACGTTCATGCGCGGTCCTCCCGTTGCGGGCACCGAAAAACGTTGACGCGTTTCATATCGGCAACACGATACGAAACTTTAGGGGGGAGCGAGAATATAAACAAGCCGCCCGGCTCCTCTTGCAGGAGGCGGGCGGCCCGTGGGATTGCGCTTGGCTGGCTTATGCGCCGGTGAGGCTGCTGGCGAAGCCCTCGGCGCTGGTGCCGCCGTTGGAGCTGGAGGAGGAGCCGGAACTCTGGGCCTGGGCCTCCATGAGCTGCGACTGCACCATCATGAGCTGGGACTGCAGCTGCTGCACCTTGGCCTGCTTCTCGTCGTCGGTCAGGGTGCTGTCGTTCTGGGCGTCCTTGATCTGCTGCTGCAGCTCCTTGATCTGCTTCTGCAGCTTTTCCACCGTGGTTTCGGTGTCGCTGCTGCTGCTCGATTCCGTGGAGGAGCTCTTGGAGCTGCTCGCCGTGGCCGACAGGCTCTTGGCCTGATCGGAAATGGTGACGGTATCGCCGCTGGAGCTGGAGGAATCGGAGTCCGACGAAGAACCGCCAGTCGTCAGGGTGCTTTTGGCGTTCTTCGACATGGAGCCGATGGTGATGGAGGTCGCGCCGTCGGAGGAAGTCTGCGTGAGGCTGTTGCTGTAGGTAGAAATGTCCATTTTCGTCTCCTGTAATAAATTTTGTGTGCAGAGGCCTTTATTTCAGGAGGGGAGGCGCAATGGACCTACACATGCTCTTCGGATCGGACAAAAATTTCCTTTAGGGTCAATCAGCATTTTTCATGCCCGCCGTCCGGACGGCAAGTGTTGCCACCCGGCGCCTGTTCGGGCTATCAGAACCCAAGCCCGGCGCTTTGCGGGCGAACCCCTGCCAGAAGTCCGCACACGGGGTGCCGCATGAGCCTGACCAACCTCGACTCCCTCTTCAGCCCCAAGGCGGTGGCGGTCATCGGCGCGGCCAACGACCCGGCCAACATCGGGCATGTGGTGATGAAGAACCTCATGGGCGGCGGCTTCACCGGGCCGGTGATGCCCGTGAGCTGCGAGGCCGAGGCCATCGCCGGGGTGCTGACCTACGCCACCGTGGCCGAGCTGCCCAAGACCCCGGACCTGGCCATCGTCTGCCGCCCCCTGCTGGAAGCCCCGGCCATCATCGACGCCCTGCGCGCGCGCGGCACGCGTTCGGTCGCCCTCATGGGCCCCGGCTTCGCCCGCCTGGACGAGAAAAGCCGCCAGCGCCTGCGCGCGGAGATCCTGGAAGCCGCCCAGACCCCGACCCTGCGCATCCTGGGGCCCAAGTGCATGGGTCTTATCGTGCCCTCCCTGAACCTGAACGCCAGCCTGGCCCACACCGGCTGCCTGCCCGGCCGGACGGCCTTCCTGTCCCAGTCCGACAGCCTGTTCACCACGGTTCTGGACTGGGCGGGCAGCCACGGCATCGGCTTCTCGCACATCATTTCCCTGGGCGCGCAGATCGACATCACCTTTGCCGACATCCTGGACCACCTGGGCGCGGACCCGCTGGTGCGCTCCATCCTGCTCTACGTGGAAAGCATCCACGACGCGCGGGGCTTTGTCTCCGCCGCGCGCGCGGCCAGCCGCAACAAGCCGGTGCTGGCCCTGCGCCCCGGCCAGGCCCTGCACGCGGCCCTGGCCGAGCTGGCCATGGCCACCGGCGAGCACGAGGGCATGACCCAGGCCGCCTCCACCGACGAGGTGTACGACGTGGCCTTCCGCCGCGCGGGCATGCTGCGCGTGGGCAGCATCGACGGGCTTTTCGACGCCGCCCAGACCCTTTCCGGCGGGCGGCCCGTGCGCGGCGACCGCCTGGCCATCCTGGTCAACGGCGCCTCGGCCGGCATCATGGCGGCCGACGCCCTGCTCTCCGGCGGTGGGCGGCTGGCCCATTTCACCGACGACACCACCCTGGCGCTGGACAAGCTTCTGGGCGGCGCCTGGGACGGCGGCAACCCCGTGGGCCTGCGTTTCGACGCCAAGGCGGCCGACTGGGTGGAGGCGCTCAAGATCCTGCTCACCGATCCGGGCGTGGACGCGGCCCTGCTGCTGCACGTGCCCTTCGCGGGCCTGTCGGAGGTGGAGGTGGCCCAGGCCGTGGCCCTGCAGGCCAAGAAGGCCAAGCGCATGGTCCTCACCTCCTGGATGGGCTCGGACTCGGCCTTGAAGGCGCGCGCGGTCTTCGCCGATGGCGGCGTGCCCACCTACGAGACCCCGGAGCAGGCCGTGCGGGCCTTCCTCTACATGGTGCAGTTCCAGAAGAACCAGGAACTGCTCATCCAGACGCCGGACTCGCTGCCCTCGGACTTTTTCCCGGACACGCAAGGCGCGCGCGACATCTGCGCCCGGGCGCTGGCCGAAGGCAGAAGCCAGCTCACCAGCGCCGAGGCCAAGGATGTGCTCACGGCCTACGGCATTCCCGTGGTGGAGACGCGCCACGTGACCAGCGCGCGCGAGGCGGTCATCGCGGCCGATCAGCTGGGCTACCCCGTGGCCGTGAAGCTGAAAAGCCCGCAGATCAGCCAGCCGCACGAGGTGGGCGGCGTGGTGCTCGACCTGGAAGGCCCGGACAAGGTCTGGGAGGCCTGCGCCAGCATCCTGGCCCGCGTTTCGCGCCAAAGGCCGGACGCCTACATCGAGGGCTTCACCGTGCAGAAGATGGGCCGCCGCGCGGGCGCGCACGAACTTTTCGTCTCCACCCACCTGGACCCGGTGTTCGGACCGGTCATCGCCTTCGGCCACGGCGGCGACGCGCGGGAAATGATCCGCGACCGCGCCGTGACCCTGCCGCCGCTGAACATGAGCCTGGCCCGGGAGCTGGTCTCGCGCACGCGCATCAGTGGGCTTTTGTCCGGCACGCCGCAGCACGCCCCGGCGGATGTGGACGACATCTGCCTGACAATTATTCAGATCGCCCAGCTGATCATCGACGTGCCGCAGATCGCGAGCCTGGACATCAACCCCCTCTACGCCGACGAGATGGGCGTGCTCTGCCTGGGCGCGCGCATGGGCGTGGCCCGGGAATCGCGCCTGGGCGCGGAGCGTCTGGCCATCCGCCCCTATCCCAAGGAGCTGGAGGAACCGGCGGTGCTGAAGAACGGCCGCAAGATCTCGCTTCGGCCCATCCGGCCCGAGGACGAGGCCGCCCACCGCGCCTTCATCAAGCAGCTTTCCGACGACGACCTGCGCATGCGCTTCTTCGGGTCCGTCCGGCGCGACTTCGACCACAAGGACATGGCCCGCTTCACCCAGATCGACTACGACCGCGAGATGGCCTTCATCGCCAGCGCCCTGACCGAGGGCGGCCTGCCGGAGACCCTCGGCGTGGTGCGCACGGCCACCAAGCCGGACAACACGGATGCCGAGTTCGCCATCGTGGTGCGCTCCGACCAGAAGGGCACTGGCCTGGGCAGCCTGCTGTTCCGCAAGATGATCGACTACACCCGCGCGCGCGGCACCCGCCACCTCTCGGGCCAGACACTGGTGGAGAACAAGGCCATGCAGGGCCTGGCGCGCAAGTTCGGCTTCGCCATCAAGCTCAACCCCGATGAGGAGCTGGTGGACATGGTGCTGGACTTCAGCAAGCCGAACGGCCCGGCGTAACCAAGAACCTCCCAAGCCTGAACCACATATATATTGAACCGCCACAGACCGAAACGGGAGACCCAATGAAGACCTTCTTCGCCGCGCGCATGGAGCGCTGCATCGGCTGCCAGAGCTGTTCGCTCGCCTGCGCGCGACTGGTGCACAAACGCCTGTCCTGGTACACCGCAGGCATCCGTATCGGCTCCTCCGGCGGCATTTCCACCGGCTTCGAGGCGCGCGTGTGCCTGGCCTGCGATCCGCCCCCGTGCGCGGCCGCCTGCCCCACGGGCTCCCTCACCCCTCGCAAATCCGACGGCGGCGTGAAGCAGGACCGCGCACTGTGCATCCGCTGCGGCAAGTGCGTAAAGGCCTGCCCCATCGAGGCCATCGTGCAGGACGAGCTGGACAACCCGTATATGTGCCTGCATTGCGGGCGCTGCGTGCCCTATTGCCCGCACGACTGCCTGGAGCTGGCCGAAAAGGGCCAGGCCAACTTCGTGCAGGAGGTGGCCGAATGATTCGCCCGCACTTCCGCGTCGTCATCGTCGACCTCACCACCCGCAAGACCCATGTGGAGAACGTGCCCGGCCGCGAGGTCTGGCTCGGCGGCTCCGGCCTGGCCGCGCTGCTGTTCGAGAAGTACGGCGACCCCGGCGCGCCCTGGACCGACCCCAAGCAGCCCCTCATCTTCGCCATCGGCACGCTCACGGGCTATTTCCCGCTCATGAGCAAGACCATCTGCTCGTTCCTCTCGCCCTACCACGGCCAGTACACGGAGTCCCACGCGGGCGGCCGCAGCGCCCTGGCCCTGCGTTTCGCCGACATGGACGCCCTGGTCATAGTGGGCAAGGCCGAGCGCCCCTGCGTGCTCTCCGTGGGCTTCAAGCACATGGACATCAAGGACGCGCCGTTTTTGTGGGGCAAGGACGTGTTCACCACGGGCAAGATGGTGCGCAACATGCTGCCCGGCTCCGGCATGCGCAGCATCATGCGCATCGGCCCGGCTGGGGAAACCGGCTGCGCCTACGCCTGCATCAACGTGGACACCTACCGCCACTTCGGCCGCATGGGCTCCGGCGCGGTCATGGGCGCCAAGAATCTCAAGGCCATCGCCATCCAGGGCGACGCCTCGTTCCCGCTGCCCGAGGGCAAGGAATACGCCAAGGTCTTCAAGGAGATCTACGAGCTGCTCACCGAGACCTCCATGATGAGCAAGTACCACGACCTGGGCACCGCCGGGAACGTGGCCGCGCTGAACGAGCTGAAGAGCCTGCCCTGGCGCAACCTGCAGGCCACCACCGACCCCGGCATCGACGGCATCAGCGGCGAGCGCTTCGCCAAGGACATGCTGCTGCGCAATACCGCCTGCGCGGGCTGCCCCGTGGGCTGCATCCACATCGGCTACCTGCGCGAGAAGTTCATGGCCGACAACCGCTACCTCTATCGCCAAGTGGCCTACGACTACGAGCCCATCTTCTCGCTGGGCTCCATGCTCGGCATGACCGACGGCTTCGCCGTGCTGGGCCTCATGGACGCCGTGGAGCGCGAGGGCCTGGACTGCATGAGCGGCGGCGTGGCCCTGGCCTGGGCCACCGAGGCCCTGGAAAAGGGGCACATCACCGAGGCCGAGACCCTGACCCCGCTGAAATTCGGCGAGGCTGCGGGCTACAAGGCCGCCATAGGCCACCTGGGCCGCGGCACCAACGAGTTCTACCGCCGCCTGGCGCAAGGAACCATGAAGGCCGCGCAGCACTATCGCGGCGAGGATTACGCCTGCGTGCTGGGCCAGGAGATGGCGGGCTACGCCACCGGCGAAACCTTCTTCGTGTCCGAGTCCCTGAGCTTCCGGCACTCGCACCTGGACTCCAGCGCCTACTCCGCCGACCAGAAGCCCCAGGACAAGGACGCGCCCAAGGTCGTGGCCGGATTCGTGAAGGACGAGGCCAGCCGCATCGTCTTGACCAGCATGGCCGGCTGCCTGTTCGCGCGCGGGGTGTACTCCACCGAGCGCCTGCAACAGGCCCTCACCTCCCTGGGCTACGACGACGTGGCCGCCAACCTGGACAGCGCGGGCGAAACCATCCAGCGCCTGCGCTGGCGCCTGCGCATGCGCTCCGGCTATGCGCCCATGCAGGCCAAGATCCCCAAGCGCTACACCGAGATCAACACCTGGAAGGGGCCCATCGACACCGAGTACATGGAGACCCTGCGCCAGACCTACGCCGCCAAGCTCATGGAGCTGGGGCGCGAGGAGGAAGCGGCGGGCAACGTGTAGGAGTGGGTGGCCGGGAAAGGGGCTCCGCCCCTTGGACCCCGCCAGGGGGTTTTCACCCCCGGGACCCGCGAAGGTAAAGCCGAGCGCCCCGGCCGAGTTTTACTCGGCCCGGGCGCTCGGCTTTGCGGTGGGGCAGGGACGTGAGTTGGAAGGCCTTGTACCCGGGGAGCAGGTGCCCGTCCTCTGGGGGGAGCGGTGCCCCTGGCTACTCCAGCGGATTGCGCCTGCTGATGAGCCGCACCACGCGCTCGGACAGGAAATAGTCCACGGCCCAGTTGGCCAGCACGAACAGCCGGTTGCGGAAGCCGATGAGATAGGCCAGGTGCACGGCAAGCCACAGCAGCCACGCGGGCAGACCTTTGAGCGTGAGCGTGCCCATGCGCGCCACGGCCGCCCGCTTGCCGATGGTTGCCATCATGCCCTTGTCGAAATATTTGAAAGGCTGGGGACTCTGTCCGCGCAGCAGGCGCAGGACGTTCCGGGCTGCGTGGCGGCCTTCCTGGATGGCCGGTGGCGCGAACATGGGCAGGGGCCGCCCTTCGTGCTCCGCGCGGCAGATGTCTCCGGCCAGGAAGATCTGGTCGTGTTCAATGCTTTGCAAGGTGGGCCGTGCCAGAAGCTGCCCGTTGGGCGCCTGCGGCAATCCCAGGCGCGCCGCCAGGGGCTCGCCCTTCACACCGGCCGTCCAGACCACCGTCGCGGCATGGATGGACCCGCCGTCCTTCAGTTCCGCGCCCTGCGGGCTGACGCTGCTCACCTGCGCGCCCAGGCGCACGTCCACCCCCATTGAGGTCAGCTTTGTCCGGGCGTAGTCGCGCAGGCTTTGCGGAAAGCCGGGCAAAAGCCCATCGCCCGCCTCCAGCAGGGTCACGCAGGGGCGGTCCAAGCCCAGGCGCGGGAAGTCGCGCTTCAGCGCGCCGGTCATGAGCTCGGCCATGGCCCCGGCCAGTTCCACGCCCGTGGGCCCGCCGCCCACCACCACGAAGCACAGGCGGTTCAGCCGGGCGCCGGCGTCAGCCGTCCAGGCCGCGGCCTCGAAGCTGCGCAGGATGTGGTTGCGCAGGCGCACGGCCTCCTCAAGGTTCTTGAGCGAATACGCGTGCTCGTCCGCGCCGGGCACGCCGAAGGTGTTGGTGACGCTGCCGGGCGCGAGCAGCAGGTAGTCGTAGGGCAGGCGCAGTTCCTCGCCGTCCTGGCCCTCGGCCAGAACCACCCGCTGCGCGAAGTCCACCCCGCGTACCTCGGCCATGAGGAAATCCAGGTTGGCGGCCTTGCGGCCCATGGCGCGGATGACCCCGCGCACCGGCGCGGCGATGTGTTCGGACTCAACCGCCGCCGTGGCAACCTGATAGAGCAGGGGCAGGAAGGTGTGCGCATTGTTGCGGTCGATGATGAGCACGTCGCAGGGCTCGCCCGCCAGCTCGCGCGCCGCGAAGATGCCGGAGAAACCTGCTCCGACGATGATGACGCGAGGTTTTTTGGACTGCTGCATGGTCGGTGCTCCGCTTGGTTTGCTCCGCAAGGCAGGGGCGCTGGATCTGGGACCAGGCAAGGGGCTCCGCCCCTTGGACCCCGCCAGGGGGTATGCACCCCCTGGACCCGCAAAGGGGGGATCAGCCAACGTCCTCGTGAACTCTTTTTGTTTGGCCGGGCGGCGCGCCGCGTTTCTGCAGTGCGCCGCCCGGCCAAACAAAAAGAGGGGGTCCGGGGGGAATCATTCCCCCTGGAAAAAAAACATTCTCTTCCTCTGCCCTCTACCCCAGCAGGCCGCCGGGCCTTTGCAGCCCCAGCGCCTGATACACGCGGCCCATGTCCAGGTGCTGGCGCAGGAAGTGGGCCAGCCGCTCCAGCGCAGGCTCCAGGCCGAAATGCGTCTGCGGCTCCTTCAGGGGCTTCAGGCCCTTGCGGATGCGCAGCGCGTCTATGAACTGGCGGCGGAAGGCGTCCTCGTCGAACACGCCGTGCAGGTACGTGCCCCACACGCGCGGCAGACCCGTGGCGGCCGCGGCCTTGTCGCCTTTGTCCGGCGCCAGGCCCCAGGCCAGGGCGCGGCCCGTGGCATCGGCAAAGAGCGGGCTGGCGCTGGCGGTCTCAAGCACGGTTTCGCCGTGGTGGATCTCGTAGCCGCTGATGGCGTGCCCGGACTTGGGATGCGTGAGGCTCACGCGGGTGAGGGTCTTGTCGCGTTTGAGCTCGGTGCTGAGCGGCAAGAGGCCGAAGCCGTCGGCGGATTTCTGGCCGGATTCCATGCCCAGCGGGTCGTCCACGCGGGTGCCCAGCATCTGCAGCCCCGCGCAGATGCCGATGACGCTGGTTGCGGGCGGCAGGCCGCGCAGGGCGGCGGCCAGCCCAGCGCCACGCAGGGCGCGCATGTCGTCGATGGTGTTCTTGCTGCCCGGCAGGATGACGGCGTCCGGGCTGCCCAACTCGCGCACGTCGCGCACCAGGCGCAAGCGCACGTCGGGCTCCGCGGCCAGGGGGTCCAGGTCGTTGAAGTTGGCGATGCGCGACGGGACCACAACGGCGATGTCCAAGGCGTCCGGCTGCTTGGCGCCCTGGTCCGCAACGGTGTTGCGGAGCCCCACGGAGTCTTCCTCCGGCAGGGCGAGCGTGGAAAGCCAGGGCACTACGCCGAGCACCGGCTTGCCCGTGCGGCGGTACAGGAAATCCAGCGCCGGACCCAGGATGCTGGCGTCGCCCCGGAACTTGTTCAGCACGTGGCCGAAGACCGTGGCGCGCTCGGCCTCGTCCAGGATGTCGTAGGTGCCGGAAAGCGCGGCAAACACGCCTCCCCGGTCGATGTCGCCCACCAGGAGCACCTTGGCCCCGGCGTGCAGCGCCATCTTCATGTTCACGATGTCCTGGTCCTTCAGGTTCACCTCGGCCGGGCTGCCCGCGCCCTCCAGCACCATCACCTGATGCTCGGCCGCGAGGGAGTCGTAGGCCTGCGTCACCGCCGCCCAGGCCTGCGGCTTGTAGGCGTGGTACTGCTGCACGTTCATGAGCCCCACGGGCCTGCCGTGCACCAGCACCTGCGAGCCGGTGTCGCCCGTGGGCTTCAAGAGCACCGGGTTCATGCGCGCGTCGGGCGTCAGGCGGCAGGCCTGGGCCTGGGTGGCCTGGGCCCGGCCGATCTCCCTTCCGTCGGGCGTCACTGCGGAGTTGTTGGACATGTTCTGGGCCTTGAAGGGCGCGACATCGAAGCCGTCCTCCAGAAGGATGCGGCAGATGCCCGCGGCCAGCACGCTCTTGCCCGCGTTGGAGCAGGTGCCCTGGACCATCACGGCGGGCGTCTTCTTCCGCTGCACCACGGCCGGAGCCTTCACGATGCCGGAGAAGCGCGCCAGGGCGTCCACCAGCTTGGCGTTCTCTTCCCTGGTGCGCACGGCGATGCGGAAGTAGCTGTCGTCCAGGCCCTCGAAATTCATGCACAGGCGGATGGCCAGCCCCTCGGACAGCAGGCGCTCGAACAGGGGCTGGGCGCTCATGCCCACGCGGTCCAGGCGGCACAGGAGGAAGTTCGCCTGGCCCGGAAACACGCGCAGGCCGGGGATCTCCCGCAGTTCCGCGGTGAGGGCTTCGCGCAGGCCCGCCACCTCGGCGATGGTGCGGCTGCGGTAGTCCAGGTCGCGCAGGCAGCGCGCGCCCACCTTCTGGGCCAGGATGCTCACGTTCCAGGGCGGCAGGCGGCGGCGCAGGCGCTGGGCGTTTTCCGGCGCGGCAAAGCACAGCCCCAGGCGCAGGCCCGGCACGGCGTAAAATTTCGTCATGGAGACCAGCACGATGACGTTGTCCGGCCGCTGGCGCACCAGTCTGCCTGCGCCGCCCGCCGTCTCATCGTCAATGCCGGGCACGAAGTCCGCGAAGCTCTCGTCCACCACGAACAGGCTCTGCGGAAAGGCCCGCGCCAGGTCGCGCACATGCCGGGCCGGAACGCACGCGCCCGTGGGATTGCCGGGGCTGGTCAAAAGCACCAGGGCCGGGCGGTCCAGCTTGGCGGCCAGGGCCTCCAAGTCGGGCGCGAAGCCCTTGTGCGCCATGCACGTGAGGGCTTCGACCTCAAGGCCCGCCAAGCGACAGCAACGGTCCTGGTCCACGTACGCCGGGACAGGAATCACCGCCCGCGTCAGCCCCTGGCGGGCCGCCAGCTGGCAGATGGCAGGCAGAAGCTCCGAGGCGCCGTTGCCCGCCACGGCCTGGGTGGGCCAAACCTTGTACAGTTCGCAGGCCGCCAGCGTCAGGTCGCCCGCTTCCGGGTCCGGGTAGTGCGAGACTTGGGCCAGGGCGTCGGCCACAGCTTCCGGAAGCCACGTGGGCGGCCCCAGCGGGTTGATGTTGGCCGAAAAATCGATGAGTTCCTCGGGCCGCACGCCTGCGCGCTCGGCCAGCTTCCAGATGTTGCCGCCGTGGGCGTAGCGGTCGGATTCGGGCAGCCGCCCGGCGGTGGTTCCGGCCGTGGAGCCGGGAAACTGGGTCAGGCCGCCCAAAAGATTCTGGCGCATGGGGCGCTCCTTGGCGCTGGGGTGGAGGGGACTCGCATGTGCACATGCTGTAGCCCCATTGCCCGTGCGGGGCAAGCGGGGGCGGGAAGAGGGCGCCAAGGGGCGCCGTCCCAAGGTCCTCTCCAAGGGGGAGCCTCGGCCATCCTGGCATCTCCGCAAACGAAAGCGCCTGAACCGGGTTCAACTCGGTCCAGGCGCTTCTGTTTGCCACGAGGGGGGGCGGGGAGAATCATGCCCCCGGGAAAAATATTCTCTTTCTCTTTCCCCCCTTCTACGGCGCGCCGATGGCCCCTTCCACCAGCCGCAGCACTTCCTTGGGGTCGAAGGGCTTGCGCACGGTGGCCACGGCCTTGGAGATGGCCATGTGGATGCCGGGCAGGCCGCTGATGACGATGACCGGAATGTGCTTGTACTCCGGCAGGCGGGCGAAGCGGCGGTAGAAACGCGGTCCCCATTCCTCGGGCATTTCCAGGTCCAGGGTGATGAGGTCCGGGTTCTCCTTGATGAGCACCTCCGTGGCCTCCACGCCGCCGTTGGCCGAGCAGGTGGCATAGCCGCGCTCGCGGAACACGGTGACGAGATAGTCGACGATGTCCGGATCGTCGTCCACCACCATTATTTTCTTGGGTGCGCCGTCGGGCCTGGGCGGGCGGTTCATGGTCATGGCCAGGCGCTGGCGCAGGATGCGACGCACGGCCTTTCTGCGTCCGCCGATGTCTGGCGCGGGCGGGGGCGCGGGGGGCAGGCCGCGCGCCAGGCGGGCCTGTTCGGCCTCCTTCACGGACAGGCAGTTCTGCCCGTCCTCGATGATGTCGCGCACGGTGACGGAGTCGAGCTTCTCGAACATGGCCTGGTCGGCGGCGACCCAGATGGCCCGGGTGAGGCAGTGCACGGAGCGCGGGCAGGCCAGGCGGTTGTGGCTGCAGGCCAGTTGGGCGGCCTCGCCTTCCAGGATGCGCACGATGTCGCCCACGGTGATTTTTTCCGGGGGCATGGCCAGGAGGTGTCCGCCTTCGCGGCCGCGCAGGCTTTTCACCACTCCCGCGCGTTGCAGTTCGCCCACCAGGCGCTCGAGATATTTTGCGGAAATATCTTGCCGCAGGGAGGTCTCGGCCATGGAAACAGGGCCGTATTTCTCGTGTTGGGCGATGTCCAGCACGAGCCGCATCCCGTAACGACCTTTTGTGGTCAGGCGCATGTGAGGCCTCCTTGCGCGAAAGATGTTCTTTCCCGTCAGCCTATTGCGAGATATCAGACCATTGAGCTCGTCTATTCAGGGGGTCTGATTCTCTGCACTACACCATCTTTCGTATCGTTTCAACTCATACTGCATTCGTATGCATTGCTATCTTATACATACTTTTGCTGTATGTAAACAAAAAATTCAAAAAAGTACTTCACACAAAAAAAATACTGTGGCAGTATTGCAAGCGAAACTGCATTCAGTAAGCTTTCGCATGTGCTGTTTTCTTATTCATAGCGCGGCTTTTGAGTGTGGATTCTTAGAATCGCCTAGCAATGTAGTGTGAGCACATTCAAGACGCACGCACCTCGTGCGGGGGAGGAACGGCATGCATCCACCAGCCTTGTGGGATTGGGAATCGGGACAACGCGTGATCCTCGCCTCCATGGAGCGGCCGGAAAACGTCGCCTGGGTGGAGGAGTACCACGCCTCTCCGGACGGGGAGCGCGTGGCGGCCCTGGCCAGCCTGGAAGAGGGCGGCTTCACCGCCTTCGTCAACGGCGAACAGTGGGAAAACACCTTCGACAAAGCCTGGTACCCGCGCTTCAGCCCGGATGGCCGGCTCACCGCCGTGGTCCAGCAGGACGGCATGTGGACCCTGGCGGTGGACGGCGAGGCCTGGGAAGAAAGCTTCGACTACCTCTGGGGCACGCAGTTCTCCAAGGAAGGCGATGTCATCGCGGCCTGCATGCAAAGCGGCGGCGAATACGGCCTGTGCATCGACGGGGTGACCTGGGACACCCTGTTTGAAAACGCCAACCAGTGCGCACTCTCCGACGACGGCAAGGCCTCGGCCGCGGTGGTGCAGCTGGAATCCCTCAAGCCCGCCGACCTGGAGGCCTTCCAGAACGGCGTGTTCGGCGTGGCGGTGAACGGCCAGAAGTGGGACGCCAACTTCATGAACTGCTGGACCCCGGTCTTCGACGCGCAAGGCCAGCACGTGGCCGCCCAGGTGCGCCTGACCCTTTACGACTACTCCATCGCCGTGGACGGCAAGCTGTGGGCAGAGAAATACGCCTGCGTGTGGGAGCCGCGCTTCAACCCGGCAACGGGCAAGGTGGTGGCCCCCGTGCGGCTGAAGGGCCTGTGGGGCATGGCCCAGGACGGCCAGATCATCTGGGAGCCCAAGTTCGTGCAGTGCTGGCACCAGCAGATCAGCCAGGACGGCAAGAGCATCGCCGCCATCGTGGCGCCGGAGTTCGGCAACTTCACCGTGGCCGTGAACGGCAAGCCCTGGGGCCTGCACTTCCCGGTGGTGACGGACCTGGCCATGGACCGTGACGGCAGCACCGTGGCCGCCCTGGGCTGCGTGGACAATGCCGACTGGCAGATCCTGGTCAACGGCGGCGCCTGGGCCGGCACCTGGGACATGGCCTGGCAGCCGGTCATCAGCCCCGCGGGCGGGCACGTGGCGGCCAAGGTGGCCAAGGGCAAGCGCCAGACCATCGTGGTGAACGGCCGCCCCTACCAGCGGGAGTTCGACCAGGTCTTCGCGCCCACTTTCAGCCCGGACGGCAAGAAGCTGCTCATCCGCGGCATCGACAAGGGCTCCGCCGTGCGCATCGTGGCCGATGTGGGCCAGGCGTAAACCGCCAAGGAGGATTCACACATGAATGCCGCGTATGAATTCGTCACCGGGCCGCTGGCCTGGGCCGCCTGGGGGATCTTCCTCCTGGGCTCGGCCTGGCGGCTTTACTCCATGTACCAGCTGGCCAAGAAGAAAGACGCCTCGTCCCTGGCCTTCATGGACCTGGGCTTCTCGCTGCGCTCCATCTTCAACTGGCTCGTCCCCTTCAACGCCCTGGGCTGGAAAAAGAGCCCGGCCATGACCGTGGCCACCTTCGCCTTCCACGCCTGCCTCGTCGTGGCGCCCATCTTCCTGGCGGCCCACGTGATGCTCTGGGACCAGTTCTTCGGCATCAGCTACGTGAGCCTGCCCGACAACGTGGCCGACATCATGACCCTCGTGGTCATCGCGGCCTGCCTGTACTTCGCCGGCCGCAGGATCATGCAGCCCGAGGTGCGCTACATCACCACCGGGCAGGACTGGCTGGCGCTCACCATCGTTCTTCTGCCCTTCCTGACGGGCTTTTTGGCCTACCACCAGGCCCTGAACTACGATCTCATGGTCATCCTGCACGTGGTGGCCGGAGAGGTCATGCTCGCGGCCATTCCCTTCACCCGCCTCTCGCACATGGTTTTCGCCGTGTTCACCCGGGCCTACATGGGCTCGGAGTTCGGCGGCGTGCGCCATGCGCGTGACTGGTAACGCCCCCCAAGGAGGACGAAAGACATGGGCATTGCGGAAAGACTCATAGAGGACGTGGGGCTCAGGCGCGGGGTGTCGAAGCTCACGCCGGAGAAAATCGAAAAAATAGTCAATGCCGTCATCACCGGGGAAACCGGCGCGCGGCTCAAGGCCTATTCGGAAACCTGCATGCGCTGCGGCCTGTGCGCGGAAGCCTGCCACTTCTCCCTTTCCCACCCGGGAGATCCGAGCTTCACCCCGGCGGGCAAGGTGCACCAGACCATGGGCGTGCTGCTGAAAACCGGCGGCAAGGTGGACGCGGACTTCGTGTACGGCATGGCCCAGCTGGCCTACACCGAATGCAACCTGTGCCGCCGCTGCGTGCACTTCTGCCCCATCGGCGTGGACACGGGCTACATCATGAGCACGGTGCGGCGCATCTGCCACAAGCTTGGCGTCACGCCGCAGTACATTCAAGATACGGCCCACAGCCACAGCTCGGTGTTCAACCAGATGTGGGTGAAGGACGACGAGTGGACGGATTCGCTCATGTGGCAGGAGGACGAGGCGCGGGAGGAATTCCCCGGCCTGCGCATCCCGCTCGATAAAGAGGGCGCTGACATCTACTACTCGGTCATAGCGCCCGAGCCCAAGTTCCGCACCCAGCTCATCTACCAGGCCGCGGCCATCCTGCACATGTCTGGACTGGACTGGACCATGCCCGCCGAACCCGGCTGGGACAACTCCGACATGTGCATGTTCACCGGCGACTTCGAGATGATGGGCCGGCTCAAGCGCAGGCACTTCGAAAGCGCCCAGAAGCTCAAGGTCAAGCGCATCGTCATGGGCGAGTGCGGCCACGCCTTCCGCAGCGTGTACGACGTGGGCAACCGCTGGCTGGGCTGGCGCATGCATCCCGTGCCGGTGGTCCACGCCGTGGAGTTCTACTGGGAGCTCATCCAGGAGGGCCGCATCAAGCTGGCCAAGAAGTTCCCCGGACCGGTCACCATCCAGGATCCCTGCAACATCGTGCGCGGACGCGGCCTGCAGCAGAAGCTGCGCGAGGTGACGCGCTTTTTGGTGGAGGGCGACATCATCGAGATGCACCCGAACATGGAGCACAACTTCTGCTGCGCGGCGGGCGGCGGCGTCATCAACACCGGCCCCCCGTTCAAGAACCAGCGCGTGGCCGGAAACGAGGTCAAGGCCCAGCAGCTTGCGGCCACGGCGGAGAAGGGCGTCAAGACCGTCATCACCCCCTGCCACAACTGCCACGGCGGCCTGCACGACATCATCCACCACCACAAGCTGGGAATGGACTTGAAGTTCTTGAGCGACATCATTTACGAGTGCATGGAAAAACCCGAAGCGTAGGAGGAATCATCCATGAACCGCACACTCCCGCTTCTGCTGGCGACCGCGCTCGTACTGGCCTGCGCCCAGGCGGCGCTTTCCCAGCAGGACATGAAGACCCTGGCCCCGGCGGCTTTTGGCAAGCTCACCCGCCCGGCCGCCCAGTTCAAACACGACCAGCACAACGAGAAGGCCAAGATCGAGGAATGCGTGGTCTGCCACCACGGTGGCGTGAACGGCAAGCTGGACAAGAGCGCCTCCACCGAGGGCACGCCCTGCGCCGACTGCCACAAGCTGAAGGCCGAGGGCAAGGGCACCAGCCTCACCCGGGCCTACCACAAGCAGTGCATCGGCTGCCACCAGGCCAAGGGCAAGGGGCCCGTGGCCTGCGGCCAGTGTCACAAGCGCTGATGACCTGAAGCCGGACCGTGGGCTTGCCGTTCTTACGCGGCAGGCCTTCGGTCCGGATAATCGCTTCCCAGAGGGCAGGCCATGCGGAACCCGTGGAGCATCATCCAGAAGAGCCTGGTTCTGAAGCTCATCGCCACGGCGGGGAGCACGCTCGTGCTCAGCGTGGCCGCCTTGTCCTATTTCGCCATCAGCCATCAGGAAGAGATTCTCATGAGCTACGCGGTGTCCGAGGCCGACCGCCTGGGCACCACCATCAAGCTCGGCACGCGCTACGCCATGATGATCAACTCGCGCGACGACCTGAACCAGATCATCACCAACATCGGCACCCAGCCGGGCATCCAGGCCGTGCGCGTGTACAACAAGGAAGGCCAGATCAAGTTCTCCAACATCCGGTCCGAGGTGGACACGGTGACGGACATCAAGAGCCAGGCCTGCTACGTGTGCCACCAGACCACCCCGCCCCCGCCGGATGTGCCCCTGGAAAGCCGTACGCGCATCTTTGAGGACGCCAGCGGCCAGCGTCGCTTAGGGATCATCAGCCCCATCCACAACGAGGAGGGCTGCTCCGAGGGCTGCCACTTTCATCCGGCGGACAAGAAGGTCCTGGGCGCCATCGACGTGGTGCTTTCCCTCGAAGCCACGGACCGCGAGATTTCCTCCTTTCAGAACCGCAGCGTGGCCTTCACCATCATCGTTCTGGCAGGCATGGGCCTGGCCATTTCCGTGTTCATGGGCCGCTTTGTCATGCGCCCCATAAGAAAGCTCATCACCGGCGCGCAGCTCATCGCCGAGGGCGGCCAGTGCACGCGCATCGACATCGACCAGCCGGACGAGATGGGCACCCTGGTGCACACCATCGAGCGCATGGGCAAGAGCATCAGCGACAAGCAGATCGAGCTGAACCGCCAGCGCGACGAGTACCAGACGCTCTTTTCGCTGGTGCCCTGCATCATCACCGTGCAGGACCGCAATTTCCGCCTGCTGCGCTACAACCAGGAGTTCCGCGAGAAGTTCCGCCCCAAGCCGGGCGACACCTGCTACCACGCCTACAAGGGCCGCAGCGAGAAGTGCCCCAACTGTCCGGTGGAAATGAGCTTCGAGACTGGTCGCTCCTTCACCAGCGAGGAGTCCGGCCTGGATGCCGATGGCACCATCCGCCACTGGCTCGTCACCAGCTCGCCCATCAAGAACGCGGAGGGCGAGGTTGTGGCGGCCATGGAGATGTGCCTGGACATCACCAGCCGCAAGCAGCTGGAGGACAAGCTCGAAAAGAGCGAGCGCAAATACCTGGCCATCTTCAAGAACATCCCCAATCCGGTGTTCGTGCTGGACGAGGGCAGCCTGACCATCCTGGACTGCAACGAGAGCGTGAAGCCGGTGTACGGCTTTGAGCGCGCGGAACTGGTGGGCGCGAGCTTCCTCTCGCTGTTCCCCCAGGACGACCGCGAGCCGTACCGTCTGAAGCTGCGGCAAAAAAGCCTGCACGACCGCGTCATCAACGTGGCCAAGGACGGCCGCCGGCTCTTCGTCACCGTGCGCCTGTCGCCCTCGGAGTTCAGCGGGCAGAAGGTGCTCCTGGTCACCACCAGCGACATGACCAAGCGCCTGGAGACTGAGCAGCAGCTCATCCAGGCCTCCAAGATGGCCACCCTGGGCGAGATGGCCACGGGCATGGCCCATGAGCTGAACCAGCCGCTCTCCGTCATCAAGACCGCGGCCAGCTTCATCCGCCGCAAGATCGACCGCGGCGAGGAACTGGCCAAGGACATCCTGGCCACCCTGACCGAGGAAATCGACGGCCACGTGGATCGGGCCAGCAAGATCATCAACCACCTGCGCGAGTTCGGCCGCAAGCCGGAAATGAAGCTTGAGCCAGTGGACGTGGGCGGCATTCTGCGTCGCGCGCTGGATATCTTCAGCCAGCAGCTCAAGCTGCGCGAGATCGAGGTGGTGCAGGAAATCGCCCCGGACTTGCCGCCGGTGATGGCCGACGCGGGCAGGCTGGAGCAGGTGTTCATCAACATGCTCATCAACGCCCGCGACGCCATCGAGGAGCGCCAGGCCGCGGACATGCGGTGCGAAAGCCAGGACGCCCAGGACGGGGCCAAGGCGGAGCGGCCCAAGCGCATCTCCCTGTCCGCCAGACGCAGCGGCCAGTTCGTGGCCGTGGAGATCGCTGACACCGGCGCGGGCATCCCCCCCGGCGTGCTGAACAAGATCTTCGAGCCCTTCTTCACCACCAAGAAGGTGGGCAAGGGCACGGGCCTCGGCCTGTCCATCAGCTACGGCATCATCAAGGACTGCGGCGGCGACATCGTGGCCCAAAGCGCCGCGGGCGAAGGC